>CAZEVX010000157.1:0-7889 GCA_964515705.1 uncultured Verrucomicrobiota bacterium | reverse complement strand
CCGTTCCCGTGCACGGATCGCGCCGGGAGTGACCGCGGACAAGCGCAACTCCCGCCCATCGGGGCGGCGCGATCCGGGTTGCGCCGCGCCCCGGCGCGCGCTATCCTTGCCGGCAGATCCGCGGGACACCCTGCGGGCCGGCGCCGCCGGCCGCCCCCGCGGGACCGCCGGGAGACCGCCGATGCTCATTGACATCCACTGCCACGCCAGCGACAACCGCGGCATCGAGAAGCAGATCGGCACGCGGCGCTTCTATCCGACCAGCGAGGAACTGGTCGCCATGCTGGACGCCCACGGGATTGACCGGGCCGTGCTGCTTACGGCCATGAGCCCGGAATGCCGCACGGTTTACGTCACGCCCTTCGACGTCGCCCGCATGGTGGCCAAGTTTCCCGGGCGCCTGATCCCCTTCGGCGGCCTGGACCCGCGCATGCTGACAAACTCGCCGGCCGCCGATTTCTCGCAGATGCTGGGCTTCTTCAAGGATTCCGGGTTCAAGGGGATCGGCGAGTACTGCCCGAACCTCCCGTTCGACGACCCGCTCAACATGAACGTCTACCGGCACGTCGAGCGCGCCGGGCTGCCGCTGCTGTTCCACCTGGCCTCGACGCTCCACGCCGGCCAGTATGGCTGCTACGACGATCCCGGCCTGCCGCGGCTCGAGCGCGCCCTGCAGGCGTTCCCGGGCCTGGTGTTTCTGGCGCATTCCCAGGTGTTCTGGGCGGAGATCGGCACGGAGGTCACCGCCGAGAACCGCCACGGGTATCCGTCCGGACCCGTCATTCCCGGCCGCGTGCCGGCGCTGATGCGGCGCTACCCCAATCTGCACGGCGACCTCTCGGCCGGCAGCGGCCACAATGCCATCGCCCGCGATCCGGCCTTCGGGGCGGCCTTCCTCGAGGAATTCCAGGACCGGCTGTATTTCGGGACCGACTTCGCCCTTGCCGGCCAGGACGCGCCGCAGATCGCGCTGCTCGAGGCCTGGAACCGCGCAGGGCGGATTTCCGCGGCGGTCCATGAAAAGATCGCCTGGCGCAACGCCGCCCGGCTGCTCGGGCTTGACCCTGGCTCCAGCGCTGGACAGGCGGATCGAGCGGCCGCCGGCGCGCCGGATACGGCGGCCCGCTGCCAGCCGGCGGTCAAGGGGCCCGCGCGCCAAGCGTTCGGCCGCCGAGTTCCGCCAGCAGGGCGGCGGCGGTGCGGATGCCCCTGACAAACCATTCCAGGTCGAGGTTTTCGTCCGGGGCATGGATCGTGGAATCCGCGTTGGCGCTCGGCAGGCCAAAGGTCGGCGCCCCCAGAACCCCGGTAAAGACGTAGGCCGGCAGGCTCCCTCCCAGCGAAAGGACCGTCAATGGCTCGACGCCCTGGGCGGCGCGGACCGCCCGGCGGAGCGGGTCCGCCCAGGGGGAATCGAGGGGAGTGCGCGAGGGGTCCATGCCGCCGCGGGGAATGACCTCGACGTCCGGCGCGTGCCGGGCGACGTGCGCCCGGATCGCGGCCATCGCGCCGGCGACGGTCTGGTTGGGCACCAGGCGCGCGTCGCACTTGGCAACCGCCTCGCGCGGCAGCACGGTCTTGCTGCCCGGCCCGCCGTAGCCGCCGTGCAGGCCGTTGATCGTCAGGGTCGGCCGGGCCATGACGCGCTCCCCCAGCCCGAGACCGGCCGGGGCGTCGAAGCGCTCCAGGCCCAGCGCCGCGCGGAGGCGCTCGGGATCGTCCGGCAGCGCGGCGAGCGCCGCGCGCTCGGCCTCGCTCAGCGGCCGGATGGCATCCCCGAACCCGGCGATCGTGATCTCGCCGCGGTCGTTTTTCATGGTGCCCAGCAGGTGAACCAGCGTCCAGAGCGGGTTGGGCGCGACGCCCCCGAAACTCCCCGAGTGCACGTCGCGCGCGGCATGTTTCGCGCGCAGTTCAAAGGCGGCGATCCCGCGCACCCCGAACACCAGGGTCGGCTGCCCGCTCTCGTGCACCGACCCGTCCGCCATCACGACCAGGTCGGCCCGCAGGTCGCCGGCCTGCGCGCCGACGACCTCCGCCAGGTGCGTGCTGCCGATTTCCTCCTCGCCCTCCAGCAGCACCGCGACGTTGCAGGGCAGCCGGCCGTGGCAGGCCAGCCAGGCCTCGATCCCCAGCAACACGGCCAGATGCTGGCCCTTGTTGTCGGCCGCGCCGCGCCCGTACAGCCGCCCGGCGCGCACCTCCGGCGTGAAGGGCGGCGCGGTCCATTGATCGAGGGGGTCGGGCGGCTGGACGTCGTAATGCCCGTAGAACAACACCGTCGGCGCGTTCGGCGCGTCGGCGCGCCGCGCCAGGACCGCCGGCCAGCCGGGGGTCGCAATCGTCCGCGCCGGCAGGCCAAGGCGCTCGAGGTCCCCGGCGATGAAGGCGGCGGTCTCGAGCACGCCCTCGCCGGTGGCGCTGACGCTCGGCCGTCGCACGTAGTCCGCCAAACGCTCGACGCAGCGGCCGCGCCGCGCCGCGATCCAGGAAAACACCGTGTCCAGGGATGGGCTCGAAGCCGTCATGGAAGACCTGTTCTTTCTACGTCGGCCGCGCCGCGCGGCGTTACCCTCGGGCGCGCCGGAGCACATCTTTCCGCCGCGCTCCTGTCACGTCGTCCGGAGGGTCGCGCCTCGGCGTGACCGTCCGTTACGGAGAGGGCGGCAAGCGCCGCTCCGTATTCGCCGGCGCCCGCCCCGACTCCGGCCGCGCCGCGAGCACCAGGCGGACGGTGTCCCAACTGGCCGTCGGGCAGTAGCCGCGGCGGACGGCGTCGGCATATCCGGCGGCGCGCGCCTCGATGTCGTAGGCGTAGCGGCGCAGGGCCGGCCGGTCGGGGTCGGCGCCCGGCTCGGCCTCGAACTCGGTCAGCCAGAAGGCCTCGCGGCTGCCGGGCGGCGTGGTGCGGCCGGCGGGGCCGGTGAGGGCGGTGACGCGATCGCCTTCCCGCGGGCGGGCGATGGCGACCACGGCGTTGGAGACCGGCTGTCCGCGGGTGTCCACGGTCTCGACGACCACCTGCCGCAACGACACGACGCTGTTGCTGCAGCCCCGGCGCAGGTCCCCGTCGCCGGCCCGCTGGTAGCGGTCGCCGAGCCGCGGCGGGGCGATGCGGCAGTTCCGCAGCAGGAGCCGGGCGGCGCGCGCGACCGCCCAGTTGCGGTCGTTCCCCTCGAAGACGCAGTCCTCGAGCGCCACCCGGTCCGCCGGATCGGCCAGGCCCGTGCCGCACTCGCGGAACACGCAGCCGCGGATGGCGCGCCGCGCCTGGTTATCCCAGTAGGCGCCGATGCCCGCGCCGCAGTGCTCGAAGACCGTGTCGGCGACCTCGTGGTCGCGGCCGCCGCCAATTAGGCCGCTGACCGCCCCGCGGACCCAGGCGATGCGCGCGCCGCGCAGGTGCACGCTGTCGCCGCGCAGGTGCACGCTGTCGTAGCCCGCCTTGGCGCCCAGGGCATGGGGGCGGTCTTCGACGTGCGCGGTGATGGTCCCGCCATGCACGTGCAGTTGCCCGCGATAGGCTTCCCAGAAGGCCATCCGGCCGTCGCGCGGGAACGTGCCGACGTAGAGGCTGTGCCCGGCGTTGGTCGCGCTGGCGATGCGCAGCGCCGCCCGGATGCCGGGCGCGCCCGGCGCGCCGATGGTCAGCCGGTTGACCGCGCGCCGGGCGGCGGCGTCCGGCGGCCAGGGCGCCGAGGGATGCACCGCCACGTCCCCGTCAACCACCCACGTCTCGCCGGTATGTCCCGGCCGGCCCAGTTGCACGTAGGTGTCGGTCCCGTCGTCGCAGCCGAGGAACAGGCTGGCGGCCACGGCATACGTGTCGGACGCCGGGTCGTACGTCACGCAGCCCCATCCCTCGCGCGCGTCCACGGCCCGCACGAGATCCATCGTGGCGGGATAGGCGGCCGGAAAATCCGTGATCCAAATCCGGCGCGCCCCGGCCTCGAACTGGATGCCCGCCAGGGCGGCGCCCGCCCATAGCGCCAGCCCCGGGACGGCCGCCAGGCGCGTCCGGTCGGCAATCTGATGGCTCGTCATCGCGCCTTACTCCAGGGTGAACGGCGTCGGCGCGGTGCCCGCCTCGACCTGCATGGCGTCCAGCCAGAGTTCGGCTCCCGGTCCGCCCACGGGGTAGATCAGGAACGACACGCCGCCGCCGTTGGCCGGATCGGTCGGCCCGCAGGTTCCGGCGACGTGGATGCGCTGCCAGTCGGGCGTCAGGGGGAACTCGACCTCGCGGCCGAGGATGCGCAGCCAGATGCGGTCCCCGGCTTTCCGTCCGCGGACGCTGGCCGAGAAGACATAGGGCGCCGGGCGATCGAGCGGCGGCGGGTAGAAGACGCCCATCAGGCCGCGGCACAGGCGCTGCGCACTGCCTTCCCGCAGCATGTCCAGCCGCATGCGCAGCGATTGCCGGCCGTGAACCGGCGCGCGCGCGTCCAGGCCCCACGGGGCGTCCGGGTCGCCGACGCGCGGCACGGCGATGTAGCCCATCGGCAGCACGAAATCGGGCAGGCCGGACACCGTGCAGGTCTCGAACGAGGGGTTGGGCATCACGTTGCGCCGCTTGCTGATGGCCTCGATCGCGGGCTGGAGCAGGGCGATCGGCTCGCCCTTCTCCGGGCGGGCGACGGCTTCGACCGTGACGGCCAGCGGCTCGCCGGCGGCCGGCTCCGCGGCCGCGAGGCGGTAGGCGCGCGTGCCGTAGCGCTCGAGCGTGTCGCGGAACGCGCCCGGCTCGAGCGCCGGATCGGCGCCGCCAAACAGGCGCCGCACGGGCGTGGCCGGGTCCAGGCCGGCAACGCGGAAGACGGTCTCCACCGGGTACCACTGGGCGTTGGCGGCCAGCAGCAGGAACCCGCCGGCGGGATGCCGGAAGAGCGCCGCCTGCACGTCGGGCAGCCGCTGCGCCTGGCGGTCGAGGGCCGTCGGACGGTAGTCGAGGCGCTGCGGCGCGGGCGCCTCGAGCAGCGCCGGCGCCAGGGCCTCGACCTCGCGCGCCAGGCTCGCGAGCGTGTCCCACATCGGCCGCGAATACAGCGCGGTCGAACAGAAGTAGAGCAACCCCTTGGCCCCGTGGATCAAGGCCAGGTAGGTCTGGGCGCGCTGCTCGGCCGGGGTCAGGGCGCGCGGCACGCGGCCGGGATCGAGCGCCTCGGCCATCGGCACCATCCAGAGCACCTGGCCGGCGGCGGCGGCGCGGGACTCGAGCTCCATGGTTTTCAGGGCCATGTAGTGGGGCGTATGATAGAGCTGGCCCCAGCCGGGATAGAGGTAAATGTCGTAGCAGATCATCTCGCCCCAGCGCATCCACTTCTCGCCCGCCGGCAGGTGCTGGGCATACAGCAGCAACGCCGGATGCCAGGGGTCCCATGCCCGCTTGGCCGTGTAATACCACTCGGCCGCCGCAATGCGCGTGTCGGCGTTCAGCAGGTTGGGCTCGTCCACGTTCTGGTAGCCGAGGTAAGCCGGGTGCCCGCGCAGCGCGTCGCTGACGGTCTTCAGGTCCGGGAGCTGCGCCTCGAAGTGCGTCCGGGCCGCCGCGAGGTCCTCGGTCAGGGGCCGGCCCGGGACGTACCCCGGCTGGACGTTGCCCGCCCAGTCCAGCACCATCAGGCGATGCTTCCGCGCCAGGTCGAGGAACGGCTTGGTCTCGGCCACCCAGGCGGCCGCCACGTCCATCCCCCACGCGTGCCAGGGCCGCACGTTGTAGACGCGGCCGACCAGGTTGAAGCCCGCCTCCGACAGCGCCCGGAGATACCCCTCATGAGCAACCCCGATGTCTTGGCCGTAGAGCCCAAAGGCGAAAAACGGGCGGCCGTTGACCCGCAGGACGCGACGGAACCGGTCGACCTTGACCTCCGCGCCCGGGTTGGGCGGCAGCCGCAGCAGGGCGACCGGCGCCTCCATCAGCACGTTGCCGGCGGCATCCGCCAGGACCGCCGTCAGCCGGTTGGTGCCCATGGCCAGGGCGCCGAGCGGCGCCGCGAGCACCGTCTCCGGCCCGGCCACCGGCGCCGCGGCCAGCGCGGCGCCGGCGCCGGCCCGCAGGCTCAATCGCAGACCGGCGCGGGCGGCGGGCGGCAGGCCGACCTCGCACCGCACCCGGGCGGCGTCCTCGTCGGTGTAATAGTCGCGGTCCGGCAGCGGCGGCCGCATCACGGTCAGGCGGGCGGTGTCGCGCGCCTCGGCGCGCTGCCAAACCTCGCCGGGCGCGCCGCCCTCGAGCTCGACGCGCACGGCGCGCTGGGCCATGACGGCCGCCGGCACGGCGGCGGTCACCGTGGCGGCCGACATCCCCGCCAGGACGGCCACGAGCGGCATTGCGGCGCCCGGGCCGGCGCTTGGCGCGTCGCGCACCACCAGCCGGGCCGTGCCCGGCGTGACGGTGTGCGCGCGCACGGTCGCCTGCACGCGGTAGACCCGGGCGGCGCCCTCGCCTTCGTATCCCCCGACGGATACCGACTCGATCCAGGGCAGGAACGGGACTGCCGTCCGCACGCCTGCCAGGCCTTCGAGGCGCCCGAAGCGCGCCGGCTCGTGGCCCGAACGGTCGAGCGGCGCCCAAGTCCCGATGTCCCGATCGAGACCCTGCTGCGCGCCCATGGCATCCAGGATCACGGTGACGCGCGTGCGCGTCGCGTTCATCCGCAGGGCGCCGGCGTCGCCGCCGGACGTCAACGCCAACAGCGGAATGGCGGCCTCCCCCGTCCAGCCCCGCTCCCCGCGCACGGCGGCCGAGCGCCAGGGAATGGTCCAGCCCGGCTCGATGCCGCCCGTGTTCGTGATGCGCCGCTCGCCCCGGACATTCGCCCAACTCAGCAGGAAGTGCAGGTACAGCTCCCCGCCGGTGCCGGGATCGAAAAACAACTCGACGCTGTCGTCGAGATGCACCGGGCCGTCCGGCTCGAGGACCTGCTGGGTGACGTGCCGCATGGCGGCGTTGCTGCAGTCGAATCCCGCGTAGAGCCAGGCGTCGTCGCGCAGCAACAGCACGCGCGTCGCCGCCGGCGTGTCGGCGCGCGGCCGCAGCAGCCCCCCCGCGAGAACGTGAAAATTCGTCAGCACCGCCGCGCCGGACCAGGCGGGATCGTCCAGCCGGCCGTCAACCGCCGGGGCCGTGTCCGCCCGCGGCAGCGTCACCGCGGGCGGCTCCCCGGCCGCCGGACCGCCGGCCGCCAGCGCCAGTCCCGACAGGCATCCGCCGATCCGCCCGAGGGTGCTCATGAGCGCCGTTCCTTTCGCCCCGCGTCTTCCGCTGTCCGTCAGGCGGCATTGTCACGGCCGACCACGGGAATGACAAGCCCAAAGCAGGTCGGGCAAGTTTTTTCAATTGATTCGGCCGCGCTTCCCTGTAGGATGGCCGGCATTCGCGCGCCGCCCCAACACAACACCGGGCCGCGCCACGGAAAGGCGGTCGCCATGCAGGCACGCGCAGGACTCCGATGGGCGTTCGCCGCTCTGGCCGCCGGGACCGGCCTGCTGGCCGGCTGCCGCGGCGTTCCCGGCCTGGGCCACGGCGGCCGTGCGCCGCTCTATGTCGGCGTCACGCCCGACAGCCCGCCGATCATCTTCCAGCAGAACGGCGAGATCGCCGGCCTCGAGGCCGACCTGGCCCGCGCCCTGGCGCGCGCCCTCGGCCGCCCGCTGCGCTTCGTGGACCTGCCCTGGGACCAGCAGATCAACGCCCTGATCGCCGACCGCACCGACGTCATCATGTCCGGTATGACGATCACCGACACCCGCCGCGTGCGCATCGCCTTCAGCGAGCCCTACCTGCTCCAGGGCCAGAGCGCCCTGATCCGCCGCGCGGACCAGGACCGCTTCGGCGCCGCCCAGAAACTGCTGGCCGCCAATGCCAACTTCGCCGTCCAGAAACAGAC
>CAZEVX010000156.1:7573-7945 GCA_964515705.1 uncultured Verrucomicrobiota bacterium | reverse complement strand
CCTCAAGCCGGGCCTGCGCCGCCACGCGGGCCTTGTCCACCGCCGCCATCTGCTCGTTGAGCAGCGCTGCAATCCGCTTCTGCGCTGGCAAGGGAGGGAGGGGGATTTGGAGAGTTAACAGGTTGTCTATATCAGCCCTTGGCATACGGGAGCCTGTTTTCCCCCGCATGGCAAATTCCACGGTTTCGCGTCGTCGAAGCACCCACGCTAAAAAAACACGGTCAATATCAGAAAACGGCTTTAAAGGGATCATCTCTGTTGTGCAACGGCCCGATATGTCCGGCAAGGCAACTTTGTTCAGATATGGCCTTAATTTTCCGTAAAGCACATGGTTTTCATCAAATCGAAAAGTAGTGCTTTTTCCAGCATCCT
>CAZEVX010000156.1:2329-7563 GCA_964515705.1 uncultured Verrucomicrobiota bacterium | reverse complement strand
CACTCTACGTATGCGCCCCGTCTCGCTTTCGATGTGTTCCAGGCTATAATAATCTAGTGATTTTGCCTCCGCCGTATTAGACTCAATAATCTGCCTGTCTTGCTCGCACACCTCCCCCAACCTGACCCAGCGCCAGCCGGCGGGAAGATCCTTTTTCACGCCTTTCGCGTGTTTTGTAGTTTCCATGATCATGCGGCAAACATCCTCGACTTGGTCTCGGTCAGCAACTCGCGCGGATTACCGGCCGCTTGCAGAGCCTTCAGACCGCCGGCGGCCTTGACTTCCGGCGTCTGAAATATCTGCTGGTTCTCCAGGCTCTCGGTGCCGCCGCGGTCGAACTGGCTGGCGATGGCGCGGATCGTGGCGGCGGCTTTGCCCGGCAAAGCGTTGATCCAGCCCTCGTGCTTATAGGTGAAGGCCAGGGCGCGGTCATGGCGCGTGCGTGGGTTCAAACCCCAGCCGAGTTCGGCCAGCACGTCGTAAAGATCGTAGTCCTGCTTCTCGTCCACCATCCGGACAAGTGCCGGCGAGTAGCCGGACGTGACCAGGGCGTCAATGAGTTCCTGGCGCGCCGGCGGGTCAATCCAGCGCGTGCGGAAGTCGTCGAGCGTTTTGACTTCCTGAACGAGGCGCGCGGCCAGGCGGGCCTTGTATTCCTCGATCGGGATGGGCATGGCCTTGCCATCCACGTCGGCAACGATGAAGCGGCCGGCATCGGTGATTTGCACGTCGAAGCCTTCGACACTGATCGTCGGCTCCGGCGGGGGCGGCGGCGGCGGCGGGCCGCCTCCCCCGCCGTTGGGCGGCGGCTTGGTGATAAAATCTCCGCCGAATAGGCGGGTGGCATCGGTGTAGTCATAGACGCGGAACATCAGCTTGCCCGTCGGCACATCAATACGCGTGCCGCGGCCGACCATCTGATAGAACCTGATGGGCGACTTCAGGTACTTAAAGAAGACGATGTTACGCACGCAGGGGACATCCACGCCGGTTGTCAGGAGGTCCACCGTGGTCGCAATGAAGTGGGAGCGCGAGGATGCCCGCAGGTCGGGCAACTGGTCGTTTCCGCTGCTGGCGTCGGTGCACTTGAAGGCGTAATACGCCAGCCGCTGTTTGCCATGATTGGCGCACCAGGCGGCGTAGAGGTTGTTCAGGCAGACGGCCACATCGTCGGCATGGCGGTCGCGGGCGCAGAAGATGATGGTTTTCTGTTCGGGGCCGCCGTTGTCCAGCAGGTACCGGAACAGGTCCTGGCACATGGCCAGGACACGGTCGGGGAGCAGGATGCGGTCCTCGAACTGGTAGCGCACATAGAGGTCGTCGATCTGCTCGGGGGTGAGGGCCTGGCCGGTCGTGGCGTCAACCGGTTGGCGCGCGATGATGTCGGCCTTGGTAATGCCGGTATCATCGAGGTTGACGCGGCCCTTCTGTATGTCGCAGGCGGCGAGATAGCCGTCCTCGACGGCCTGGGCGATATCGTATTCGTAGACCGGCTTGCCGAAATAGGCCAGGTTGTTGGCCGTGACGCCCCAGTCGGAGAGCGTTTCCGGCGTCCCGCCGTAGGACCGCCGGGACTCCACCAGCGGCAGCGTCGGCCCGACGGGGTGGCCGTCAGCCGCCATGAGGTCCCCGGCAACGTGCTCGGGCATCGGCTCGGCGGGCTGCCGCAGACAGCGCTCCACGAACTGCCGCGGGGTGGCGGTAAGCCCGATCTGCACGGCATTACCGTTACGGGTAAGCACCTGGGACCACTTGCCCCAGGCCGAACGGTGGCACTCGTCAATGACGACGTGCGTGAAATAGTCCTCGGGATAAAACGTGGTCAGGAAGGTGGCATCGCCGTGTTCGTTTTCGATGCCAAGGGTCTGGTAGGTGGCAATGTGGATCCGGGCGTTTTTGGCGTTGTTCGTGCCGTCTGGCGCGCGGAACACCTCGGCGGCATCGGACCCGAAGGCATGTTGGAAAGCCTGAAGCGCCTGGGCACGGAGTTCGTCCCGGTCGCAGACGAACAGCGCGCGGGTCAGCCGGCCGGCGTCGGAGATGCGTTTGAGCAGATGGACGGCAATGAACGTCTTCCCCGAGCCCGTCGCCAGGGCCAGAAGGGCGCGCTTGGGTTTACGAGCGCCTTCGCACTGGGCGATTTTTTCCATGACGGCGCGAATGGCGGCGTCCTGGTAGTAGCGCCGGGTGCCTTCGCCGCCGGGATAGGGCTGGAGCAGCGGCTTGGCGGCGGGGGCCTCGAGAGTAAATCCCATGCCGCGCTCGTAGCGGGCGCGGAGATCGGCCGGCGCGGGGAACGCGGCCATCGGGCGGGGCCGGGTGGTGCGCCCCGTGAAGGCGTCATACTCGACGAACTGGTGGCCATTCGAGGCATAGACGAACTTGACGTTCAGCCGTTGGCAGGCCGCGTAACCCTTGGCCTGGTCGAGGCCGTGCCCGGCCGGCAGACTTTCCTTCTTGGCCTCGATCAGCGCGAGGGCAACAGGCTGCGTGGCGACATGGACCTTGACCCGCAGAACGTAATCCACCGTTCCGCGGGAACGCCGCCGCGCCTTGCCATGGACGATTTCGATTGTGCCGGCCGTCTCTTCGCGGCGAACCAAGTCCTCCGTCCAGCCGCGCCGGTGAATGGCCGGATCGATCAACTGTGCCCGCGTATCGGCTTCGTTGAGCGGCATGTCCATGCCGGCATCCCGCGCGTTCACAACTCTTCGGGCCGGTACGCGACCCAGGGCTTGCCCTTGGGCGCCGGGGCGGCCGGCGGCCGTTCGGGCCGGAACCCCGCCAGCATCTCGAGCAACGCCGCCCGGATCTTGTCGAACGCCCCGGCCTCGAGGAAACTCGCGCCGCCGAAGCGCGGCTCGTAGCCGCCGCCGCCCGGCCCGAAAGCCTCGGGGGTCGGCACATAGCCGGCATGGCCGTTGGTCAGTTCCGAGACCATCGTCACCGGGAACGGCGAGGCGGCCTTGAGGTCAATCGCCATCTGGGCAAACATCTCGGCCGGGGTCGTCAGCAGCAGCGCGTTGCCGATCTGGACGGCGTTCAGCTCGCAGGCAAACAGCGGCTGCTGGCGGATGCGGTTGACCAGCAGCACCGTGTCGCGGGCGTAGTAGCCGATCAGCCAGCGGTCCTTCTTCTCGTCCCAGGGCCCGTTGACCTTGTCGAGCGCCTCGCGGTAGCGAGCCTCGGGAATCGCGCGGTAGGGCACCGGCAATATCCGCGTGGCGCAGGCCACCGTCTCGAACGGCTCGGGCTCCGGCGCCCGCAAGGCCTCGACGGCGCCGAGCCCGACGCGCTCGCCCAGGACCATGGCGCGCCGTTCCGTGCGCGGTTCGGGCGCGGGATCGAGGTTGTCGATCTGGGTCACGTCCCCGCAGCAGCCGTTCAGAAACACCACGGTCATCCGCGGGTTCCAGTTGCGCTTGACGGTCTCCCGCATGTGGTAGGGCCAGTCGGCCGAGAAAAACCCCTCGGCGGTCACCGTGCCGTGGCAGCCGAAGTTGACCACCGCGCCGAGCATCGTGCCGGCGGCGTTGACGGCGCCGAGCGCCGTCAGTTGGGTGTCCACCGGCCCGGCGTTGCCGGCGATCTCCGGGTTGCCCTTGCCGCCGTGGGTCACGGTCAGGCCGCTCTTGAGCTTCTGGCGCCGGTTGAAGGCCACGTTGTCCACGATGGCGCGGCCGGCGACGAGCCGGACGTCCTCGCGGCGCAGCCAGGCGTTGTAGACGGCGTCCACCAGGCGCTTCTCGAGCAGAACGCGGTAATCGCGGCCCACCCGGCCGATGTCCTTGACGATCCGCTCGCGGGCGGCGGGGGTCAGGTCCTCCATCGCCCGGATCTCGGCGTCGGACATCAACAGCCAGTCCATGGTACAGGCATTGGCGTGGGTATGCGAGGCGCCGACGACCAGGCTGTCCAGCGGCAGGCGCGCCCGCAACTGCTCGAGGGCGTAGTCCACCAGCGGGCGGTCGAGCACGATCATGTCGGCGCCCACCAGCGCCACGGTGCGGCCGCCGGCCTCGAATACGCCGGCCGAGAATGAAAAGGGCGTCTTGACCCCCTTCATCGTGCCGTGGTCGTAGGCGACCGCGTTGCGGGTGTCGAAAAAGGGTGTGATGTCGGACTCGTAAAACCCGGCTTGCATGCTGAGGACTCCTGGGGGACGGTTTCGGAACTCGATCCACGGGCGCCGCGCCAGCCGGCTACGCCAGCCAGCGCGCCATGTAGGCCTTGACCTGCGCCAGGCCTTGCTCGTCGGGCGGCAACTGGTACTCGGGGTGCCAGCAGCCCTCGTACTCGACCGACACATAGCGGTCATACCCGAGCCGGCCGAGGGCGTCCAGGATCCAGGGGATATCCAGTCGGCCTTCGCCGAACACCGTGCAGAACAGGCGTTGCGGGGCGAAGGTGTCGTTCTTCGGCCCGAAATAGTGCGGATACCCGTCCTTGAGATGAACATGCACGACGTGCGCCTTCTGGGTCTCGAGGTCGGCCTTGTAATCGCGGTTGATTCCGAACAGGTTGCCCGGCTCGTAAATCACGCCCAGAAATGGGGACCCCACGGCGCGGCAGAGCGCCGCGATGGCCTCGGGGTTGCCCGTCAGGCTGCCGCTGTGGTTTTCCATCCCCAGCCGCACGCCCTGCTGCTCGGCATAGGACGCCGCCGCCTGGAGGTGCGGAATCGAGCGGCTCATGGTCCGGTCCGCGTCCTCGCCCTCGCCCGGACTCACGCGCACCACCTCGGCGCCGGCCTCGACCGCCAGGTCAATCTCCTCCCGCACCCGCGCCACTTCCTGGCGGCGTTCCTCCGGGAGGTCGCTGTTGAACTTCCCGCCGACGCTCCCCGCCAGCGACACGATGCGCAGCCCGTGCGCCCTGGCCAGGTCGTACATCTGCCGCCGGCGCGCCCGGTCCATCGCCCGCGAGAGATGCGCCTGCTGGCCATAGGCCAGCACGTCGAGGTTGCGGTAGCCGAGTCGAGCCAGCAGCGGAAAGGCCTCTTCCGGCGGGCGAGTGCGCAGGGCGATCGTGCAGACCGACAGTTGCATGGGGCGTTCCTCCTGAACCCGTGGCGTGGCGCGCGCTCGAACGCGCCGGAGCGCGGCCCTCCGTCCCTCGGGATGTTGTCCGCAACGCAATCTAGCAGCCAACCCGCCCGCCGACAATCGGAATAGAAACCGTGATGCAAAGTCTCCGTCATGCCGAGGCTCCCCGCCGGCTTGTCCGGCGGGAGC
>CAZEVX010000156.1:0-2229 GCA_964515705.1 uncultured Verrucomicrobiota bacterium | reverse complement strand
TCTTCCCCGATCAGTTCCACGGCCGCGTAATCGGCCAGCGCGCGCCCGCGCCGGGTGAGCCGCCAGCGGCCGCGCCGCAGCCGCACGAGGCCGTCGGCGCGCAGGCGCCGCAACGGCCCGGCATAGCCGCGGGCTGCGCCCGCGGACACCCCCTCGGCCATCCGCAGCCCGAAGACCACCCGATCCTGCCGCTCGATGGCCGGCGTCAGGACTTCCTCGTCGCGCGGCGGGTTGCGCCCGGCCTCGAGCGCCGCCAGCCAGGCCGCCAGGTCCGGGCGGTCGGTCCAGCGCCGCCGCCCGGCATGCGAGGCGGCGGCCGGCCCCAAGCCAAGATAATCGGCGCCGCGCCAGCAGGCCAGGTTATGCCGGCAGGCATAGCCCGGCCGCGCGTAGTTCGAGAGTTCGTAGCGCGCGAAGCCCGCGCCGGCAAGACACGCCTCGGCATCCTCGAGCGCCGCCAACTGGTCGTCGTCCGACGGCAGGGCGATGTCCCCCCGCGCCGCGGTGCGGTCGAGGCGCGTGCCTTCCTCGCGCGTCAGGGCGTAGACCGAAACATGCCGCGGCTCGAGGTCCAGCGCCCGGCCCAGCGTGTCGCGCCAGGCGGCGCGGCCGACGCCCGGCACGCCCGCCAGCAGGTCGAGCCCGAGATTCGCAATCCCCGCCCGGCGCGCGCACGCCGCCGCGCGCACGGTGTCGGCCGCCCTGTGCCGCCGGCCCAGCCGGCGCAGCACGGCGTCGTCAAACGCCTGGGCGCCGAGGCTGATCCGGTTGACGCCCGCCGCGGCCAAAACGTCCGCCTTGGCGGCGGTCAGCGTGCCGGGATTGGCCTCGACGGTCCACTCGCCGCGGGCGCGCAGGGAAAAGCGGGCGACGATGCCGCCGAGCCGTCCGAGCTGCGCGGGGGAGAGCATGGTGGGCGTGCCGCCGCCGATGTAGACCGTGCCGATCCCGCCGGCGCACCCGGCGGTCGCGTTGGCGAGCGCCGCCGCGGCCGCGCGCTCGAGCGCCGCCAGGTACCGGTCGGCCAGCGCCGCATCGTAGCGCACCGAGTAGAAGGCGCAGTAGGCGCACTTGCCGTCGCAGAACGGCACATGCAGGTACAGCCCGGGTGGCGGCCGGGACGGCCGTCGGGCGCGGCCGGCGCCGCGGATTCCGTTCCTGTCTGTGCCGCCTGTTCCCATGCGGGCGCCCGGGAGCGCGCCGCGCGTCAGCGGGCGCGCAGCGCCTCCAGTTCGGCCAGCACCGTGTCGGGCACCTCGAGGTCGCCGCGGCCGCGGCCGAGCTGGATGTCCGGCATCGGCGCGCCGTGAAAATCCGTGCCGCCGGTCGCCACCAGGCCAAACCGCCGGACCAGTCCCAGATATTGCTTGACCTGCGCCGGGGCATGTTGCGGGTAGTACACCTCGATCCCCTGCAGCCCGGCGCCGACCAGCTCCTCGACGCAGCCTGCCAGGGCCTCGCGGCCCATCTTGAGCGTGAAGGGGTGCGCCAGCACGGCGATGCCGCCGGCCCGGCGGATCATGGCGACGCCGTCGGCCGGCGCAAACCGCAGCCGGTCGGCATAGGCCGCCTTGCCCTTGGCCAGAAACCGGTCGAAGGCTTCCTGGGTCGTGCGCACGTAGCCGCGCGCCACCAGCGCCAGGGCGAAGTGCAGCCGGCCCGCATTGCCCTCGCCCGCCAGGGCCATGACCTCGGCCAGGGTCAGCGCCAGCCCCATGCCGTTGAGGCGCTTGACGATCTCCTCGTTGCGTCGCCGGCGCCCATCGCGCAGCCGGACGATATGCCCGGCAAGCGCGGCGTCGGACGGGTCCACGAAATACCCCAGAACATGCATCGTGGCGTCGGCCGGCTGGCAGTCCGCGCTGATCTCGACCCCGGGCACCGCCCGCACCGGCCCGCCGGCCGCCGCCGCCTGGCAGCGCGCCAGCCCGTCCATGGTGTCGTGGTCGGTCAGCGCCACGGCGGCAAGCCCCGCGCGCGCCGCGGCGCGCACCAGCGCTTCCGGGGAATAGCTGCCGTCGGAAAAGGTCGAGTGGGTATGCAGATCAATCATGGCGTTCGGCTCCCGCCCGGACCGGCCCCGCCGGCCCGGCAATGCCGCCGAGCCTACCGCAGCCGGCACCCGGATGCAACCGCCAAGGCGCGCGGCGCCCAACACTGCGGGAGTTGCGCCCGCGGCTCGGCAAAGCCTCGCCCTCCACGTCCTCCCGTCGGTCAGCGGGCAGGCGT
>CAZEVX010000155.1:0-8063 GCA_964515705.1 uncultured Verrucomicrobiota bacterium | reverse complement strand
GTTGAACGTGAATACGAACACGAAACAGGGATGTGCTTACGCGCGGATTTGGGTCGCACCTGGCGGTGGATCGCTCCGTGGCGGCGGCGACGCAGCGCCATGTGATGAACAAGCCCGGCTTATGTGGGGTCGGGTAAGGGGAACGGTTCAGGGTGGCGGGGAAGGGGAAGAGGGGCGGTCCCGCGCCCGGGGAACGGCGGCCGGGGCGCTCAGCCCAGTTCCTGCCGGACGCGTTCGGCGAGCGATTCCGCCAGCCGGTCGGTGGCGTCGCGGTCGAGCGATTCGACCATCACCCGGCAGATGGCCTGGGTGCCGGAATAGCGCACCAGCACGCGGCCGCGGCCGTCGAGGCGGGTTTCCGTCTCGCGGATGGCGGCCTGCAGACCGGGCAGCGTGTCGAGCGGCGGCTTGCGGGCGACCGCGACGTTGATCAGGCGCTGGGGGGCGCGCTGCATGTCGGCGGCCAACCGCGAGAGCGGCAGGCCGGACTCCACGAGAATTGCCAGCAGTTGCAGGGCGGAAATGATGCCGTCGCCCGTGGTGTGGTGGTTGAGGAAAATGAGGTGCCCGGATTCCTCGCCGCCGAGGATCGCCCCGCGTTCGAGCATGCGCTTGAGCACGTAGCGGTCGCCGACGTCGGCGGCGTCGGTCTCGATCCCCAGCCGTCGCATGGCGGCGTGGAATCCGAAGTTGCTCATCGGCGTGCTGACCACCAGGTTGTTGCGCAGCAGGCCGCAGTCCTTCATCGCCTTGGCGCAGATCGTCAGGACATGGTCGCCGGTCAGGCGGGCGCCCTGCTCGTCCACCGCCACCAGGCGGTCGCCATCGCCGTCGAACGCCAGGCCGGCGTGGGCGCCGCGGGCCACGACGTCCTTCTGGAGCCCCTCGGGGTAGAGCGCCCCGCACCCGTCGTTGATGTTCATCCCGTTGGGGTGGTCGTGGATCGTGATGACCTCGGCGCCGAGTTCCGAGAAGATGATCGGCGCCACCTTGTAGGTCGCGCCGTTGGCGCAATCGAGCACCAGCTTCAGGCCGTTGAGAGTCATCGTTTCCGGAAAGGTGTTCTTGCAGAAGACGATGTAGCGCCCAATGGCGTCGTCGATGCGGAAGGCCTTGCCGATTTCGGACGCCGTCGGCCGGATGGCCTTGATGCGCTCGGTCGTCACCAGGTCTTCGATCTCCTGCTCGACGGCGTCGGGCACCTTGAAGCCGTCGCGCGAGAAAATCTTGATCCCGTTGTCCTGGTAAGGATTGTGGGAGGCGGAGATGACCACCCCGGCGTCGGCGCGCATGCTGTGGGTGATGTAGGCGATGCCCGGGGTCGGCATCGGCCCGACGAGCAGGACGTCCACGCCCATCGAGCAGATGCCCGCCGTGAGCGCCGTTTCGATCATGTAGCCGCTGACGCGGGTATCCTTGCCGATGACAATGCGGTGGCGGTTGGCATGCCGCTTGCAGACGTGCGCCGCGGCGCGGCCGATCAGCAGGGCGGTTTCCGCCGTCATCGGTTCGATGTTCGCCACCCCGCGCACGCCGTCAGTGCCGAAGAGTTTTCGCATGCGATGCTCCTGCCGGGCGCGCCCGGCTTGCGGATCGTCAATGACCGGGGCCGGACGGTCGGGTATCCGGCCACAGGCCGGCCACGGCGTCCACAATCGACTGCAGCCAGGCCGTGCCGTCGGCCCGCGCCGCGGGGGGCAAGGCGCGGACGGCTTCCGAGTAGTCGGCGGCGGCCGGCGCGGTCAATCCCGCCAGGAAGCGGTCCCGCGCCGCGAGGTCGCCGTCGTGTCCGTCGAGCGCCGCGAGGGCGTCCCGCAGGCGCGGCCAGTCCTCGGCAAAGCGGCGCTGCTGGCGCCAGGGCTCGGCCTGCAGGTCCTGCCCGGCATCGCCCGCCAGGTCGAGCGAGCGCGGCATCTTGTCGGCCAGTTCCGCGAGGCGCGCCAGGCGTTCGCGCCACACCGTCTCCAGGCGCGCCAGGGCGCCTTGCCGGCAGGCGTCCAGGAACGGGTCGGCCGGTTGGAGCGCCGGCCGGGCGCGCCGGTACCAGGCCCGCAGGGCGAGCAGGTTGCCGATGTAGACCAGGTTGTTGCGGACCAGGCGGCGCACGGCGCGGTAGGCGCCGGGGCGGAAGCCGGCGGCATCGGCCCGCGCGGCGGGCGGCGGCGGCTGGAACAGTCCGGGAGCGGGGATGTCGCCGCGCACGATCGTTCCGGCCGGAACCACGGCGCCGAAGGCGACACGCGCCGGGCCGACCAGCCCGCCCTGGCCGCCCAGGAACACCGGCGGCTGGTCGAGCATGACGCCGCGGGGGACGTCCCCGATCAGCGAGGGCGTGGCCTTGTCCTGGTGCGGGGTATAATTGAAATGGATGTAGGAGGACCCGACCTCGCCGTGATCCCGGCGGCTGGCGCCGCCGGCCATCAGGCAGTCGCAGAAGTTGATCAGGCTGCCCAGCGTGACCCAGGGAAACAGGATCGTCTGCTTGAGGCCGACGGCATGGGCGGCGGAGGACTGCTCTTCGAGCAGGGTCCCCGGCCGCACTTGGGCGGCGCTGCCCACGGCCGCCCCGGCTCGAACGACGGCCTCGGCGAACACCCCGCCCTGCAGGCGGACGCGCGGCCCCAACTGGCAATCCGAGACCGTCGCGGGGGCCTCGGCGCCCAGGTCGCAGCCCGGCCCGATGGAGAGCGACGCGCCCTGGAGACGGCAGCCGGGATGGATCGTCACCCCGGGGGCGACGGCCTCGGGGCGCACGTCATCGTCCACGGCCACCATCTCCGGCCGCGGGATCCTGACGCCGCGCGCCAGCAGGCGCCGGACCGGGGTATCCGGCTGGGCCATCATGAGTAGGGGCTCCGCCACGCCTGCGCGCGGCGGCCGGCAGGGTTCGTGGCCATCGCGTGCGAAAGTACCTGCGAGGCGGGGGGTACGGCAAGCGAAATTTTCATGGTTGACATCCCCGGCGGGCTATTTCATGATGCTGGGGTCGCGTGTGAGAAGGGGGACGCATGTTCAGCCGCCTGTTTGACCTGTTCTCCAACGACATGGGCATTGACCTGGGCACGGCCAACAGCCTGGTCTATGTCAAGGACCGCGGCATTGTGCTGCGGGAACCGTCGGTGGTGGCGATCCAGACCGGGACCAACCGCGTTCTGGCCGTGGGCGAGGAGGCCAAGCGCATGCTGGGCCGCACGCCCGGGAACATCACGGCCATCCGTCCCATGAAGGACGGGGTCATTGCGGACTTCGAGATCACGGAAGCGATGTTGCGGTATTTTATCCGCAAAGTGCAAAACAGCCGGGTGATGGTTCGGCCGCGGATCATCATTTCCGTGCCGAGCGGCATCACGGAGGTGGAAAAGCGGGCGGTCAAGGATTCGGCGACCCATGCCGGAGCCCGCGAGGTGTATTTGATCGAAGAACCCATGGCGGCCGCGATCGGGGTCGGTCTCCCCGTTCAAGACCCGGCCGGCAACATGATCGTGGACGTCGGCGGCGGGACCACGGAGGTGGCCTTGATCTCGCTGGCCGGGATCGTGTTCAGCCGGAGCGTTCGCGTGGGCGGCGACGAAATGGATGATGCCATCATCCAATACATGAAGCGAGTGTACAATTTGATGATCGGCGAAAGGACCGCGGAACAGATCAAGATCAGCATCGGCTCGGCCTATCCCCTGCCCGAAGAGACGACCATCGACGTCAAGGGGCGGGACCTGGTCGCGGGATTGCCGAAGACGCTGACGCTGACCTCGGAAGAGGTCCGCGAGGCCCTGCACGAACCCGTCACCACGATCGTGGAAGCGATCCGCTTTACCCTCGAGCGCTGCCCGCCGGAACTGTCGGCGGACCTCGTGGACCGCGGCCTGATGCTGGCCGGGGGCGGCGCGCTGCTGCGCGGGCTCGACAAGTTGATTACCGAGCAGACGGGCTTGCCGGTGCATGTGGCCGAAGATCCGCTGAGCGCCGTGGCCGAAGGGACCGGCATGGTCCTGCACGAGCTCAAGTTCCTGCGCAAGGTGGCCAGCACGCCGTTCTGAACGGACCGGCGCGCCCCGCCTGCCCCGCCGATCGGCGCCCCCCGCGAAGGGCGCCCTCGCTGATGATCGTCGCCGAAACGCAGGAGTTTCGGCGTGAAACGCACGTGGTGTTACCTGGCGGCGCTCGGTCTGCCGGCGGCGGCCTTGCTGCTGGCGCCCGACACGCTCACCGAGCGGGTCGGAGACGTGATCCGGGACGCCGCCGTTCCGGTCACGTCCCCGCTGGCGCGCCTGGCCAACGCCCGCGCCCGCGCGCCCGATCCCCGCGTCTTGCAGGAGGAGGTCGTTCGCCTGCGCCTGGAGGTGCGCCGGCTTGCCGCCCTCGACCAGGAAAACCAGCACCTGCGCCGGATGCTGGGTCTGCGGCCGCCGGACGGCTGGACGCTGATCGCCGCCGAGCTGCTGGTCCGGGACCTGAACGCCTGGCGGCAGGAGGCGCGCCTCGACAAGGGCGCCGCCGCCGGAGTGCGCCCCGGCATGCCGGCGATCACGCCCGAAGGATTGCTCGGGCGGGTCGTCGGCGTCTCGCGCCTGACTAGCGACGTCGTCTTCCTGCCAGACGCGCGCTTCCGGGTGTCCGCGCGATTGCCGCGCACCGGCGCCTTCGGGATCGTGCGCGGCCAGGGGGTCTCCTGGCGCGGGCAGGCCGCTTGCCTCATGGACTATCTGCCCGCCGCCGCCGCGATCCTGCCGGGCGACGACGTCGTCACCTCGGGGTTGGGCGGCGGGTACCCGCCCGGTCTCCTGGTCGGGCGCGTGCGCCGGGTGCGTCTCGACCGCTCGGGCTTGTATCAGACCGCCGAGATCGCCCCGGCCGCCGACGTGCGGAACTCGCGGGCGTTGTTCCTGATGGACCGCGCGCCGGACGCCACGGAGGACAGCCTGCCATGATCACGGCGGCCATCCTGCTGGCGGCGCTGGTCCTGGGCGCGGCCGTGCAACAGGTGTTGCCGGCCCCGGCCTGGCTCGGCCAGGCCAAGGCGCCGGTGGTGCTTTGCATCGTGCTCTACTACGCCCTGCACCACGGCGCCGCGGCGGCGCTGTCGGCGGCCGCCCTCGGCGGCCTGTTGTGCGACGGCCTCGAAGCGCTCCCGCTGGGAATCTCGGCGCTGCTGTTCCTGGGGCTGGCCATCAGCGTGCGCAGCTACCGGGGCGTGATCTTCAGCACCCGGGGCGCGACGCACCTGGCCATCGGCCTGGTCGCCGGGTTCGGTCTGGCGGCGTCCATGGCGGCCTGCCTCTGGGCGCTCGGGCAAGCCCCGGCCGCCGCCGGCTGGGGCTTGCTCGCGCTCAAGGGTCTGGGCACGGCCCTGCTCGGCATGCTCCTGCTGCCGGCGATCTGCGCCCTGCTCGGCCTGCTCGACCGCTGGACCGGCGCCGCGGAACGGGAGCCCGCGCCATGAGTTCCCCCTCCCTCTCCGACCTCGAGCGGCGCCGTCTCCAGATTCTGGGGGCCGTCACGGCCTTCGCGCTGGCCGTGCTGCTGCTGGCGCTCTGGACGCTGCAGATGGGGCGCGGCGCGCAGTTTCAAAGCAGCCTCGAACGCCAATCCCTGCGCCGCGTGCGCGTTCCCGGCCTGCGCGGCCGCATCGTCGACCGCGCCGGCGTCTGCCTGGCCGATAACGCCCCGGCCTTCGGCATCGCCCTGTGTCTCGAGGACCTGCGGCCGTCCGGCCGCTGGCGCCGGACGGCCGACGAAGCCTGGGCGCTCGTGCAGCGCATCGCCGCGCAGATCGGACAGCCGCCGCAGACCGACCCGGCGGCAATCGCCGAGCACCTCGCGACGCGCCGCGCCCTGCCGCTGGTGGCCTGGCCGCGGGTGGACAACACCGCTCTGGCGCGCCTGGCGGAATCGCCCGAGGCATGGCCCGGCGTGGACCTGGTGGTCGGGGCCGAGCGCGTCTATCCCCTCGGCGCGACCTTCAGCCACAGCCTGGGCTACGTCGGCCCATCCGACCCCGGCGACAACGAGGCGGAACCCTACCACTATGTCCTGCCCGCCGCCGCCGGGCGGGCGGGCCTCGAACAGCAGTACGACGCGCTGCTGGCCGGCCAGGCCGGCCAACGCCTCGTGCGGGTGGACGTGGCCGGGTTCAAGCACGAGGAATACGACCTGCGCGCGCCGACCGCCGGCAGCGACCTGATGCTGACGATCGACGCGCTCTGCCAGCAGGCCGCCGAGCGCGCGCTGGACGGCGCGCGCGGCGCGCTCGTGGCGCTGGATCCCCGCCAAGGCGACGTCCTCGCGATCGCCAGCGCCCCGGGATTCGATCCCAACCTCTTCTGCCGGCGTCTGTCGCCCGCGGAATGGCGCGGCATGCGCGACGATCCCGCCCGGCCGCTGTTCCACCGGGCCGTCTCCGGCGCCTACCCGCCCGGCAGCACCATCAAGCCGTTGACGGCCATGGCGGCGCTGACGGCCGGCGCCGACCCGGACCTGCAGGTCGATTGCCCGGGGCATTTCGATCTCGGCCCGCAACGCTTCGCCTGTTACCAGAACACGGCCCACGGTCCCCTCGGCCTGCGCCGGGCGCTCCAGGTGTCCTGCAACGTGTTTTTTTACCGGTTCGCCCTGCTGTGCGGATACGACCCGCTCTACCACATGGCCGAGGCTGTGGGGCTGGGGGCCAAGACCGGCATCGGCCTCCAGGGCGAAGCCGCCGGCCTGCTGCCCGGCAAGGCCTGGAAACGCCAGGTGCGCGGCGAGGGCTGGCGCGACGGCGACACCTGCAACGTCGCCATCGGCCAAGGCGACCTGCTGGTGACCCCGCTCCAGATGGCCGTGCTGACCGCCGCCCTCGCCAACGGCGGCCGCGTGTTCCGGCCGCGGCTGGTGCGCGCGACGCGTCCGGCCGGCGCTTCGCGCTTCGTCGACGCGCCGCCCGCCCCGTCGCATCCCCTGGCCTGGAATGCCCGGCACCTCGCGCTCGTGACGGCCGGCCTGCGGGACGTCGTTGCAACGCCCGACGGCACCGGCCGGCTGGCCGCCATCCCCGGCACGGCGGTCGCCGGCAAGACCGGGACCGCCGAATACGGCCGCAAGGGGAGCGGCCGCCAGTACGGCTGGATGATCGCCTATGCGCCCGGCGACGCCCCGCGGGTCGCCGCCGCCCTCGTGATCGAGGACGCCACGTCCGGCGGCGGCGCCGCCGCCGGCCCGCGCCTCGGCGCCTTCCTGCGCGCGGCCCTGGACCGTCCGCCGCCCCCGCCGCCGGCGGACGTGGCGCCGCGGGCGGCGCCGCACCCCGGCGTCGACGGCGGCGCGGACGAGGAGGCCGCGCCATGAGCCGGGCCGTCGTTGCCGCGATGCTGCGCCGGATGGACTGGCGGATGACGGCGCTGATGGCCGCGCTGCTGGCGATCGGCATCGCCTTCATTTACAGCGCCGGCCTGGGGGAGACGGCGCCCGCGGCCCGCGGCGCGCTCTACCTCAAGCAGCTCTGCTGGGCGGGGATCGGGATGCTGGCGTACACCGTCTTCGCCCTCGACGATTATCGCCGCTGGGTGCGGAACGCCTGGGGGTGCTACCTGGCGGCGCTCGTGCTGCTGGCCCTGGTCTTCGTTCCGCACGTGGGAATCAAGGTCTACGGGGCGCGGCGCTGGCTGGCGCTCGCCGGCATCCGCATTTTGCAGCCCGCCGAACTGGCCAAGCTGACCCTGATCCTGCTGCTGGCGCGGCTGCTCGGCTGGCCGGGCCGGAACCTGCGCCGCCCGCGGCCGGTCCTGGCGGGGCTGGCGTTGACCGTCTTGCCGATGGCCCTGATCGCCCGGCAGCCCGACCTCGGCACGGCGCTGGTCTTCCCGGCCCTGCTGCTCGGCATGCTCTGGGCCGCCGGGGTCAGCGCCCGCTGGCTGGGCCTGCTGGTGGGGAGCGCGGCGCTCGTCGGAGCGCTCCTGCTGGCGCTGGTGGCCGTGCCCCCGGCGCTGGGCATGGCGCCCGAGCGGCACGAGCGCCTGTTGCAGGGCATCGGCATCAGCCCCTACCAGCGACCGCATCGCCGTCTTCCTGAACCAGGACCGCGATCC
>CAZEVX010000154.1:0-8073 GCA_964515705.1 uncultured Verrucomicrobiota bacterium | reverse complement strand
ACGCTGACCGACGGGAGGACGTGGAGGGCGAGGCTTTGCCGAGCCGCAGGCGCACCGTCTGGCGCCTGACGGGGCAACAGGGGCAGGCGCAACTCCCGCAGTGTTGGGTCGCCCATGATAGGCGCGTACACCGCGGCCGGGCCTGCGGCGCGCCCGGCCAGAGAAGCGCATGCCGACCGCCGCGCCCCGTATCCGGGAATCGGGAGCTTGGAAGAAATAGCGTTGGATGCCCGCGGAGTTCCTGTGGTATGTTGCCGCCGCCGCATGCGTCTTTTCCCCATGCCTACCCCAAGACACCCGGCTGCTTGGCGGATGCTCGCGTCGCTGCTGGCGGCGTCGAGCGCGGTCGCCGCGGCCTCCTGCCGGGACGCCGCCTTGCCGCTGACCGCCACCGTGCGGCGGACACCGCCGGCCATCACCCTGCGCTGGACGGCGTCCGCGCCCCACATCCGCGGGTTCCTGCTCTACCGCAAGGCTCTCGACGCCGATTCCTGGGGCCCGCCGCTCGCCGAGCGCCCGGGCACCGCTTCGGCGTTTGCCGACGTGCAGGTCGTGCCGGGAACCGCCTACGAATACGCCCTGCACGCGATCGGACCGACCGGCGCGGTGGCCGCCGGCTACCTCGCCGCGGCCATCGAGGCGCCGCTGGTTGAGAACCGCGGCCGCCTGCTGCTGCTCGTCGACCACGCGACGGCCGCCGCCCTCGACGCGGAACTGCGGCGCCTCGCGCGCGACCTGGCAGGCGATGGCTGGACGGTCTGCCGGCACGACGTCCCCGCCGCCGCGCGCCCCCCGGACATCAAGGCCCGCATCGCCGCCGAGGCGGCCGCCACCAACACGGGCACCCTCCGCGCCGTTCTGCTCTTCGGCGCGATCGCCGTGCCGCGCTCGGGCTGGCACGTGATCGACGGCCACACCAACGCCATCCAGGCCCAGCCGGCCGACGTCTACTATGCCGACCTCACGGGCGCCTGGACGGACGCGACGGTCTCGCAGCGCACGGCGCGCGCCGCTAATGTGCCCGGCGACGGCTGGTTTGACCAGGACCGGCTTCCGGATGGCGCCGCCCTGCTGGCGCTCGGCCGCGTGGATTGCAGGGACCTGCCGGCCTTCGGCCGGCCGGAGACGGTCCTGCTGCGGCAGTACCTGGACGCCAACCACCGCTACCGCCACCGGCACGTCGAGGTCCGGCCGGAAGCCCGCATCGCCGACGGGTTCGGTGTGCGCGGCGGGGAGCCGTTCGCGGCCGACGGCTGGCGCAACTTTTCCGCGCTGCTCGGCCCCGACCGCGTCGCCCCGCGGCCCTGGCGCGACCAGGCCGATTTGCCCTGCCTGTGGGCCGGCGGCTGGGGCGCGGGCGGCATGGAATCCTGCGCCGGGGTCATCACCACCCCCGAGTTGGCGCAGGGCGCACGGACGGCCGTCTTTACCTTGCTGTTCGGCAGTTACTTCGGGGACTGGTCCGGCCGCAACAATTTGATACGAGCCGTCCTGGCTACGGGCCGCTACGGGCTGACCTGCGGCTGGGCCGGACGTCCGCACTGGTATCTCCACCGCATGGCGCTGGGCGAACCGATCGGCGAAAGCGTGCGCCTGACGCAGATGAACGACGGCGCGCGCTATGCCCCGCCTGGCCGCTGGGCGCGCGGCGTGCACGTCGCCCTGATGGGCGACCCCACTCTGCGCGCGCCGATGATCGCTCCGCCCTCCGGCCTGCGCCTCGATCACGACGGCACCACCACCGTCCTCACGTGGGCAGCGTCGGCCGACCATGTCCTCGGCTACTATGTCTACCGCGGCACCGCCGAGCAAGGCCCCTTCGAGCGCCTGGTCCCCGGCCTGCTGACGGAGACCCGGACACCGCTGCCGCCCGTGCCCGCCGATACCCTGTTGATGGTCCGGGCGGTGGCCCTGACCACAACGCCCGGCGGCACGTTCACCAATGCCAGCCAGGGCATGGGTCTGCGCTACGAGCCGGGCCGCCAACCGCCCGCCACGGTCGCCGGGCTCCGCGCGTCCGATCCCGCCCCAAACCGGCCGCTTTCTTTGTCCTGGAATCCCGTATCCACCGCCGACGATTACGAAGTTTGGCGAAGCGCGCCCGGCGCGGCCCCCGAGCGGATGATCGGAGAGTCGCGCACCTCGCCGTTCGAGGACGCCGAGGCCGAGCCGCTGGCCGACTACCACTACCGGGTCCGCGCGCGCCACGCCTCCGGAACGGGCGTCTTCAGCATGCCGGCGACCGGCCGCCGCGGGATTCCCCTGCCCTTCGCGCCGCTGCCCCTCGCGGCCGCCGCAACCTCGACCAGCCAAGTCGCTTTGGCGTGGCAACCGGTGCCGTGGGCCGACGGGTATCGCATCTGGCGCGGAACGAACGCCGCTTTCGCCGCCGCGACGGCTATCGGCACGGCGGCCGGCACGAATTTCACCGATGCGGCTCGGCCGACCGGACCGCTGTTCTACTGGGTGCAGGCCACGAATGAGGCGGGGGCGAGAAGTCCCAGCGCGTTTCTCCGCCTCGCAGACCCCGCGCCGCGTCCGGCCGCCGGCCCCGCTACGAACACGGCGCCGGGCCCTGCTTCCGCAGGTACGCCGCCAACCGCTCGGCCATGAAGACATACGCCCGGGCCTGCGATTCCCAGGTCACGCCGCCGAGATGCGGCGCAATTACCAGGTTCTGGTGCATGCGCGCGTAGCGGATCAGGGGGTGGTCCGCCAAGTCGCTGCGCCATTCGCCCTCGATCACGTCCAAACCGGCGCCCGCCAGCCGGCCGCTCTCCAGAGCGGCCAGCAGGGCGGCTTCGTCCACCACGGCGCCCCGGCTGGTGTTGATCAGCACCGCCCCGGGTTTCATCAAGGCCAAGGCGGCAGCGTCCAGCAGGCCGCGCGTCGCGGGCACCAGCGGCACGTGCAACGAGAGCACGTCCGCCTCGCGCAGCAGGGTCGCGCGGTCCA
This sequence comes from uncultured Verrucomicrobiota bacterium, assembly GCA_964515705.1. Classification (GTDB taxonomy): domain Bacteria; phylum Verrucomicrobiota; class Kiritimatiellia; order JAAZAB01; family JAAZAB01; genus CAZEVX01. The sequence continues at coordinate 5,118 of CAZEVX010000154.1, read as the reverse complement.
CGAGCCCGACGCCCTCGGCCGGGCGCACCGGCCGCGGGTCGTGCGCCAGAACGCGCATGCGGAAGGCGCGCCCATAGTCCGCGACCATCGTCCCGAGCCGGCCGTAGCCAAGGATGCCTAGCGTCTTCCCGGACAGTTGCCGGCCGCGGAAACGGTCGCGCGCCCACTCGCCGCGCTGCGCGGCCTCGAAGGCCCAGGGCAGCCGGCGAATCACCGCCAGCAGCAGCGCCCAGGCCATTTCCGCCGTGGCGGTCAGCGTGTCGAGAAAGGCACGCTCGTCCTTGAGCGAAAGGATGGTCACGCCGCGCACGCCGGCCGCATCGAGGTCCAGATGGTCCAGGCCCGTCGAGGGCGTGGCGATCACCCGCAGGCGCGGCGCCCGCGCCAGCACCTCGGCCGTGACCCGCACGGCCAGCGAGGCAAAATAGGCGTCGGCCGCCGGCAGCAGCTCCAGCAGCCGGCCGTGGTCCGCCGGGGCGTGCGTCACCTCGGCCACCGGATCTAGCACCCGCAGGGCGTCCGGACAGGCCGCGAGGTCCGCCAGGTTCAGCACTCGCCACCGGCTATATTGGGGTCGGACCACGACAAGTCTCTGACAATGAACATGATAGCCTCAATATTCCGTCACAAAAGAGGCCTTGGGCAAGCTTTTCGTGCCCGTAAATCAGCCGTAAGCACTTCCGCGCTCTCGCACGGTCCACGCGCCATTATCAGAAAGGGCAACGTCAAGTTTCATTCTGTTCGTCGTCTTTTCCGCGATATCTTTGACAAACGGTTCGCTGCCGACCGCAATGTTTCCGGTCCAGATGGGCTCCCGCTCTAAGCGGCCGGACGCCAACGCCTCGTCTATTGCGGCCCGGTACGCGGCGGCAAAATTCTCGCGGGAGCAACTGCCGTAGATCCGCAAGACCTCCGCCATGTCCAACATTCGGTACCGTTGGCGCGTGCCGACCAGCTCGCCGAAGCCGCACCAACGCCACGCTGCCGGATGCGCAACGACACCGGCGCGCACCATATTAAGGTCTATATAGCGCATGCAGGCCCGCAGGTGTCGGCCATTCTCGATCATCGTGCAGTGGTATCGCCCTGACCAGAACGCTCCCGTGCGGTGTTTCCGTGCGTTGTAGTACTCGGCGAACTCGCCTTCGAGCTTCTGCATCAGAGCGCTGGCGTCGCCTGGCTTTCTCGCCACCACCAGCAGATGCGTGTGGTTGAATGTGATGCAGTACGTCAGCAACGAGACGTCGAACGCTCGCACGGAATCACGGAGTCGCCGGCTGTATTCGGTCCTGTCGCAAGCAAAGCGGAACAGCCAGCTCCGGTTGTGGCACCGGTGCGTCAGGTGGTAAGCACCACCTGTCAACATATAGCGGTTGGCTCTTGGCATAATGGAAACCGGCTACGGCCATATGCATGCTGATCGTTAAAATCAAAAAACCGCCGCGATAATCGCCTCTAGGTCTGTTTTTTGATGCGTCTTCCACATTTAACATATTCGTCATCAATCGTTTGTCGTGGTCCGACCCCTTAGCAGCCCGGGGCGCGGGCGGCGCGCGCGGCGGCGGCGGCCTGCGCGGAGGCGCCGGCCAGGAAGCCGACGTCGCCGCCGGCGACGATCATGGAAAACCCCAGCTCGAGGCAGAGGGCCAGCATCTCGGGGCTGGCGCCGACCATGCAGGCGATCTTGCCATGCTTGCGGCAGGCGCCGGCCACGGCGCGCAGGTCGGCGTCGAGCATCGCCCGCGTGCGCGGGGCGGTCATGGACTGCCCGCGCCGGAGCAGGATATCGTCCGGGCCGAGGAAGAGGGCGTCCACGCCGGGAACGGCGGCGATGGCCTCGGCCTGCTCCACTGCCTGGGGCGACTCGACCTGCAACACCAGCAGGACATCGTCATTGGCGGTGTCAGCGTAAGCCCGGCCGCGGCGATCAATCGGGCGGCGGCCGCCGTAGGAGCGCTGGCCGAGCGGCGGGAACTTGGCGGCCCGCACGATGGCGCGGGCTTCGTCGGCCGATTCGACCAGCGGGACGATCAGCCCGTCGGCGTCGGTGTCCAGCGCGCGGCCGATGGCGCCGACCTCCGGGCCGGGCACGCGGACGACGGCCGGGCGTCCGACGAGGTTGCAGGCGCGCACCAGGGCAAGGATATCGGCATCGCCGAGCTGGCCATGCTGGCCGTCCACCCAGATCCAGTCCCAGTCCGGGCCGATGCGCTCGACGATCCCGGGCGCGGGGTACATCATGCAGAGGCCGAACTGCGGGGTTCCCCGCCGCAGGGCCTCGCGGAAGGCGGTGATGGGCGCGGCCGTCATGGTTGGGCGCAAGAGGTAGCGCGGACGGCGGCCGCCGTCAAGGTTTATCCCGCGTGCCGGCGGGGACCTGGGGCTCCATCTCGGCCAGCAGCGCGTGCCAACTGCCATTCCGGCCGACATACCCGTCCATGCGCCAGCCGATGGGAAACGGCTCGTTAGGATGCTGCTTGCGGATGGCGTCGCGATAGGCCAGCGCCGCCTCGCCGAGCCGGATCGCCTCGCGCAGCAGCGCCGGGTCGCGCTGGCCGCGCAGCCAGCGCAGCCAGGCCGTGATGGCCGGCCCGGCCAGTTCCGTGTAGCCGCATTGCCACTCGAAGGGACGAAGACGCGCCATGACCGTCTCGTCCCCGGCGGCGGCCGTTTGGGCGGCCGCGAGGTGCCCGCGCAGCGCCGCCATGGTCTCGGGCTTGACCCAACTGATGCACAGCGAGTGGGCACAGCCGGAGGTCCGCATGGCGTTCTCGATCGTCTGGATGTAGCGCTGCATGTCGGCCGAGGCGGCGCGGAAAGCGTGATCGCAGAAATCCCGCACCAGCGCCACGGCGTCCAGGTCCGGGTTCCACATCGCCTTGGCGATGGCGTAGCGGTTGACGACGAGGTTGGCCCAGGGGGCAGGCGTGTCGAACGCCAGGTAGCCGACACCGCCGTTGCGGCGGAGGAAGCGCACGTCCGCGACGTAGCGACCCGGGTTGGCGCCGGCTATGCCGTCCATGCTGCTGCGCTGCACGTATTCGGCCACCATCAGGCCGGCGGGCGTGATGTCGCGCCAGCCCTCGAACCATTGACGGTGCCGGACGTGCCCTTCCATCTCCGGCAGGCGGGCCTCGTCCTCGATGTCGCCATGCTCGAACCCGTGCACGCGACATCCGGCCCAGGTCCAGTACAGCACGATGACGTTCGTGGCCGGCTTGATCACCGCCGGGTCTGGCGGTTCCTGGTAGGACGAGTAGGCGGAGGCCACCAGGAACTTGCCCGGGTCGCTCTCGGCCAGCCGTTCCGCCACGGCGTTGACCAGCGCCAGCCAGCGGTGGGTATGCCCGCCGCGCGTGCCGCCCTGGCGGTCCGGCGACCCCTGCGCGTCCCATTCCAGGCAGCGCGGGCAGCGGCAGTAGTTTTTCGGCAACCCGTCCGAGCAGCCGATCTCGACCAGCTCAAGATCCGGCCGTTCGCGCAGCAGTTGCGAGAGGCGCTCGGCCAGCAGGTCGGCCGTTTCCGGATTACTGAAGCACAGTTGCGCGCCCTTGTCCCCGCGGACCTTCCACAGCGCCCGCGCGCCCTGGCCGGACAGCGCGAACCATTCGGGATGCTCCTGTGAGACCCCCAGCAGGATATTCGGCGCGTCGTGCACGCCCAGCCAGCCGCGGACCGCGGCCGGCTTCTCCGGCGCGTCGCGGTGGTAGGCAGACATCCAGGGCAACGGCAACCGCACGCGCCGCGAGACGTTGATCTTCTGTTTCCAGCCCCAATCCCAGTAATCGAGGGAGTAATCCCCTCGGTACTTCATCCCTGGCGCCTCGATGCGCGAGCCGGGCGGCGCCTCGACCGTCGGCCGTTTTGGAATCTCCTCCCAGAGGTCGCCCGGCGCCAGCCAGCGGCAGCCCAGCTCACGCTCCAGGAAATCATACGCCGCGTAGATCGTCCCCCGGTCCCCCGCCCCCGCCAGCACAACGTCGTAAAACCGCCCCGGCCGGTCGTCCCACTGATCGCCCCCGCCCACGAACCCCCCCGCCACCTGCCGCTCGACCTTGACCGCGAAGGCATCCGCGTCTTTCTTCGCCAGCATCCCCCGCAGCGCCGCCGTCGCCTTCGTCGCCCCCACCAGCACCCGCGCGCTGCCCGGCCCCAGGTCCGCGTCCTCCTTCAGGCTCCCCTCCGCCGCGATCTCCAGCCGCGCCCCGGACATCTTCTCCAGGTACTTCTGCAGTTCCTCCGCCGCAAACCGGTCGGCCGGCCCGGCCTTGTCCGCCACCACGATCACCGCCTCCGGTTTCCCCTCCCGCGCCAGCACCGCCCCGCCGCCCGCCGGCCCCGCCGCCCAGCCCACCCCCGCCGCCCCCGCTAGCCATCCGGCCATCCATCGTTTTGCCGATTGCATCGTTCACGCTCCTGTTCACCACGCCGCCATTCAGCACCGGAAGGCACCTGTCATCGGGAGCCCCCCGCCGATGACCGATCGCGGATTATCGATCCCTCGTCATGGCGCCTTCCCGCCGGCCGCTTGAGATTTTTCTAGCGCCTGGATGGCGGCCCGCAGGGCGCCGGCCACCTTGCTTTTGGGACGGGGATGTTGTTGGGGCGCGGCCGCCAATGCCTCGCGCAGGGCCGGCAAGGCCGAAGGATCGCCAATCGCCCCCAGCGCCTCGGCAGCCGCCCGCGGCACATCGTCGTCGGCGGCCTTCAAGGCGGCGACGAGTCCGGGCACCCCGGCCGGGCCGAGCGCCTTCAGCGCCGACACCGCCGCCCACCGCACCTGGATGTCCTCGTCGGCGGCAAGGGTCGCCAGGATCGGCGCCGCCGCCGGCCCCGCCCGGCCCAGCGCCGCCGCCGCGCGCACGCGCACTTCCACCGTGGTATGCTTGGCCACCGCGGCCAGCGCCGGCACGGCGGACTCGCCGCCCAGCGCGCCGAGCGCGAAATCCGCCTCGCGGGCGGCCGGCGACAGTTCGTTCTCGCCCAGCGGCGCCTCGCTGCTGTAGGCCGAGGCCGGCTCCTGCGCCAGCGCCTGCAGGGCCGGAATGGCCGCCGGATCGCCCAGCGCCCCCAGCGCCCGCGCCGCGTCCCGCCGCACGAAGCCCTCCGGATCCTTCA
>CAZEVX010000153.1:6707-8100 GCA_964515705.1 uncultured Verrucomicrobiota bacterium | reverse complement strand
CCGCCGCTACGGCGCGCAGGGTGCCGAGCCGCAGGCGCACGGTCTGGCGCCTGACTGGGCAACAGGGGCAGGCGCAACTCCCGCAGTTTTGGGCGGGCCGCAGCGCCATGGGTTCCAGCGTCCGTCGGGCAAGTCGGCAGGGACCCTCTCCCTAGGGTACTGCGTCTAACGCTTCTTTACATTCGGCGCCGCCCGGAGGTCGGCGCCCACCTTCGAAAATGGCGGTTCCTCGCTGTTTTCGGTGGCCAAGCAAGAGGGTCAACCACATCGAGTAACGCCGCGTGAGGCCTGGCGGCCACCGCTGGATGCCAACCCTGGAGCGCGCCACGGTCGTTGTAGGCCCGGTGCCCTCACCGCGCGTGCTCATCGATGTCGCTAGGCGTCGCCACTGAAAACAGCGAAGAACCCAATTCTTGCTTGATCCGCGCCGCCCGGGCGGCTATGGTGCCTGGCGCCATGGCCGAGACCCCCTCTATTCCGATCGTGTCATGGATGCCGGACGCCCCGACGCCGGCGGTCACCGCCTTTCTCGAACGGCCGGCCTTCGATCCGGCGGCCGAGGCCCGCGCCGCCGAGGTCCTGGCCGCCGTGCGGGCGGGCGGCGACGCCGCCGTGGCCGAGTGCGTTCGCCGGTTCGACGGCGCCGCGCTCACCCCTGACCGCTTCGCCGTCACGCCCGCCGAACGCAACGCCGCCCGCGCGGCGGTGGACCCCGAGTTTGCCACCGCCGCCCGCGAGGCGCACCGGCGCATCGCGGCCTTCGCGCGCGCCGGCCTGCGCAGAGACTGGAGCATGTCCACGCCCAAGGGCGGGTTCGTCGGCGAGCAGTTCACCCCCCTCGACCGCGTCGGCCTCTACATTCCCGGCGGCCAGGCCCCGCTGGTCTCGACGGCCCTCATGACCGCCACCCTGGCGCGGACAGCCGGCGTCACGGAGATCGCGGCCTGCTCGCCCGCCGGCCCCGCGGGAACGCTCGATCCTTTCCTGCTCTTCGCGCTGGAACTGGCGGGGGCCACCGAGATCTACCGCATCGGCGGCATCCAGGCCATCGCCGCCATGGCCTACGGCACCGCCTCCATCCGGCGAGTCGACAAGATCGTCGGCCCCGGCGGCGCCTACGTCACCGCCGCCAAGCGCGCCGTCTACGGCCATGTGGCCCTCGACCTCGTCGCCGGCCCCAGCGAAATCGCGGTCCTGGCCGACGATACCGCCGCGCCGGAAGCCGTGGCGGCCGACCTGCTCTCCCAGGCCGAGCACGGCACCGGACACGAAAAAGTCCTGCTGGTGACGGCCTCGCAACACCTGGCCACGGCCGTCGCCGAGGAACTGGGGCGCCAGACCGAAACCCTCTCCCGCCGCGCGGCCATCCGCCGCGTCCTGCAAAACGGCGCCC
>CAZEVX010000153.1:0-6697 GCA_964515705.1 uncultured Verrucomicrobiota bacterium | reverse complement strand
CCTCGACGCCGGGATCGAGCTCTGCAATCGCTTCGCCCCGGAACACCTGGAACTGATGGTCCAGGAACCCCGGCGCTGGCTGCGCAAGGTGCGCCATGCCGGCGCCGTCTTCGTGGGCGCCTGGACCCCGGAGTCCGTCGGCGACTTCGTCGCCGGGCCGAGCCATGTCCTGCCGACCGGCGGCACGGCGCGCATGTTCTCGGGGTTGACGGCCGACGATTTCCGCACGCGCTCGAGCCTCGTGTCCTTTACGCGCGCCGACCTCCAGTTTGCCTTGCCGGTCGTCGAGGCCCTCGGCCGCGTCGAAGGTCTCGACGCCCATAGCCGCGCCGCCCGCATCCGCTTCGAACAGCCCTGAAACCCGGCGGACACCCGCCACCATGGATGAGGTGAAATGCGCGATCGCATCGAGCACGATGGCCGGTGGACGGCCAGCTTGGCAGCCGACCATCCCGGGAAAACAGACCGGCACACGGTGCCGGCCTACGACCGCTGACGTTTTCCCCGCTCTCCGCTTGCCTCTTCCCGCTTGCCTACCGCCATGCCCTCCTACATCCGCCAATGCGTTCAAGCCCTGGACGGCTACACCCCGGGCGAACAACCGACCGACCCGTCGGTCATCAAGCTCAACACCAACGAGTGTCCCTACCCGCCGTCGCCGGCCGTGGCCGATGCCCTGCGCCGGCTCGACCCCGAGACCCTCCGCCGGTATCCGGACCCGGGAAGCAGCGAGTTGCGGCGCGTCATCGCCCGCCTGCACGGCGCGGCCGCCGAGCGGGTCTTCGTCGGCAACGGATCGGACGAAATCCTGGCGCTCTGCACGCGGGCCTTCGTCGAGGACAACGGCGCGATCGCCTTTTTCGACCCCTCCTACTCGCTCTACCCGGTGCTCGCCCGTATCCGTGCCGTGGCGGCGCGCCCCGTGCCGCTCGGCCCGGCCTTCGAGTGGGCCATGCCGTCAGACCTGCGCGCCAGCCTGTTCTTCCTGACCACCCCCAACGCGCCCACCGGCCGACTCTACCCGCGGGCCGAGCTGCAGGCCTTCTGCGCGCGGTTTCCCGGGGTCGTGGTGCTCGACGAAGCCTACGCGGACTTCGCCCGCGAACACCACCTCGACCTGGCGCTGACGCACGACAACGTCCTGGCCCTGCGCACGCTCTCCAAGTCCTACGCGCTGGCCGGCCTGCGCCTCGGCTATGCCGTCGGCCCGGCCGCCCTGGTGGCCGCCCTCGACAAGCTCAAGGATTCCTACAACGTCAGCCGGATCGCCCAGGCCGCCGCGCTGGCGGCGCTCGACGATCAACCCTATCACCGCACGCTCGTCGCTCGCGTGCGGGCCACCCGCGAGCGGGCGGCGGCGGCCCTCGAGCGCCTGGGATTCGCGGTCACGCCCTCCGAGGCCAATTTCCTCTGGGTTCGGCCGCCGCCCCCGGCCGCCGCCGATGCCCTCTACCGCGCCTTGCGCGAACGCCGGATTCTCGTCCGGTATTTTCCCGGGCCGCGCACCGGCGCGCATCTGCGCATCACCGTCGGCACCGACGCCCAGATGGAGGCGCTGATCGAGGCGCTCCGGGCTGAACTGGCCGCGCCCTGAGGGGCGGCACCCTGTCGCCCGTCCGCCGCCCGCCCACGGCCTGCTGCTCGTTCGGGAATCCTGCCCGCACCAGGTCAGTCGGCCGGCGGCGTCTCGCCGCGGGCTTCCAACAGGCGCCGCAGAAACAGCAGGTCGGGCGCATCCTTCTCACGGTGGGTCCGGGCTTTCATGCGCCACAGCAGGCGGGGCGAGGCGAACGGAATCGAGACGCCGTGAATGTCCTTGCGGGCGACGTCGCGGCAGGCCTCGGCGAAGGCAATGCCGCCGGCGGCCGTCATCAGATCCACGACGATTTCATCCGCCACGCGGATGACGGCGTAGCGTTCCAGTTCTCCCGGACGCAGGTCGCGAACGGCATTGTCCGGAAGACCGGCCAACGCTTGGTAGAGGCGTTGCTCGTTGTCCGGATCGCCGGCAACCACCAGGTCAATATCCATGGTTTGCCGGATGTATCCCGCCGCGCGCATCGCGAATCCGCCGACCACGAGGTAGGCAACCTTCAAGACATTGAGGCGGCGGCATAACCCGACCAGGTCGTCGAGGGTGGGTTCGCGCGGTTCTAGGTCTTTCGGGTCTGGACGATCATGTTCCATTGCCACGCATCGGCCTCCTGGTGCGACGCAAAGCGGTACACGCCTCTCGGTATCCCTACGCCCCCACAAGCCTGGCGCCAGGCGACCGCGTCGTCAACCCGGCGCGGATCCAACGCCAAGGGATCGATCGCATGCAGACGGCGTCCGACCGTCTTGACGGCGGCACCGCCGGATCCGTTGTGGTCGGCACCAAGGCGCATACTGATTGTCCTATACCAGACACGCGAGACCGCCGCAAGCACGAATCCGTCGGCCGGTCAGTCCGGGGGATTGGGCATGGCCGCGCGCCGGACGCGGTCCTTCCTGGCGCGTACCGGCACCCCAAAACGCGCCGGCATGGTACCGATCAACTCCAAAAAGTGGGCGCCGTCTTTCCGATCGACAACGATCCGCTCCCGATTGTGGCCCCGCGTACACACGGAGAGCACGGCAGGATTGGGTGTCAGAAATTAGTCCGCGGGAAGATGGGGACACTATATTGTTGAATGTTGAGACTTGACCCCGATCCACGTTCTCGCTCCCGATTGTGGCCCCGCGTACATCACGGAGAGCACGGCAGGATTGGGCGTCAGAAATTAGTCCGCGGGAAGACGGGGACACTATTTTGTTGAATGTTGAGACTTGACCCCGATCCCGATGTTGAATGTTGAGACTTGACCCCGATCCCCTTCCCCGATCCCATTCCGATCCCCCTCTTGCCAATCTCTTCATGCCTGTGCTATAGAGACCCGAACTATGCAGCACGTTTCTGGTTGCGTCAAGAGGTTGCAGACATGAGAAACGAACCCTGGGTATCCCTCGCCGAGATCGCACAGCACCTCAGCGTGAGCCGGGATACGGTCTACCGGTGGATAGATGACCGAGGACTGCCGGCGCACAAGGTCGGGCGGCTGTGGAAGTTCATGGTTTCGGAGGTTGACGAGTGGGTCCGGGCAGGCAAGGCGGCGGAAGGGTCCGGCGCCAGGCCGGCGGTGGAGAAGTGAGGCGGAACATGGCGAGCAAGAGCGACAAGACGTTGTGGGGTATCCACGGCGGGAAGACCGGGGACGCGGACAACCTGTTCCTGAAGCACAGCGTCATTGCGCTGGGCTGGGTGGAGATGGGGGACATGACGAAACTGGCCGCGGACCGGGAGGCGATCAAGGCAAAGCTGCGGGAGGTCCGGCCGGACCGGAAGGAACGCTACTACTGGATCGCCGCCGGGCAGGTCTTACGCTTCGTTCACGAGGCCAAGAACGGCGACCTTGTCATCTACCCGTCGAAACGCGACCGCCGCATCCACATCGGCGAGATTGCCGGGCCGTACCAGTACGACACCCAGCCTGAAGCCGGCTACCCCCAGCACCGGGCGGTGAAGTGGCTGAAATCGTTTCCCCGGACGAAGTTCTCCCAGGGGGCGCTGTACGAGATCGGCTCCGCCATGAGCTTCTTCCAGGTCAAGAACTACGCCGACGAGTTCCTGGCCGCGCTGTCCGGGCAGGAATCCGCACCGGCGCCCGCGAAGCAGGACGAGTCCATTTCCTACGTTGCCGAAGACATCGAACAGAACACCCGCGACTTCATCCTCAAGACGCTGGCCCAGGAGTTGAAGGGCCACGCGCTGGCGGAATTCGTCGCCCACCTGCTGGGGGCGATGGGCTACCGCACCCGGATATCACCTGAAGGTCCGGACGGCGGCGTCGACATCATCGCGCACAAGGACGAACTCGGCTTCGAGCCGCCGATCATCAAGGTGCAGGTCAAGAGCACGGAGGGCAGCATCGGTGATCCGATTGTTTCTCAACTGTACGGCAAGGTCGAGCGGTCCGAATACGGCATGGTCGTGACGCTGGGCACGTTCACGAACCAGGCGCAGAACTTCGCCCGGAACAAGAGCAATCTCCGGCTGATTGACGGCGAGGACCTGGTCGGACTGGTCTTGCAGCATTACGAGCAATTCGATTCCAAGTACAAGGGGCTGCTGCCGCTGAAGCGCGTGTACGTGCCGGAACCCCTGGAAGAGGCGGAGGGGTGACATGGCGAACGCGCAAACACAGCAAACCATTCACGCCATCCTTCAAGACCTTGACGGTCTTGACGGCCTGAAGCGGCTGTTCTGGCAGGAACTCAACTACGAGCGGCAGAACAAGCCCCTCAGTCCGCGACAGTGGCCGGAAGCCGCCCGGCAGGCTCTTGCCGAGGCCCCGGTTCTATTCGCCAGCGGGGGGGAAGAAAACGCGTTCCACATTGTCTATTGCCGTATGGCGGCGGCGGACTTGCGGCGGGGACCGCAGCGTCCGGTTGTCAACCAGTTGCTTCGCGATCATCCCTACGCACTGTTCGTCTTCTCCAACAAACGCCAATCGGCTTGGCACTTCCTGAACGTGAAGTTCGACGAGCAGGTCGAGAAGCGGCGCTTGGTTCGTCGAATCATCGTCCGACAGGGCGAGGGGCTTCGGACGGCCGCCGAACGGTTGGCCTTGCTGGACCTGCAAGCGATCAGCCCCGACCTCTTCGGTCTCTCCCCCCTGTTGATCCAGCAGCACCACGACGCAGCCTTCGACGTGGAGAAAGTCACGAAGGACTTCTACGGCGAGATCGCGAACTGGTACTTCTGGGCGCGGGAGCACGCGCAGTTTCCGAAAGATGCGCCGGTGGATGCAGACGGGAAACCTTCCTTGCCGTTGATCCGCCTGTTGACGCGGCTCATCTTCTGTTGGTTCCTCCGCGAGAAACGGCACCCCAAAACCGCGGCCGGTCTCATTCCCGACACGCTCTTCGACGCTCGGCGCATCAAGGATTTGCTGAAGGACCCGTCGCCGGAGGCGTGCACCTACTACACCGCCATCCTTCAGAACCTTTTCTTCGCCACTTTGAATACGGAAATGGACCCGCCTGCGCGCCCGGAAGGGCGCTACGGCGCGGCAAGCACGCCCGGCCAGCCCCCGGCGCGCCGATTCCTGGATGAAGGCGACGGCCAGCGCAGCGACGAGCACATGGTTCACCAACTCTGGCGGCACGCGCGCCAGTTGAATGATCCGGCGGCGCTCGAAAGTCTGCTCCGCGACATTCCTTTCCTCAACGGCGGCCTTTTCGAGTGCCTGGACGACCGCGTTCAGAAGGGCAACTCCCCCTACACGGTCGAAGTGCGGGTTGACGGCTTCGCCACCGACCCGAAGAAGCAACCGAAACTGCCGAACTTCCTGTTCTACGGCGCCCCGCAGGCGGCCGATCTTTCCGAGGCGTACGGGGATTCTTCCCGCCGGCGCGAAACCGTCCGGCCCCTGCTCGACATCCTGAACCGCTACCACTTCACTCTCACCGAGAACACGCCCTTCGATCAGGAAGTCGCGCTCGATCCCGAATTGCTAGGGCATGTCTTCGAGAACCTGCTCGCCGCCTTCAATCCCGAGACCGGCACGGTCGCCCGCAAGGCAACCGGCTCGTTCTACACCCCGCGTGTGGTCGTGGACTGGATGGTGGATCAGGCGTTGATTGTGTATTTGAAGAGCACGCTGGAAGGTGGCACAGGCATTCTTGCCTGTGCAGGAGAACCACAGACAGGAATGTCTGTGTCACCTTTGGTTATTACACAGACAGGAATGTCTGTGTCACCTTTGGCGATCACCCGGCGCAACCTTCCGCATTGGAACCGCGACGGCGCTGTCTATTGGGTCACGTTCCGTCTGGCTGACTCGCTGCCGCGGGAGAAGCTGCGTGCATGGGGCGAGGAACGAGAGCTTTGGATCGAGGCGCATCCCGAACCATGGAGCGAATCGGACTGGCAGGAATATGATAAACGGTTCGGCAAACGGTTAGACGAGTGGCTCGACACGGGATACGGCAGCCGCGCCTTAGCACGAGCGGACGTACGGGAAGCGGTACGTGACTGCCTGATGCGCTTCGATGGAGAACGGGTTAGCGTTCACGCCGCCGTCATCATGCCGACCCACGTCCATGCGATGATCGAGCCGCTGGCCGACCACACGCTTCCCGAACTCCTCAAGGGCATGAAAGGCGCAAGCGCCAGACAGGCCAACAGACTGCTTGGAACAACCGGCACGTTCTGGATGGACGAGTCCTACGACCATATCGTGCGAAGCCAAGCGCAGTACGCGCACTTCTTGCGCTACATCGCCGAGAACCCGAGCAAGGCCCGATTATCAGGAGACGAGTACTGGCTTCTGGAAGGTGACACAGACATTCCTGTCTGTGGCCGTGCCTGCGGCGCGCAAGACGCACAGGCAGGAATGCCTGTGCCACCCTCCATGGATGCCCGCCTCTACCGTTTGTTGTCCTGGGAAGAGGACGGCCACGATTTCACACCTGCGGAGGTCGAGCGGCTGATTGACGCCATTGACGGACTGAAGGCCATTGATCCGGCATGCGGCTCCGGCGCTTTTCCCATGGGCATGCTTCAGAAGCTTGTGCATGTTCTAAGGAAACTGGATCCCGAAAACCAAGGCTGGCGGCGGCGGCAGGAAGCCGCGGCCGAGACCATCGAAAGCGGCACCGCCCGCGAGGAGGCGCT
>CAZEVX010000152.1:7673-8238 GCA_964515705.1 uncultured Verrucomicrobiota bacterium | reverse complement strand
TGTTCATCAACGACGACGAGCGCGGCCTGCACGCCGACTTCGAGACGTGGCTGGAGCGGCTGGCCCCCGAGAAGCCGCACGCTCAGTACGCCCACAATACCGGCGAGGACAACGCCGATGCCCACCTCAAGCGGTCGGTCATGGGCCGGGACGTCGTCGTGGCGGTGACCGCCGGCGCGCTCGATCTCGGGCCGTGGGAACAGATTTTCTACGGCGAGTTCGACGGTCGGCGCCGCAAGCGGGTGCTGGTCAAGATCATCGGGGAATGACCCGCGCCGGACCCCAACACGGCGGGAGTTGAGCGCGAGGAAGGAGCAAGCACGGGGCACACGGCGTCGCGGTGCCGCACCCAGAAAAGACCCGAGAACCACGGATATCGAGACGAATCCGGGGCTCCCCATCCGTGGGATCCGTGTGTTCCGTGGTTCATGCTTTCCCTCGCGCATGAACTCCCGCAACACAGGGCGGACGGCCGCCCCTTGTGGGGCGCGGCGGCGCCGTGGTAGCATGCGGGCGTGCGGCGGAGCGGCCGGGCGCTTCCGGCCCCGGCCGCCGGACCGGCTGG
>CAZEVX010000152.1:0-7663 GCA_964515705.1 uncultured Verrucomicrobiota bacterium | reverse complement strand
TGGACTCGACATGGCCGCCATTGCCAAAGTCGTGGTGGAAATCGCGCTCGACCGCGAGTTCGATTACCAGGTGCCGCCCGCCCTGCAGGCGGCCGTGCGCCTGGGTTCGCGGGTGCAGGTGCCGTTCGGGCGGAGCACCGCGCGCGGGTACGTCGTCGGCCTGGCGGCCCGGTCCGAGCGCGGCGACCTGAAGGCCATCGAGGCGCTGGTCAGCCCCAAGCCGCTGCTCAGCGAGACCCTGCTCGAGCTCGCGCGCTGGATGGGCGCGTATTACGGGGCCACCATCGAGCAGGCGATCCGCACCGTGCTGCCCTGCGCGGTGCGGCGACACGGGGCCGCGTTCCGCGAGGTGACCTACGCCGTCCTGGCGGCGCCCGTGGGCCCGGCCGACCTCGAGGCCCTGCGGGCGCGGCGCCCGAAGCAGGCCGCCCTGCTCGAGACCCTGCAGCGCCACGACTCCATGCGGGTCGGCGACCTGCTGCGGGCGGCCGGCGCGGGCCGCGCGGCGCTCGACCGGCTCGCGGCCGAGAAGCGGGTGCGCCTCGAGCGCGAGGCGGAGCCGCGGGACCCGCTGGCCGGGCGCGATATCCTGCCCACGCAGCCGCTGCCCTTGTTCCCCGAGCAGGCCGACGCCCTCGCGCTGGTCCGGCAGTCCATCGAGACCCGGTCCCCGCCGGTCGTGCTGCTGCACGGCGTGACGGGCTCCGGCAAGACCGAGGTGTACCTGCAGGCCATCCGGCACAGCCTCGACCGCGGGCAGGGCGCCATCGTGCTGGTGCCGGAAATCTCGCTCACGCCCCAGACCGTCGAGCGTTTCCGCGGCCGGTTCGGGGAGACCGTGGCCGTGCTGCACAGCCACCTCTCGGACGGCGAGCGGCACGACGAGTGGTACCGCATCTACGACGGCCGGGCGCGCATCGCGATCGGGGCGCGCTCGGCGCTCTTCGCGCCGGTCGAGCGTCTCGGGCTGATCGTGGTGGACGAGGAGCACGAGCCGAGCTACAAGCAGGCCGAGGCCCCGCGCTACCACGCCCGCGACGTGGCCGTGATGCGCGGCCGCCTCGAGGGCTGCACCGTGCTGCTGGGATCGGCCTCGCCGGCGCTCGAGTCCTGGCACAACGTCCGCCTTGGCAAATACGCCCTGGCGGTGCTGGCGCACCGCGTGGATCACCGCGGCATGCCGCGGATGCGCATCGTGGACCTGCGCACGGAGGCCGAGGGGGCCGACGGCCGCATTCCCGTGTTTTCGCGCGCGCTGGCGGAGGCCGTGCGCCTGCGCCTCGAGCGCGGCGAACAGACGATCCTGTTCCTCAACCGGCGCGGCTTCGCCACCTCGGTGCTATGCCCGGTCTGCGGCTACGTGGCCGGCTGCCGCCAGTGCGACCTGAAGATGACCTACCACCGCGAGTTCGACGAACTGCGCTGCCACCTCTGCGGACAGGCCGAGCGGGCGCCGGCGCGCTGTCCGGCCTGCGGTCAGCCGACCCTCAAGTTCAGCGGGATCGGCACCCAGCGCGCCGAGGCCATCGCGCGGCGCCTCTTTCCCGGGGCGCGCATCGCGCGCATGGACGCCGACACCACCGCGCGCCGGCATGCCCACGGGCGCATCCTGGGGGAGTTCAAGGCCGGGCGGGTGGACCTCCTGATCGGCACCCAGATGATTGCCAAGGGCCTGGACTTTCCGGGGGTGACGCTGGTCGGGGTGCTGAACGCCGATCTCAGCCTGCACGTGCCGGACTTCCGGGCGATGGAGCGCACCTTCCAACTGCTGCTGCAGGTCGCCGGGCGCGCCGGGCGCGGCGACATCGCCGGCGAGGTGATTGTCCAGACCTTCACGCCCGGCAATCCCGCGCTGCAGGCCGCCGCCCGGTTGGACGGCGCGGGGTTCTGCGAACGGGAACTGACGGCGCGTCGCGAGTTGAACTACCCGCCCTTCACGCACTTGGCCTGCCTGACGTTCGAGGGGCCGTCGGCCGCGGTGGTCGAGCAGGCGGCGCGGCGCCTGGCGGCCCGGCTCGCGGCCGGCCTGCCGCCGAGCGTTCTGCGGGCCGGGCCGATCCCGGCGCCAATCAGCCGGCGGCGCGGCCAGTACCGCTTCCAACTGATCCTGCGGAGCGCCTCGGTCAAGGCCATGGCCGGCCCGCTCAAGGAGGCCCTGCGGGCCGAGCGCTGCCCGCGCGGCGTGCGCCTGGCCGTGGACATGGACGCGGTCGGCATGATGTAGCCGCCGCGCGAGGCTTGCCCGCCTCAGGTGGGGCACGCGGCCTACAGTTTTTCTGGACGGTTCGCCCCTTGTTGTAGGCCCGGTGCCCGCACCGGGCGATTATTTCACAGCTTCTGAGGCCTTGCCCGTCCCGTGTCCCCTCAGTGACGCAGTGGGGAGCCAGGGCGGCGCAAGGCAGGTCCCGCGATTTCATTTGCGTCGTTCCGCCCGGCGGCATATCATGACCGCCAAGTCGACCCGAACCGGGTTGCATCGTCGAAAGGCCCAGGCGGCATGCACGCACGCCCCCGCAAGGACATGATCTGGGCCAATCTGCTGCACCTGAGCGTCAACCTGTGGTTCGATTGCCCGCCGTCCGTGTTCAAGGGGCACAAGAGCCGGGCGATCGCCCAGCCGTACCTGCGCTTTGACGACTCCCTCTGGAGCGACATCCTCAGCCGGATGGCCGCGGCGGGTATGAACATGGTGGTGCTGGACCTCGGCGACGGCGTGCGCTACCGGAGCCATCCGGAAATTGCCGTCCGCAACGCCTGGTCCCCCCGGCGCCTGAAAGAGGAAGTCCGCCGCGCCCGCGCGATGGGCATCGAGATCATCCCCAAGCTCAACTTTTCGACGGCCCACGACGTCTGGCTCGGGCCGTATGCCCGCATGGTGTCGACCCCGGCCTATTACCGCGTGTGCCGCGACCTGATCGCGGAAGTGAACGACCTGTGCGAGGGCCCGCGCTTTTTCCACCTGGGCATGGACGAGGAAACGGCGGTCAACCAGGTGTACAACCGGCTGGTGGTGATCCGTCAGTTTGACCTGTTCTGGGATGACCTGACGTTCTATGTTGACGAAGTGCGCAAGGGCGGGGCGCGTCCGTGGGTGTGGTCGGATTACCAGTGGTACCATCCGGCGCAATTTGTCAAGCACATGCCGACCTCCGTGTTGCAGAGCAACTGGTGGTATTACAAGACCCTGCATCCGGAAACGATCCTCAAGCGGGCCAACCCGCAGGTCATGGATGCGGGCGCCAACCCCGCCCAACCCCTGCGCCTCAAGCCGGTCAAGGCGTATCTCGAGATGGAACGGCACGGCTACGACCAGGTGCCGACCGGGGGCTATTTATCGTTTCCGAACAACTTTGCCCGTACGGTGGCGTTTGCCCGCACGCACATTGCACCCCGGCGCCTGTTGGGGTTCCTGCAGACCACCTGGCGCTCGACGCAGGAGGAATTCCGCGCGATTCACATGCAGGCCATCGACCGCGTGGCGGCGGAAATCCGGAAGGCGGGCCGGGCGCGGACCGACGCTCGCGCGGCGCGGCCGGCCCGTCCGCCCGCCGGGGATATGTCCCGGGGAGCCGTTGTTACGATACCCAGCCACCCTCGCACTCGCAAGGAGACGTCATGATGGAATGTCTGTGGGCGCGCGTGAGCGCAAGCGATTTCCCGGCCCTGCTGAAAGCCAGCCGGGGCGTGGCGGTCATTCCGCTGGGGGTGCTGGAAACTCATGGCCCGCATTTGCCGGTCGGGACGGACGCCCTGGCGGTCGACGAGGCCATGCGCCGGCTGGCGAAGCGCGAGACGGTGGCGATCCTGCCCACCCTGTATTACAGCGTGATTTCCGGCGCGCCGGCCGGGTCGGGCGGCATTCATATCGACCAGGACCTGGTCTATCGCCTGCTGGAGAACATCTGCGACGAAGTGGCGCGCCACGGATTCAACAAGATTTGCCTGGCCCATGGGCACGGCTGCTACCTGGCGGCGATCTTTCCCGCGCGCATGCTGGAAAAGTGCAAGGACTATGTCATCTACAGCATCCCGGCCTATGCCGGGCGCTACAAGGAGATGGCGCAACTGTCCGGGGCCGTTTCCTACGGCCACGCCTGCGAGGTGGAGACCAGCATGGTGATGGCCTCCGGCGAGGGGCTGGTGCACCTCGAAAAGATGAAGACCAAAGCGTTCCCCGTGCGTCCGTTCCCGGATATCGGCGTCGCGTCCGTGCCCGTACGCTGGGCGATGCAGTATCCGGATTTGTGCGTCGGCGAACCGCATGCCGCCACGCCGGAAAAAGGCGAGCGGTTCATGACGATGTGGGTGGACGGGCTGGTGGACACCCTCCGGAAAATCAAGAAGGACACCACCGTGCCGGCCGCCTACCAGGCCGTGATCCGCCGCTACCGGAGCCGGCCCAAGGGGACATGACGACAGAGCCCGGCGGGGGCCCCAACACGACGGCCCACTGCACGCGCGGTCTCCGGGCGCAAGGGACGGTTCTCGGCCCCCCGCGCGCCTCTATCCCTGCGGGATCGCCAGGATGGCCAGACCGCCCGCTCCAGCGCGCCGGCTGGGCATGCACCGGCGCCTTCAAGTCCCGGTGCCAGCTCGATTCCGGCGGCTGTGCCGGCGCCGCGCGGCCAACGCGGGCTCATGACACGCGTGCAACCGTGCGCGGGAACTGCCGGGTCAGTCCTCGAACGCCGTCGCTTCATAGCCTTGTTCCAATTGCATGCCGTCCAGGAAGACGGTGCCGGGCTTGGATAACCGCAGATCGAACACCATGCGGTGCCGCGGCGTCCGCGCCGGCATGACCAGCGGCAAGTCGTACCGCGCCCATTGCCCGGTGAGCGGGATGGTGCGCGGCTTAACGTCAGGCCCGAACCGCACCCAGATCGATTCGCCGCCGGCCGCGCCTTTCGCCCAGAAGGACCAGACATAGGCCGTGTCCTTGTCGTGCTGCGGGCTGCATTCGCCATACACTTGCGCCGGCGTGGACGTGCCGGCCACCATCTTGAGACACTGCGCCCCAAACCGGGCGATCCCGCTTCCCGCCTCGATGACGCCGTCGCCAAAACAATAGTCCGGCAGTCCGGGGATGGTGGCCTGCTCAAAACTCGGATTGGGAAACACGTTCTTTTTGCCGGCGCGCGCATTATAGGGATGCGGCATTTCCGGAGGCGGGATAACCTCCGGCCGGATGGCCGTCACGCGCGCCCGGACCGGCTCCGGCACGGACGAGCCCAGCACCCAGGCGCGCACGGCGAACGGCTCCAGGTCGTCCGTAAAGACCCCGTCGCGGACCGCCAGCTTTGGCCCGCCAAAGACGTTCGAGACCGCGCCGGCCAGGCCGTCCACGCGGACGCGGGCGGCGACCGGATAATAGCGGCTGTTGGCCGCCAGCAACACCAGGCCGCCATCCGGATGCCGAAACACCTTGGCCTGGATGTCCGGGAATTCCTCCCGTTCCGGCTGGAAAAGGGCTTCCTTGACGCCCGGTTCGCCGCGCGTGCCCCGCTCGAACCGCACCGTCTGCGCCACGATTGGCTGCACCGCCATAGGTCCAATGACCTTGACCTTGGCGATGGCCGCTTTCAGGTTCTGCCAGGCCACCGCCGGCATGGGATATCGAAACCAGCTCAGCCCGCGGGCGCCGTGGATGACCGCCAGGAAATTCTGGCAATCCTGCTCGGCCAGTGAAATCCCGCGCTTGCGGCTGCCGCTCGAGACCCAGCCGAGCGGCACGATCCAGACGGCTTTCCGTGATTTTGCCGCCCGTTGATCGTTCCAGTGCACGACTTTCGACACGACGTTCGGAGTCATGCGGCCGGCGGCCTGGGTGTCGCCGCCGGGTATCCAGTAGGGATCCGTGCTGAGAATGTCGCACGGCTTGACGTAGCGGTCGCCGTCCGGGATATGGCTGCTGTACAAGAGCATCACCGGGTGATACCCGTCGCTCCGGTGCGCTTGCCGATAGATCGCGTCCAGGAACTTGGTGATGGCGAAATACGAATCCGTGCACGGCTCGTCAAACGAATTGTAGGCCAGGAGGGCGCTGGATTCCTTGACCGACCGGATCATCGCTTCGGTGACAGGCATCATGTTGTCAACATATTCGCCGAACACCGCCGTCTTGTCCGCGGGCGACCCGGCGCAGAACATCAGGAAGACGCGCAAGGCCGTGGCGCCGATCCCCGGCGGTTGAGCCCCCAGGAGTTGCTCGGACAACGTCAGGCCGGCCTGCTGATACGATGTCCACCCGGTTTCCAGTTGCGTCAACAGGGTCAGGCCATGGCGCTGCGCCTGGTCGGCCAGGCGCAGCGCGTCTTGCGGGTGCGCGCCTCTGTGCCATTGGAAAAACGTGTTGCAGCCGGCCTCGGCAATCGCCTTGAAATGCTCTTCCTGGTCCGCGGCAATGCCGGCCATGACCGGCCCGAACGGGAAAAACGGCCGGCCATCCTTGAGCACCACGCGGTTGATCTGATCCACCTTGACCTCGCGGCCCGGCTTCGGCGCCCGCTTGATCAACTCCGCCGTCACCGCGTACACGCTCGCGCCCGCCGGGCCCTGCAGCGCCACGGTGACCGCCTGGGTTCCGGGCGGCCAGTCCGCGATCGGCACCCGCACCCGGGTCTCCGCCGCCGCCGGCGCGGCGCCGACGTCCCGGCCGTTCATCCGCACCGCCACCGTCATCCCGGCCAGGCGTTCCGCCGGCATGGCGATCTCCGCCACCGCCACGGCTTCCGGCTCGATGGTGTAGTAGTTCCGGTCCAGGTACGCCTCCATGATCTTCAGCACGGCCGGATTCTCGATCGTGACCGTCCGGTAGACCGCGCCGTCCGCGGCGTCGCGCAGGTCCACCGTGATCCGCCGTTCCGAAAGCGCCGGCACGGGAATCGCCAGAGACACCGTCCGCTGTTCCTTGCCCTTGAGGGCCACCCGTTCCCGGACAACCGCGCCGGGGCCCCCGACCGGCTGATCCGTGATCGCCAGTTCCGCCGTGCCGGGCGTCAGGTTGAAACTCATGAGCCCAAGTTCGAGCCCGTAACAATTCGTGCCGTCCCGGATCCGGTAGGGCGTGACCGCGGCCGTCTCCAGCGACGGCAGGAAGGGCACCTGCGGCGCGCCCGGGAGCGGCACGGCTAACGTCCCGAAAGCGTTGGGCTCATGGAATGACCGCACGACCGGCCGCCACAGCGAAACGTCCATGACGTCGTGCGTGACCACCTTGCTGGGATCCAGTTGCGGGCAACGCCGGTTGCGCACGAGGTTCAGGCGCACATGCTCGAAATCGCCGTACTCGAGCAAGACATACAGCGGGATCGCCAGTTCCGCCGTCCAGCCGGTGTCGGTCACGCGCGTGGCCGAGCGCCAGGGCAGATTCCAGGTCTGGCGCTCGCCCTGGCTCTCGATGAACCGCTGTTCCGCCTTGACGTTGAAACAGCTCAGGAGAAAGTGATAATAGACCTTGCCGCCCGGGTCGGAGGTCAGAAAGACTTCCAGCGATTCGTCGGCGTTGACGCCCCCGTCATGCTCGTTGACCTTGGGCGCGAGGATCAGCTTCTGGAGCGGGTTCGCGCACGCCACCCCCAGGTAGAGCCAGGCGCTGTCACAGGCCAGCCGGACCGTGGTGTCGGCGGTCGGCCGGCCTTTTTCAGGACCGCTCCAGAGCGTGAAG
>CAZEVX010000151.1:0-8301 GCA_964515705.1 uncultured Verrucomicrobiota bacterium | reverse complement strand
TGCGTCACTGGGTGGACGGCTTGGTCATCGGCTCGGAACTCTTCGTACGGGAGGCCGTTCGCCGCGCCTGGCCGACTGAGGACAGACCGCAACACCGTCTTGTCAAGGCCCGGCCGGGACCAGATATTTCAGACACCCTCTTCTGTTGGCATCGGCTCCGTGTGGCCATCGAATGAGCGGGGAGAACAGGGAAACCGGCCTGTCATTCTACCCGGTCTCAACCGTTGTCCGCAGGGCGCTTCCGATTTACTGGGATACCGGGATTCATGGCCGTCATGACGCCACGCCCGACATTTGCTCAGGCGTAGTCTCGTAACACATTCTGCTTCGGTGTCGGTCACGGCATTTTTGGTGTACCCCGCGTTATCGCCGATCGTGTCACGGTTTTTTGTTCCGGAGGCACTATTTCCCTGTCCCCAATGTTCCAATGTTCCAATGTTGGGCACTGCTGGAAGGCCGGGCTGACGTTACGCCTGGCCCCGCCGTGCCTTCGCGGCGCGCGGCGGCGGAGCCGGCGCGAAATAGCGCTTGCATTCCGGGCCGGCGGGGCCGCAGTATGCGGTGTCACAGCTTCCGCGGAGGACGCCGCCATGATGCTCGGGAAAAGCATTCGCCTGGAACGGATCATCAACCGGCAGACCGGCAAGACGGTCATCGTGCCCATGGACCACGGGGTGACCGTCGGCCCGATCCCGGGGCTGATGGACATGAAGCAGGCCGTGGACCACATGGTCAACGGCGGCGCCAACGCGATTATCGAGCACAAGGGCATCGTGCGCGCCGGCCACCGGCAGTCGGGCAAGGACATCGGCCTGATCGTCCATCTATCGGCCAGCACGGCGCTCTCGCCGGACCCGACCGGCAAGGTCCTGGTCTGCTCGGTCGAGGAAGCGCTGCAGATGGGGGCGGATGGCGTGTCGATCCACGTCAACCTGGGGGCGCCGACGGACGGCGAGATGCTCGCGCAGTTCGGGCAGATCAGCCGCCGCTGCACGCAGTGGGGCATGCCGCTGCTGGCGATGATCTACACGCGCGGCGCCAAGGTTAAGAGCGAGTACGACCCAGCCTGCGTCCAGCACGCCGCGCGCGTCGGCGCGGAACTGGGCGCCGACATCGTCAAGGTCAACTACACGGGCAGTCCGCGGAGTTTCGAGGCCGTGACCCGCGGCTGCCCGGTCCCGGTCGTGATCGCCGGCGGCGAGAAGCGCGAGTCGGACGCCGACATTCTGGAGATGGTCGAGGGCGCGATGAGGGCCGGGGCGGCGGGGGTCTCGATCGGGCGCAACGTGTTTCAGCACGCCGATCCCACGCGGATGGTGGCGGCCATTGCGCGCATCGTGCACGAGCGGGCCTCGGCCCGCGAGGCCCTGCGGGTGCTGAGGGCGAATTCATGAAACAGGCCTGGGTGGATCTGCGGCCCTGGGACAAGGAGTTGGCGGTGGCGGCCATCGAGAGCGGGGCCGACGCCGTCGTCGTCGAGCCAGGCCACGGCCCGCGCGTCCGCGACCTGGGCCGCGTCGCTACCGTGGCCGAGGACGGCGACCGCGTGTTGGGGCGCGACGTGTTGCGGATCGAGATCGCCTCCAAGGCCGACGAACAGGCGGCCGCCGCCGCGCCGCGCGAGGCGTGGCTCTGGCTGCGGCTCAAGGACTGGACGATCATTCCGCTCGAGAACCTGCTGGCGCAGCGCGTCCGGCTGCTGGCCGAAGTCGCCACGGCCGAGCAGGCGCGCACCATGCTGGGCGTGCTCGAGAAGGGCGTGGACGGGGTCGTCATCGCGACGCGCGACCCGGCCGAGGTGCGCCGGGCGGTGGCCGTCGTCCACGGGTGCTCGCCGCGGCTGGCGCTGGCGGCCGCGCGGGTGACCCGTATCCAGCCCTGCGGCATGGGCGACCGCGTCTGCATCGACACCTGCGCGGCGATGGCCCCCGGCGAAGGCATGCTGGTCGGCAATACCAGCAGCGCGTTTTTCCTCGTCCATGCCGAAACGCTCGACAATCCCTACGTCGCCGCGCGCCCGTTCCGGGTCAACGCCAGCGCCGTGCACGCCTATCTCCTGCGGCCTGGCGACAAGACCTCCTACCTCTCGGACCTGGCGGTGGGGGACGACGTCCTGGTCGTGGATGCCGCGGGCCGCACGCGGGTGGTGAACGTCGGCCGCTGCAAGATCGAGGCGCGGCCGATGCTGCTGGTGTTTGCCGAACTCGAGGGCCGCGCACTGTCGGTCTGCCTGCAGAACGCCGAGACCATCCACCTGGTGGCGCCGGGCGGGCGCGCGGTTTCCGTGGCGACGTTGCAGCCGGGCGACGAGGTCCTGGTGCACACCGAGGCCGGCGGCCGGCATTTCGGCATGAAGATCGAGGAGACGCTGGTCGAGCGGTGACTGCGGGACCGCCGCGCCCGGACGCCCCGCCGCGCGGCGCGCGACGATTGATGGGGCGCGTTTTCCGGCCCGCGCCGATGGGCGTTGTCAAACCGACCGCCGCCGGCCCAACCGCGGCGGATGCGCCAATCATGGACTGGCGCCGGGCGCCGGCTGCCGCCGGAGCGCCTGGAAAAAGGATTGCAGCCGCTCGCGGCATTCCGTCTCCAGCACGCCGCCGGTGATCGCGACGCCGGGCAGCGGTCCAGCGCCCCGGGGATCGGGCGCGCCGAAGACGACCCGCGGAATACGGGCCAGCGTGATGGCCCCGGCGCACATCGGGCAAGGTTCCTTGGTCACGTAGAGCACGGTGTCCGCCAGGCGCCAGTCGCCGGCGGCGGCGGCGGCCTGGGTGATGGCGATCATCTCGGCGTGGGCAGTCGGGTCCTTGAGCAACTCGACCTGGTTATGCGCGCGGCCGATGACGGCGGTTCCCCGCGCGATCACGGCGCCGATCGGCACGTCCCCGGCGGCTGCCGCGGCGTCGGCCTCGGCCAGGGCCATCCGCAGGTAGCGCGCGTCGTCCTGGGCGGTCTCGGCTTGACGGGGGTCCGGCATGCCGCTACTGTATCGCGGACGCCGGTTGGCTGCACGCTTTTCCGCGCCGCCATCCGGGCGGAGGAGGCCGTATGGGATCCGATGGAACGTCCCTGAAAAGCGCGTACGAACTGGCGATGGAACGCATGGCGGCGCGCGGCACGCCGGCCGGGAAGTTGAGCGAGGCCCAGAAGGCCGCCCTGGCCGAGGTGGACCGCAAAACCAAGGCTCGCATCGCCGAACTCGAGATTCTCGGGGCGCGCGACCTGGCGCGCGCGGCGGACAACCCGGAACAGCAGGAGAAACTGCGGTCCGGACAACGCGCGGCGATCGACAAAGTGCGCGCGCGCGCCGAGGACGAGAAGGAACGCATCCGCCGGCAGCCGGCGCCATGACCACCGATCCCATCACCACCGGCAGGGGAGCATCACGATGGCGTTCATGAATCTGGGTCCGGGCGAAATCCTGCTGATTCTGCTGATCGTCCTACTGCTTTTCGGCGCCCGCCGTCTGCCGGAGCTTGCGCGGGCGCTCGGGCAGAGCCTCAAAGAGTTCAAGAAGGGCCGGGACGAGGATTCCCGCGCGCCCGGCAAGACGCCGCCCGCGGCGCCCGGCAAGGCCGCGGACCCGGACAAGGGCGGATGATCCCGCCGCGGCCAGGCCTGGGCGCCGTCCTGTCGCTGGGGTTCACCCAGGCCGCGGGCGCGGCTGTTGGCGTCCTGGCCGGGTACTGGCTCGACCGCCGGCTGCAGACCCAGCCGGTGTTCACGATCCTCCTGCTGCTGTTCGGTGTCGCCGCCGGGTTTTTCAACCTGGTGTTCGGCGCCGCGCAAGCCCGGCGTGCCGTCCCCCCGAGGACCGATCCGCTAAACAAACCCGGCGCCTGATGCCGTTCCCGCAACGGGCGCCCGTGCATCGAGCGCGAACAGATCGGACCGTTGCGGGGACTTAGCGCTGCCCGGCGGACAGCTTATGTCCCGGCATTCGACGGGCTGTCCGCCGCGTCCGGCGCCGCCAGGGCGCGGGGCGCCGTCTCGACCGGCGCCAGGACCGGGATGTCGTCGCCGCCGGCGGCCCCCAGGTCGCGGAACCGCCGCGCGGCGGGCAAGACCCGGGCTTCCAATGATCCCGCCGCCCGGTTGTAGGCCTGGCTGGCTTTTTCCAGGCCGTCGCCGATGCCCGCGAGATGCTCGGCCAGGATTCGCATGCGGTCGTGGAGCTGCCGGCCGAGATCGCTGATCGCCTGGGCGTTGCGGGCCACCTGGTCCTGCCGCCAGCCGAAGGCCACCGACCGGATCAGCGCGATCAGGGTGGCGGGCGTTGCCAGGACCACCCGCCGGGCGAGGGCGTCCTCGATCAACTGGCGGTCCATGTCGGCCGCGGCGGCGAAAAACGATTCGCCGGGGATGAACATCACCACGAATTCCGGCGCCTGCGGGAACTGGTCCCAGTAGCGCTTGTCGGCCAGCCGCATCATGTGGTCGCGCACCTGGGCGGCATGGCGTCCGAGCGCCTTGCGGCGCTGGTCTTCGCCGGCGGCGGCCGCGGCATCGAGAAAGGCGTCGAGGGCCACCTTGGCGTCCACCACGATCTCGCGGCCGCCCGGCAGGTGCACCACCAGGTCCGGCCGCTGACGGATGCCCTCCCCGGCGACCGACACCTGCTCGCTGAAGTCGCAGTGGTCCGACATTCCGGCCAGTTCCACCGTTCGCCGCAGCGTCAGTTCGCCCCAGCGCCCGCGCACCTGCGGCGCGCGCAGGGCGGTCACCAGGCCGGCCGTTTCGCGCTGCAACTGCTGCTGGGCGGCGGCCAAGGCCTGGACATGGCTATCGAGGGCCGTGTAGGCCGCCTGGCGGTTGCGTTCCAGACCGCGCACGTGCTCGTCGAACTGGCGCAACGTGTCGGCCAGCGGCTTGACCAGCCCGTCAATCGCCGCTTGGCGCTGTCCGAGGTCGCCGCGGGCATCGGCCAGCCGGCGATCGAGCGCCGTGGTCGCCAGGGACAGGAAGGCGGCGTTGCTTTGCTGCAGGGCGTCGCCGGCCAGCGCCTTGAAGGCGTCCGACAGGCGCGCCTTGGCCTCCTCGAGCGTGCGGCGTTCCTCGGCCAGGCCGCGCGCCGCCCCCTCGCGCTCGGTCTCCGCCCGCACGCGCGCCTGCTGCTCGGCCTCGATCTGGGAGCGGGCCTGTGCGAGGGCCTGCTCGGCGCGCTGCGCCCGGCCGCACCAGTCGGCCGCGGCATGCGCGCGGCGCGCCCCCCACAGCAGCGCCAGCAGCGCGCCGAACGCCGCTCCCGCCAGGCTGGCCAGCACGATCTCCATGGCGCCGCGCCTCCGTTCAGACGCCCTGCCGCAGCATTTGCAGGACGATCGGCCCGAGCATGATCAGGAAGACGGCTGGGAAAATGCACACCACCAGGGGAAACAGCATCTTGACCGGGGCCTCGTTGGCGAGCTTCTCGACCTGCAGGAAGCGCTTGGCGCGGATTTGGTCGGACTGGATGCGCAGGGTGGCGCCGATACTCACGCCCATTTCGTCGGCTTGCACCAGGGCCAGCACCAGGGAGTGCACGTCCGGGTGCTGCACGCGCGCCGCCAGCCGCAGCAGCGCCTCGCGCCGCGTTTTTCCCAGTTGAATCTCGACCAGCACGCGCGAGAACTCCTCGGCGATCGGGTCCGGCGGGCGCCGCTCGACAATGGTCTTGATCGCCGACATGAAGTCCAGCCCGGCCTCGACCGACAGCGTCAGCAGGTCCATCACGAACGGCAGTGCCCGCAGGATGCGGCGGTGCCGCAGGGCGATCGCCTGCTGCAGCCACCAGGAGGGGTAGGCCAGCGACAGCAAGCCCACCAGCGCCGCCGCCGCGCCCAGCCGCAGGCCGGCGCCGGTGGCCGGGCCCGCGCGCCAGGCGAGGGCCGCCAGGAGCGGCAGGCCGAGCAGCGGCAGGCCGACCAGCGGCGTCAGCAGGCGCAGCGCCAGGAACTCTTCGGCTGCCAGCACGCCGTCGAACCCGGCCGCGGTCAGCGCCGCCAGGGTGCGGTCGCGCAGGACTCGGAAGGGCGCCTGCGCCAGGCGCGGCGTGATGCCGGGCGCCAGCGGCAGCAGGATGCGGAAGACCAGCGGCAGGCGGCGCTCCTGGCGGCGCCCGTCCGCCAGGGTCACGTAGGTGATGGCGAAGGCCGTGTGGGCCAGGTGCCAGGCGAGCCCGGCGGCGAAGACCGCCCAGAGCGCGCCCAAGCCGACCCACGGCCACGCGATGGACGGCGACGGCATGACAACTCCCGTGTCGCGCCCCTGCCCGGGGGGCGGCGGCTTCAGATATCGATGGCCACGATCCGGCGGATGAGCAAGGCGCCCAGGACCTCGAGCAGCAAGGCGGCGCCCCCGATCGCGATGCCCGCGGCCGAGCTGAAAAACGCGCCCATCATGGCCGGGTCGAGGAAAAACAGCGCCACGATCAGGGCCAGCGGCAGCAGCCCGACGACCACGCCCTGCAGGCGGCCCTGGGACGTCAGGGCGCGGATGCGCCCCTGGATGCGGATGCGCTCGCGGATCACGGCGGCGATCTTGTCGAAGACCTCCGTCAGGTTGCCGCCGGTCTGGCGGGCGATTTCGATCGAGCGCACCATCAGGGCCAGGTCCTCGCTGCTGACGCGCCGCTCGAGGTTCAGGAGGGCGTCCTCGAACTTGACGCCGAGGCGCGTCTGCTGGAGCAAGAGGTTGAACTCCTGGGAGATCGGCGTCCGGTTCTGGCGGCCGATATGCTCGAAGGCCTGCAGGATGCTGGCGCCGGAGCGCAGGGCGCTGCTCATGGTCATGAGGGCGTCGACGAGCTGCTCGTTGAAGCGCTTGAGGCGCTGCTGCCGCAGCAGCGCCAGGGCCCAGCGCGGCAGGCTCAAGGCCGCGCCGGCGACCAGCAGCGCGGGCAGCGCGCCGCGCAGGATGCCGGCCGGCGAACGGAACTCTCCCAGGGCGAGCACGACGACCAGGAACCCGGCGGTCGCCGCGGTCCAGGCGAGGTCGCGGATGCGGCGCGGCGGCACGAAGAAGAAGATGTCGGCGAACTGGCGGGCGGCCTGTTCGGTGTAGACGTGCTGGTAACTCTCGGCCCCGGCGCGCAGGGCCACCAGGAAGGCGTAGGCCAGCCCGCCGAAACAGACGGCGAACAGCGCCGGGATCAGCCAACGGCCGATGGATGGAATCAGGAGGTCCATGAGTGCGGATCGAACAGCCGCATGTCCAGGGTCAGCCCGCGGGCCTGGATGTCCTCGACGAAGGTCGGCACCGCGCCGGTTGGGGCGAACCGGCCGCGCACGCGGGCGTTGTCGTCCAGGCCGGTCTGGGTGTAGGCGAACAGGTCCTGCATCGTGATGCGGTCGCCCTCGAGTCCGGCGATCTCGGTAATGTGCGTGACCTTGCGGGAGCCGTCGCTCAGCCGGGCGGTCTGGACCACCAGGTGGATGGCGGCGGCGATCTGCTCGCGGATGGCGCGCGCCGGCAGGTCCACGCCCGACATCAGGGTCATGGTTTCGAGGCGGGCGATGACGTCGCGCGGGGAGTTGGCGTGCACGGTGGTCAGGGAGCCGTCGTGGCCGGTGTGCATGGCCTGGAGCATGTCGAGCGATTCGCCGCCGCGGCACTCCCCGATGACGATCCGGTCCGGCCGCATCCGCAAGGCGTTGCGCAGCAGGTCGCGGATCGCGACCGCGCCGCGGCCCTCGATATTCGGCGGGCGGGACTCCAGGCGGATGACGTGCGGTTGCGGCAGGCGCAACTCGGCCGAGTCCTCGATGGTGATGATGCGCTCGGTGTCCGGCAGGAACGCGCTCATGACGTTCAGGAAGGTGGTCTTGCCGGAGCCCGTGCCGCCCGAGACGACCATATTCTTGCGCAGGCGGATGCAGACCTTGAGGAACTCGGCCATTTCGGGAGCCAGGGTTCCGAGGCGGATGAGGTCCGGCATGGCCAGCAAATTACGGGTGAACTTGCGGATCGTCAGGCAGGGCCCGTCGAGGGCCAGCGGCGGGATGATGGCGTTGACGCGCGAGCCGTCGCGCAGACGGGCGTCGACGTACGGCTGGCTTTCGTCGATCCGCCGGCCGATGGGCGCCACGATGCGCTCGATGATCGCCAGGACCGAGGCGTCGTCCATGAAGGCGCGGTCGCTCAACGCGAGCTTGCCCTCCTTTTCCACGTACACCTGGTCGTGGGAGTTGACCATGATCTCGGTGACCGCCTCGTCGGCGAGCAGGTCTTCGAGCGGGCCGAGCCCGACGGACTCGTCGAAGAGTTCCTGGATCAGGTCGGCGGGCGCGATCCAGGGCGGCAGCCGCTCGCGGATTTCCC
>CAZEVX010000150.1:0-8358 GCA_964515705.1 uncultured Verrucomicrobiota bacterium | reverse complement strand
GGCGAAGCTCCCGCCTACGCGGCGCGTCAAGCCGCCGCTACGGCGCGCATGACGCGGAGCCGTTCCCGTGCGCGGATCGCGCCGGGAGTGACCGCGGACAAGCGCAACGCCCGCAAATCGTGGCCGCCGAAAACCGCTTGACCGTTCGGCAAACGGGCGGTAGCATAGAAATGCATGATTGAAGCTTGCGGTCACGGGGGAACGGAGCCCGGTCCCATGAACGCCTGCGTGGCGGCGGTGGATTGCGGAACCAGCGTGGTCAAGGCGGCCGTGTTCGCGCTCGACGGCCGGCTCGTGGCGGACTGCGCATTGCCGCTGCCCGTGCGCCGCGGCCCCGACGGCGCCGTCGAACAGGACCCGCGCCGCCTCGTGGATGCCGCCCTGGCCGCCCTGCGCGGGGCGTCCGCGCGCGCGCGCGCCGTGCCGGCCGCCGTGGCCGTGACCAACCAGCGCGCCACCGTCATCCCCCTGGACGCCGACGGCGCGCCGCTCGGGCCGGCGATCGGCTGGCAGGACATGCGCGGCGCGCCCGATGTCGCCGACCTGCAAGCGCGCTTCGGCGAGGCCGCCTATTACGGCATCACGGGCTTGCCCTGCCACGCGGTCTTCACGCTCGGCAAACTGCTGTTTCTGCGGCGCCATGACCCGGCGCGCTTCCGCCGCGCGGCGCGTTTCGCCCTGGTCCAGGATTGGGTGCTGCGCGCCCTGGGCTGCGAGCGCTGGGTCACCGACGAAGCCAATGCCGCCCTGACCGGCCTGTTCGACGGGCACCGTCGGCGCTGGAGCGACCGCATCCTCGCGGCGGCTGGGATCGCGGTCGGCCAGCTGCCGGCGCTCGTGCCGCCAGGCACGCCGGTGGGACACGTCTCGCGGGCGGCGGCCGGCCGCTGCGGGCTGCCGGCCGGCACGCCGATCGTGGCCGGAGCCGGCGACCAGCAGTGCGCCGGCCTGGGCGCCGGGGTGGCGCGGCCCGGACTCTGCTCGATCACGCTGGGCACGGCGGGCGTCTGTTTCTGCCACGCGGCGCGCCCGGTGCGCGACCCGCGGCGGCGCCTGGCCTGCGTGGCGCACGCCGTCCCGGGCGCCTGGGCCGTCGAAGGCCTGCAGAACGCGGCCGGCGACAGCGTGCGCTGGGCGGCCGAGCGGCTCGCTGGGGGCTGGCCCCTGAACGCCGCCATGCGGCGCGCCGTAGCCGCTGTCCCGCCGGGCGCCGAGGGAGTGGTCTTTTTCCCATTCCTTGCCGGGGCAGCCGCGCCGCATTGGATCAGCGAAGCCACGGGCGCGTTCCTTGGCGTGAACACCGGCCACGGCGCGCCGGCCATGCTGCGGGCCGTGCTGGAAGGGGTGGTGTTCGAAAACCGGCTGATTCTAGAAGAATTCGCCGCCCTGCGCCTGCCGGTGCGGGACCTGCGATTGACCGGCGGCTTTTCCCACTGGGCGTTCTGGAACCAGATGCAGGCCGACATCTATGGGCGCCCGGTGCGGACCCTGGCCTGCCCGGAGGCGACCCTGCTGGGCGCCGCCATGCTGGCGGCCGTCGGCTGCGGCGCCCTGCCGTCGCTGGCGGCGGCGGCGCGCCGCATGGTGCGCCCCGGCCGCGTCTGGCGGCCGCGGCCGGCAGCCGCCCACGCCGATGAGGCGGCGTTCCGCCGCTACGTCCGGGTTCTGGATGGCGTCAAGCAGCAGCGCCTGTTCGCGGCGCTCGCCGGCGCAGGGACGGGCGCGTCATGAACAAGGTCTTCGAGCGGCTGCTGGCCTTTACCGGCGACGGCGTCTACCGCTATACCCTCGACGAGGGGCGCGTGCTGCTGGCCAACCAGGGCCTGCTCCGCATCCTGGACCTCGAAGGGCACCCGGACGAGGTGGTCGGCAAGCGCCTCAAGGACCTCATGCGCTACGTCGAACCCGAGGGCGCGATCCGTGCCCGGCTGCTCGCGCACGGCGAAATCCACGGCCTGCTCTACCATTTCCAGACGCTCCGGGGCGACGACCGCTGGGTGATCCACGACGCCTTCCTCGTGGACGACCCCGCCGCCGGCGGGCGCGTGGTCGAAACGGTTGTCAAGGACATCACCGCTCTCAAGCGCGTCGAAATGGCTCTGGCCGAGGAAAAAGAGCGCCTGGCAACCACCCTCGAAAGCATCGGCGACGGTGTCATCGCCACCGATACTCGCGGCCGCATCACCCTCCTGAACGCCGTGGCCGCGGCGCTCACCGGCTGGCCGGACGCCGAGGCCCGCGGCCGGCCGCTGGGCGAGGTCTTTCGCATCGTCAACGAGCAGACCCGCCAGCCGGCGCCCGACCCCGTGGCCGCCGTGCTGGCCTCCGGCCGCGCGGTCGGCCTGGCCAACCATACCGCCCTGATCGCGCGCGATGGCACGGAATACTGCATCGCCGACAGCGGCGCCCCGATCCGCGGGGCGCGCGGCGGGGTGGCCGGCGTGGTGCTCGTCTTCCGCGACGTCACGGAAGCGCGCCGGCTCGAAGCCGCGCTGCGGCGGGAACACCAGGACCTGCAGATCATCCTGGATGCCTGCCCGGCGCTGATCTTCTACAAGGACGCTGACAACCGCATGCTGCGCGTGAACCAGGCTTTCGCCGCGGCCATCGGCCGGCCGCGCGAAGCCATCGAGGGCCAGCTCTGCACGGTCCTGTTTCCGGACCAGGCCGCCGAGTACTGGGCGGCCGACCGCGAAGTGATCGCCGCCGGCCGGCCCAAAACCGGCATCATCGAGCTGCTGCAAACGGTCCGCGGCCCGATCTGGGTGCAGACCGACAAGGTGCCCTACCACGACGCCGCGGGCCGTACGACCGGCGTGATCGGGTTCTCGATCGATATCACCGACCGCAAGCAGGCCGAGCAAGCCCTGCGCGACAGCCAGGCCAAGTTCGCGACCGCCTTTCGCGCCATGCCCGACCCGGCGGCGATCAGCGCCCTCGACGACGGCCGGTTCCTGGAAATCAACGACGGCTTCACGCGCACGCTGGGATTTGCCCGCGGCGAGGCCGTCGGCCGTACGCCCCTCGAACTCGACCTCTGGGCGGCGCCGGAAGTCTACCTAAGGATGATCCGGCAGGTCGGCCGCCACGGCGGGACGGCGGGCCAGGAGGCCTCCCTGCGGCGCAAGTCGGGCGCCACGTTTTCGGCGCTGGTGTCGGCGGAACGGGTGACGATCGGCGGGCGTCCCTGCCTGATCCTCGTGGCGCGCGACATCACCGACTTCAAACAGGCCGAGGCGCGGCAGGCGGCGCTCGCCCGCGAACTGCGCCGCGCCAACCAGGAACTCGAGCACCTGATCCACGTGGCCTCGCACGACCTGCGGTCGCCGCTGGTCAACATTCAGGGATTCAGCCGCATCCTGGAACGAGCCTGCGCGGACGTCCTGCAGGCGCTGCAGGCAGCGCCCCTGCCCGAGGCGCAGCGCGCCGCCGTCGCCGCCGCGCACGAGAAGATCGGGCGCGCCCGGCAGTTCATCCTGGCGAGCGTCGAGAAGATGAATGTCCTGATCGGCGGGCTGCTGCGGCTCTCGCGGCTTGGCCGGGCGCCGCTGACGCTCCAGCCCGTGGACATGAACGCCCTCCTCAAAACGGTCGTGGAGGCCATGGCCTTCCAGACGCGCGCGGCGGGCGCGCAGGTGGTGGTCGCGCCGCTGCCCCCCTGCCGGGGCGACCCGGCGCTGATCAGCCAGGTCTTTTC
Organism: uncultured Verrucomicrobiota bacterium; assembly: GCA_964515705.1. Lineage (GTDB taxonomy): Bacteria > Verrucomicrobiota > Kiritimatiellia > JAAZAB01 > JAAZAB01 > CAZEVX01. Next base: position 4,661 of record CAZEVX010000150.1, on the reverse strand, counting down.
CAACCTGCTCGACAACGCCCTCAAGTACCGTGTCCCCGACCGGCCGCTGCGCGTGGCCGTCGGCGCCCGCGCGGACGGCGAGCGGGTGGTATACGACGTCCAGGACAACGGCCAGGGGGTGGCCCCGGAGCACCAGAAACATATCTGGCAGCTGTTTTACCGGCTCCAGCCCGGGGGGCCGGTGACCGGCGACGGCGTCGGCCTGGCGGCCGTGCAGCGGATCGTCGAGCGGCACGGCGGCGCCGCGTGGATGGAATCGGACGGGAAGACGGGCAGCCGCTTTTTTGTGGCGTTGCCCACGGACGACATGGAGGCCGGATGACCACCCCGCTCAACCGTGTTACGATCCTGGTCGCCGAGGATGACGACGGCCATGCCGAACTGATCCAGGAGCACCTGCGCGAAGCCGGCCTCTCGAACCCGATGGTCCGTTTCCGCGACGGCCAGGAGGCGCTCGACTTCCTGCGCGCGGAGCGCGCCCGCGGCGGCGACACGCGGGATAGCCATTTTCTGCTGTTGCTCGATATCTGGATGCCCAAACGCGATGGTCTGGACGTCCTGCGCACGATCAAGGCGGATCCCTTCTGGCACACCATGCCGGTGATCGTGCTGACCACCACCGACGATCCCCGCGAGGTCGAGAGCTGTTACGCCCACGGCTGCAACTGCTACCTGGTCAAGCCGCTCGACTACCTCAAGTTCGCCCATATCCTCAAGCAACTCGGGTTGTTCCTGATGGTCGTGGAAGTCCCTGGACTGCGGCCGACGAACGGAACAGGAGGGCCGCCGACATGAATCGCAAACCGAGCACCATCCTGCTGATCGAGGACACCCTCGCCGACGCCCAGTTGATCATGGAAATCCTGCGGGAGGAGCCGACGAACGCGTTCGAGATCCACCATGCCGAGTCCCTGACCCGCGGCCTAGACGTCCTGTCGCGGTGCCCGGTGGACATCGTCCTGCTGGACTTGACTCTGCCGGACAGCAGCGGGTTCGAGACCTTTGCCCGGCTCCAGGCCCACGCCCCGACCATGCCGGTCATTGTCCTGACAGGGCTCGACGACAAGGATCTCGCCGTGCGCATCGTCCACGAGGGCGCCCAGGATTACCTGGTCAAGAGTCTGGTGGACTACACCATGCTGCCGCGCGCGATCCGGTACTCGATCGAGCGCAAACAGGCCATCATCGAGAAGGACCGTCTGATCGCCGAACTGCGCGAGGCCTTGGCCAATGTCAAGACCTTGACGGGGTTGCTGCCGATCTGCGCCTCCTGCAAGCAGATCCGCGACGACCACGGTTACTGGCAGCAGGTCGAATCCTATATCCAGAAGCATTCCTCCGCCGTCTTCACCCACAGCATCTGTCCGCGCTGCGCACGGCGCCTCTACGCCAGTCACGCCGATGACCAGCCGGCGCCTCCCCCCGCATGAGCGTGGCGCGCCACGGCGGCGCCGCGCGGGCCGGAGGCATGGCAACGATCGGTGGTCCCGGCTCAGGCGTGATTGCGCAGCTGGAGTTCGATGGGATGGGGATCGAGATACACCTGGCCGGTAAGATAAGGGTGCGGATGACGGCGGGCGAAATGACGGATCAGCGTCAGCGGCACCACCAGCGGCAGCCATCCGCGTCGGTATTGCTCCAGCAGGCTTAGGACGTCCTGCTTGTCGCCGGCAGAGAGCGCCTCGCGGAAAAATCCCAGGATGTGCTGCAGCACGTTGGCGTGCCGGCCGGGCGTGGCCGGCCGGCGCAGGGCCTCGAGCAGCAGTTCCTGGTAGGCGGCGGCCAGGGCGGCGGGCGTCATCCGGCCGGCCTCGGCGGCCAGCCGGCCCAGACGGCGATAATGGTCGGGGCTGTGGGCCAGCACCAGGAACTTGTGCCGGCTGTGGAAGTCCACGACGGCGGCGCGCCGCCGCGGTGCCGCCAGGGTCGCCCGCCAGCGCGCCAGGGTGAAGATCGCCTCGATAAACGTCTCGCGCAGCAGAGGGTCGTTCAGCCGTCCCTCGTCTTCCGCCGGCACGAGCGGAAAGCGATCCATGAAGGCGCGCGCGAAGAGACCGACGCCAGTTTTCGATGGCATGCCCTTGTCGGCATAGACTTTCACGCGTTCCATGCCGCTGCTGGGCGACCCGCTCTTGAAGATGAACCCGCACAGGTCCTCCCGTGCGAGGACATCCAGCTTGCCGCGAATCCAGGCCTGCATCCGGGCGGTCAGGTCGCGGCGGGTGTGGATCGTGACCAGCCGCGGCGCCGCCGGGTCGCCGACCAGCCGCATCGCCTCGCGCGGCACGCCCAGGCCGCATTCAACCTCCGGGCACACGGGCACGTAGCGCACGAATGGGCCGAGGGTCTCGACCAGGAACGCGTCGCGTTTGTGGTTGCCGTCATAGCGCACGCGCTCGCCCAGCAGGCAGGTGCTGATGCCGACCGGGATCGGGACGGGCAGGGACGCGGCGGGCACGGGTGTTGTCATAGGGTGACCGGGGGTTCGAGTTCGAAATCGATGGCAACATCCTTGGCCCCGCCGCCAAAGCCGAACGGCAGGGGCGGCAGGGTCTGGACCGCTTCCACCGCCTCCATCACGGAGGCGTCCATCAGCCGGTTGCCCGAAGCCCCGGTCAGGCGCCGGTCGAGAATCCGGCCGTCCTGCCGCACGCGCACCACGACGCGCGTCGTCAGCCCGGCGCGCCCGGCCAGCGCGCTGGGCGGCTGCCGCCAAGCCTCGTACATGACGGCGCGGATTTGGGCCAAGTACCAGCCGAAGGGCGTGGCCTCGCCTGACCCCGACCCCGACCCCGAACCCGCGCCGGCGGAGGGGCCGGCGGCCGGCAGGCCGGCCTGCGGCAGCGACGCGGACAGCGCGGCGCGAATCTGGGCGGCCGTCAGCGGCTTGGCCGCTGGGCGCGTCGCCGGCTTCGCGGCGGGCCGGTGCACCAGGTTGGTGTTGACCTCGACCGGCGGCTTGCGCTCGGGCGGTTTCGGCCGGGGCGGCTCGGGCTGGGGCGGAGGGATGGCCTCGGGTTTGGGCGGCGGGACCGGATCGGGTGCCGGCGGCGTCGGCTGGGGCGGTTCCGGGACCGGCTCCGGCTCGGCCTCGGGCGCGGCGGCCATGGGCGCGGGCGGCGGGCCGGGCTGGAAATCCACGAAGAACGCCTGGTCGCGCGGCCGGCGGCGATGCCCGCAGGAAAACAGCGAGACCGCCAGCAGCCCATAAATCACGGCCAGGTGCACCCCGCCGCTGATGACGGTGTTGCGCAGAAAGTTCGGGTTCATCCCTCGTCCCCTCGATCTCCAGATCGGGGTCGCTGTCGCTATCGGGATCGGGCTCGCTCCCGAACGCCCGGCCGGCGTCCACCCGCGCTGCCGCCTACTCGGCTTGGGAGACCAGGGCCATCTTTCCGATACCGGCGTCGTGGATCAGGCGCATGATGTCCATGACCCGGCTGTAGCGCAGGTCGCGGTCGGCCCGCACGTAGACCGTAAGGTCGGACACGCCCCGGCCCAGCCGGCGCAGATCTTGCCCCAGTTGCGGCTCGGTCACGGAGCGGTTGTCGAGGTAGAGCGTGCCGTCGAGCCGCACGGAAACGGTGTGCGAGCGGTCGGGCTTGAGTTCCGCGGCCTGGCCGCGCGGCAGGTTGACCTGGACGCCCTGTTCCAACAGCGGGTAGGTCATCAGAAAGACCGTCAGCAACAGAAAGGCGAAATCCAGCATGGGCGTCAAGTTGATCTCGCCCACGGCCTGGAATACGGATCGAACGCGGCGGGCCACGGCGGGGTCCTCTCTCTCAACGGCGCAGGCAACGATCTTCGAGGTCGGCCATCAGGCGCTCGGCGAAATGGTCCATCATCGTGGTCAGGACGCGCATGCGGCGGGTGAGCGTGTTGTAGCCCACCAACGAGGGCACGGCCACGAACAGGCCGACCAGGGTCGTGATCAGCGACCCGGAAATGCCGGGCGCCACGGCCGAGAGCGTGGCGGCGCCCTGCGCGCCCAGGCCGCCGAAGGAATCCATCACCCCCCAGACGGTGCCCATCAGCCCGAGGAACGGCGCCAGCGAAATGGCCGTCACGAGCACGATGACATGCTGTTCCAGACACAGCACTTGCTCGTCCATCGCCTGGTCAAGGCTGTTGCGTACGTGGCGCAGGTCGGCAGCGGTCAGGGAGGGCGCGGTGGGGTCGGGCTGCCGGAACCAGTCGGCGGCCTCGACGCCGTGGGCGGCCAGCACGCGCGCCAGGGCCCGGCAGGCGGCACGGTAAAGGGCATAGGGCGGGCTGCCCGGGAATCCCGGGGTGCGCGCTATCAGTGCTAGAGGCTGGCCGGCCTCCTGATAGGCGGCGAGGAACCGGCGCGACTCGCGCAGGGCGCGCCGGTACTCGCTGAACTTGGTGATCATGATTGACCAGGCCACCACCGAACCGAGCACCAGGATGACCACCAGCAGCTGGCCGCCGAAATTGGAGCGCAGGAAGGCGTTGATCAGGTCGGCCTGCGGACAGAGCCACGGCACCCACGGCAGGAAAGTGTTCATGCGTCCCGATGGTAGGACCCGCCTCCCGGCAGGTCAAGCGCCGCCTGCGGGCCGCCGATTTGCGGGAGTGGCGCTTATCCGCGGTCACTCCCGGCGCGATCCGTGCACGGGAACGGCTCCGCGCAGCTTCGC
>CAZEVX010000149.1:0-8361 GCA_964515705.1 uncultured Verrucomicrobiota bacterium | reverse complement strand
AGGTAGCGAAGAAAACGCATGGGAGACTCCGGGTCGGTCGGAAGGGGGCGGCGCGGCCCCGGCCGCGATCAATCGAGCACGTAATCCTGGCGCCAGTTGCGGGTTTCGGTCCAGGGCGGTTGCCGCCGCTTGTCGAGCAGGAAGGACCCCAGGACGAGCCAGTCCATGTCCGTGCGCATGAAGCAGCGGTAGGCGTCGTCCGGCGTGCAGACGATCGGTTCCCCGCGGACGTTGAAGGACGTGTTGATGACCACGCCGTATCCGGTGCGCCGGGCGAAGGCCTCGAGGATGCGGTGATAGGCGGGGTTGACCTCGCGGGCGACGGTCTGGACGCGCGCCGAGTAGTCCACGTGGGTGATGGCCGGCAGGTCGGAGCGCACCTGGTGGATGCGGTCGCGCACGGACGGCGGCGGCGCGGCCCCGGCCGCGCGGCGGCGCTCCTGGCGCACCGGGGCCACCAGCAGCATGTAGGGCGACGGCCGGTCGAGCTCGAAATACTCGCCGACGCGCTCCTCGAGACAACTGGGGGCGAATGGCCGGAAGGATTCGCGGTACTTGATCTTGAGGTTCATCACCGACTGCATCTTGGGCGAACGCGCATCGCCAAGGATCGAGCGGTTGCCCAGGGCGCGCGGGCCGAACTCCATCCGGCCGTGCAGCAGGCCGACAACCTGTTCCGAGGCGATCAGTTCAGCGATGCGGTCCGCCCAGAGGTCTGGATCGGCGAAGTGCTCGGCCGGGTAGCCGCGGGCGGCGAGGAAGGCCTCGATCTCGGCGTCGGGAAACTCGGGGCCGAGATAGGCGCCTTGCATGCGGTCATGGACGCCGTCGGCCGCGCGCGGGGCGCCCTGGATGCCGTGCCAGACCAGCAGCGCCGCGCCGAGCGCGCCGCCGGCGTCGCCGGCGGCCGGCTGGACCCAGAGCTGCCGGAACGGGCCTTCGCGCAGCAGACGCCCGTTGGCGACGCAGTTGAGGGCAACGCCGCCGGCCAGGCAGAGGGCGTCGAGCCCGGTGATCTGGCGGGCCGTGCCGGCCAGGCGCAGGACAATGTCCTCGGTCACCGCCTGGATCGAGCGCGCGAGGTCCGCCTCGCGCTGGGTGATCGGCGACTCCGGGCGGCGCGGCGGGCCGTCGAACAGCCGCGCGAAGGCGTCGTTGGTCATGGTCAGCCCGTCGAGGTATCCGAAATACTTCAGGTTTAGGCGGAAGGTGCCGTCGGGCTTGAGGTCGAGGAGGTGGTCGCGAATGCGCTTGGCATAGGTCGGCTCGCCGTAGGGGGCCAGCCCCATGAGCTTATATTCCCCGGAGTTGACGCGGAACCCGGTGAAGTACGTGAAGGCCGAATAGAGCAGGCCGAGCGAATGGGGAAACCGCAGTTCCTGGAGCATGGTCAGGGCGTTGCCGCGGCCGACGGCCAGGGCGCTGGTGGCCCATTCGCCGACCCCGTCGAGCGTCAGGATGGCGGCCTCGGGAAACGGCGACGGATAGAAGGCGCTGGCGGCGTGCGACTCGTGGTGAGCGGGAAAATAGAGCCGGGCATCCCGCCGCAGGCCAAGGCTGGCGAGGGCGTCTTCGATGTCGAGTGGAATCCACAGTTTTTGTTTCAACCAGAGCGGCAGGGCCATCAGGAAGGACCGCAGGCCGAACGGCGCGGTGCTGAAATAGGTTTCCAGGATGCGGGCGAACTTGAGGATCGGCTTGTCGTAGAACGCCACCGCATCGAGGGCGCCGGCCGTGATGCCGCCCTCCGCCAGGCAGTAGCCGATCGCCCGACGGGGAAACCCGGCGTCGTGCTTCTTGCGCGTGAAGCGCTCTTCCTGGGCGGCGGCAACGATCTCGCCGTCGCGCACCAGGGCGGCGGCCGCGTCGTGGTAGTAGGCGCTGATTCCGAGAATGTTCATGCGATCAGTATTGGCGGGTGAAATGGCCGGGATCGCGGCGGTCGGGACAGGGCGTCCAGTAGGACGGCCGGGCCGGGTCCCAGCGCCGCCGCATGGGATCGCGGCGGGCCAGGCGTTGGACCAGGCGGCCGGGCACGAAACAGAGGTAGAAGAACGGGACCAGCAGCAGCCAGGTCAACAGCGCGCCCGCCGCCAGTCCCAACCGACGGCCGCCGCGCTCGATCGCCGCGAAGGCGCGCGGCGCGAGCCATCCGCAGACCACCAGGACCGCGCTGGCGGCATAGAGCACTAGCCCAAGCACGCGGTGCCCGCGCCAGGCCGTCAGGAGCGTCGCCGCGAGCGCGGCGATCCCGGCCTGCAGCAGCGCGCGCGTCCGCCGGGCGCGATCGGTGCGCACGGCGGCCGGCGCGGCGCGCCACGGCCAGGCGGAGGCGATGGCTTCCGGAGTGGAGGGCATGGGCTTGGCTTTCGTCGGGCCGGCGATCCCCCAAGACACGCGAAGCGTAAAAACCAGCTATCCTATCCGATTTTCCGGACAGGGAAAGTAAAAATTGGGACGCGCGGTCGCGCGCGACCATGGAAGCCAGCAGGCCGGGTTGCCTCCCGTCCGACCGAGCGCGCCGCTCGGCAGGCCGCGGCGTCCTTCCCATCAATCGCGCCGCCCCAAATCCGCGCGTCAGGGGCTTCGGCGGCATGCGGTCTTGTGGATGGTCCCCCGACCGGCGCGGATCGCGAGGAGTCTCGCCCGCTCGTATCCCAGCGGCCGCACAGGCTGTGCGGCCCTACCCATGCCGAGCAACGCAGGTAGGGCGGGACAGCCTTGTCCCGCCGCCGCTGTCACGCCGGCGTGTGACGGCCACCCGTACCGGCCCGCGTGGGGTTACCCTTACGCGCGGATTTGGGCGCCGCCCGGGACGCTTGCCAGCCGCCGACCGGTCTGCTACAGTGCCGGGCGCATGAACATTCTCGTGACGGGCGCGGCCGGGTTCATCGGGTTCCACGTGGCGCAGGCGCTGCTGCGCGCGGGGCACCGGGTGGTCGGCCTGGACAATTTCGACCCGTATTATTCCGTGCAGCTCAAGCGCGACCGCCAGGCGCTGCTGGCCGGAGTGCCGGGGTACACCGCGCAGACCGGCGATCTCTGCGATTACCCGGCGCTGGCCGAGCTCTTCGCCCGGGAACACTTCGACCGGGTGTGCCACCTGGCCGCGCAGCCCGGCGTGCGCCACTCGATCACCCATCCGTTTGCCTACCAGAAGGCCAACGGCGAGGCGTTTCTCAATGTCCTCGAGGCCTGCCGCCATGGCGGACGTCCGCGCCTGGTGTTCGCCTCCAGCTCCAGCGTCTACGGCGGCAACCGCTCGCTGCCGTTCCGCGAGTCCGACCCGGTCGACACCCCCATCAGCCTGTATGCCGCCACCAAGAAGGCCAACGAGCTGATGGCCCACGCCTACAGCCACCTCTACGGCCTGCAGACCGTCGGACTGCGCCTCTTCACGGTGTACGGGCCTTGGGGCCGTCCCGACATGGCCGTCTGGTCGTTCACCGAGTCCATGCTGCGCGGCGCGCCGATCCGGGTCTTCAACCACGGCCGCATGCGCCGGGACTTCACCTACATCGACGACATTGTCGGCGGCATTCTCGCGGCGCTGGGCGCCGACACGCTGCCGCCCTGCGACCTGTTCAACCTGGGCAACCACCGCTCCGAGAACCTCATGGACATGATCCGCATCCTGGCGGCGGCGCTGGGGGTCGAGCCGCGCCTGGACTTGCAGCCGATGCAGCCGGGCGACTTGCCGGAAACCTACGCCGATATCGACAAGGCCCGAAGCCAGCTCGGGTTTCATCCCCACACCGCCCTGGCCGACGGCCTGCCGCGGTTCGTGGACTGGTACCGCCGCTATCACCGGCCGGGCGCGCCGGCGCCCAGCCCGGGATCCACGGAGCCCGGCGCCGCGTGAACGGCGCCCGTCAGTTCCGCTTGCCGACCGGCCGGCTGGCCCGGACGGGCGCCCTGCTGTTGACGTTGACGCGCCAGGATCTGCGGAATCGCTATGTGGGCGCCACGCTCGGCCTGGCGTGGTCCTTTCTGCAGCCGCTGGTGATGGCCCTGGTCCTCTGGTTCGTGTTTGCCGTGGCCCTGCGCGCCCGGCCGGTCGCCGGCGTGTCGTATGTCGCCTGGTTCCTGGCGGCGCTGGCGCCCTGGTCGTGTTTCAGCGAATCGTTGCCGGCCGCCACCCAGGCCTTCCGGGAGTTCGCCTACCTGGTGACGAAAGTCCGGTTCGAGATCGCCATCCTGCCGCTCGTCAAAATTCTCGCCTCGGCCGCCGTCCACCTGCTGTTTCTGCTCGTGGTCATGGGCATCCTGCTGGCCGGCGGCGTCCGGCCCACCTGGTTCTGGCTGCAGACGCTCTATTACCTGGCGGCCCTGGTGCTGCTGACGCAGGCCCTGGCCTGGATCACGGCGCCACTCAATGTCTTCCTGCGCGACACCGCCTATGGCCTGCAAGTCCTGCTGCAACTCGGTTTCTGGGTGACCCCGATCTTCTGGGATTTCGCGATGATCCCGCCGCGTCTGCAGGGGGCCTCCCTGCTGCTGCATCTCAACCCGATGGCCTATATCGTGCGGGGCTACCGCCGCAGCCTGATCGAGGGCGCCCCGTTCTGGAACGATGGCTGGTGGGCGCTCTATTTCTGGACGTTCACCGCCGTGACGTGGCTGGCCGGCTGGCGCCTGTTCCGCCGGCTGCGGCCGCATTTTGCCGATGTCCTCTGACGCCCAAAAAACGTTTGTCGGATTCGGCTGCGGGGCCATCCAGACCGGCCTGTTCCTGCTGGAGGCTCAGGCTGCCGGGCGTTTCCGCGCGTTCACCGTGGCCGAGGTCGCCCCGGACCTGGTGGCGGCCGTCCGCGCCGCCGGCGGACGCCTGCGCGTCAACGTCGCCACGGCGCGCGGGATCGAACACCATGCGCTCGACCAGGTCGAGATTCTCAATCCGGCCGTGCCCGCCGAGCGCGCCGCGCTGGTCGCGGCGGTCGCCCGCGCCGACGAGTTGGCGACGGCGCTTCCGAGCGTGGCGGTTTACGAGGCGGGCGGGGCGGCCTCCGTGGCCAGCGTCCTGGCCGACGGCATCGCCCTGCGCGGCCGCCGCGGCCCGGCGCGGCGCAGCGTCGTCTACACCGCCGAAAATCACAACCACGCCGCGGAACAGCTCGAGGAGCACATTGCCCGGCGGCTGGGCGGGGCCACCGCCTGGCGCCGCGACTGGGCGTTCCTGAATACCGTGATCGGCAAGATGAGCGGGATCGTCGCCGATGAAGCCCAGATCGCCGAGCAGGGCCTGGCGCGGCTGGCGGGCGCGTCCGGCCGCTGCGTGCTGGTGGAGGCCTTCAACCGCATCCTGGTGTCGCGCATTCCTTGGCCGGATGTCGAGCGGGGCTTTCCGATGTTTGTCGAGCGCGCCGACCTGCTGCCGTTCGAGGAGGCTAAGCTCTACGGCCACAATGCCACCCACGCCCTGATCGGCTACCTGGCGCGCCGCGCCGGATTGACCCGGATGGCCGAGGTCCGCCAGCGGCCGGCGCTGCTGGACACGGCCCGCGCCGCTTTTTTGGAGGAATCCGGGGCCGCCCTGTGCCGGAAGTATGCCGGCGTGGACGCGCTCTTCACGCCGGGCGGCTACCGCGCCTACGCCGACGATCTCCTGGAGCGCATGCTGAATCCCTATCTGCGCGACGCTGTCGAGCGGGTGGTCCGCGACCCACGCCGCAAACTCGGCTGGGACGACCGCCTGGTGGGCACCATGCGCCTGGCGCTGGAGGCCGGAATCCGGCCCGTCCGCTATGCCGCGGGAGCGCGCGCCGCCCTGGCCATGCTGCAAGAACGCGATCCGCGCCCGGCCGCCGCGCTGCTTGACGAGATCTGGGCGGACAGCCGCGCCGTTCCCGGCATGCAAGCCGAAATCGCGTCGCTGATTCTCGCCGCCCCTGATGCCTGAATCTGGACCCCGAACCCTCTGGCCTCTCATGCCCTACCTGATTCGCCGGGCCGGCGCGGCGCCCTCGCTCGCCGGCCGTTGGAACGAGCCGGCCTGGCGCGGCGTGCCCGCGCTGGCCTTGCGGTATTTCCTTTCCCAGAGCCGGTCGCGCCACCCGCGGGTGCGCGTCAAGGCAGTCTATCGGGACGAAGGGTTGTTCCTGCTGTTTCGGGTGCAAGATCGCTGGGTGCGGTCTGTCCGCCGGCATTACCAGGACAATGTTTGCCGGGACAGTTGCGTCGAGTTTTTCGTGGCGCCCCGGCCCGGTCAAGGGTACTTCAACTTCGAGATCAATGCCGGCGGAACCTTGCTGCTGCACTATCAGGCGCCGCGGCCGCGCCGGCGCGGCGCGCCGGCGACCTACCGGCGCGTGCGTGTCCCGTGGGCGCTCGGCCGGCGCGTGCGCATCTTCCATTCCTTGCCGCGCACGGTCGATCCCGAGCGCGCCGCGGCCGTCGAGTGGCGGATTGAGTGCCGCATCCCCTGGCAGATTTTCGAGGCCTATGTCGGCCGGCTGGGCGCGCTTGCCGGTCAGACCTGGCATGCCAACTTTTACAAATGCGGCGACGCCACCTCGCACCCGCACTGGGCCTCCTGGGCCCCCATGGGACCGCAACTCAGCTTCCATCTCCCGCGGTATTTCGCTCCCATCCGGTTCGGCCCCTGACGCCGGACACCAGACGACGGAAGACAGACGCCAGACGCCGGAGACCAGACGCCAGAAACCAGACGCCAGACGACGGAGACCAGACGCCAGAGACCAGACGCCGGACGACGGAAGACAGACGCCAGAGGCTGGAACCAGAGATATCGGACAATACCCATTACTCAATCTCCAATCCCCAAGGAGCGACAGCCAATCCTGACGGCATTCGCATGCGCGTTCAAACGGCCAGCAACCAACCCGCGCGGTAGCCGCCTTGGATGTTCTTCCGTGTCTTACCGCTTTGCTCTCCACCCTCCACCTGCTTTTCCTGAACCCTGACCCCTGACCCCTTCCGCAAGGAGTCCCCATGCACCTCCGCAAGACGCAACGGTACGGACGGGACGGCTGGCTGCTGGCCAACGACCGGCTCGAACTCTTTGTCATGGCCGGCGGCGGCCATCTCGCCGGCCTGGACCTGGTCGGCCGCCGGACGCCCAATCCCTTCTGGATCCCGATTTGGGACGGCGTGGAACCCGCCGCCTGGCGCCGGGGCGACGCCGCCCGCTACGGGGGCAAGCTGCTGGCCTGCATCGCCGGCCACAACCTCTGCCTGGGCGTGTTCGGCGGGCCGTCGCCGGACGAGCAGCGCGCCGGCGCCTTCGGGTGCCACGGCGAGGCGCCGATCGTCCGCTGGAAGGCGCTCCACCGCTCGGTCGGCACGCGGCGGCTGCTGTTTCGCTACGGCTGCGACCTGCCCGTCGCCCGCCTGCGGTTCGCGCGCACGCTGGTGTTGGAGCGGGGTTCGTCCGTGGTGCGCATCCGGGAGACCGTCCGCAACCTGGCGCGGATGGACGTTCCCTTCACGATGTGCCAGCACGTGTCGTTCGGCCCGCCGTTCCTCGAACCGGGCGTCACGATCTTCGACCTTTCGGCCGTTCGGGGACACACCTTCCCGGGCGACTTCGGCAAGCCGCAGCGCCTGCGGCCCGACACGCCGTTTACCTGGCCGATGGCGCCCGGCGCTGGCGGCGCGGCGGTCGATTTGCGCCAGGCGGATCGCCGGCCCCATTCCGATTTCAGCACGCTGCGCATGGACACCCGGATGGAGCATGCCTGGTTCAGCGCCGTCAACCCGCGGGCCGGCCTGCTGGTCGCCTACATCTGGAAGCGCGCCGATTTCCCCTGGCTCGGCATCTGGGAGGAGCACCGCGGCCGGCGCCAGCCGCCCTGGAACGGCCGGTCGCTGGCCCGCGGGATGGAGTTCGCCAACAGCCCGTTCCCCGCCAGCCTGCGCGAGGCCGTGGACCGCGGCCGGTTCCAGGGGGAACGCACCTACCGCTGGCTGCCGGCGCTGGGCCGCCTGGACTTCGATTACGCCCTGATGGCCGCGCCGATCGAGCCGGCTTGCCGGGGGGTGGCCGCCATCACTCCCACGGGCCGCGCCTTCGACGTGGCATTGCGGGTCTGAACCGGCCGGGTGCGGCGCGGGATCCCGCGCCCGAGGCGGGCGGCCGCCGGCCGCAGACCGACGGGCTACTTGACGATGCTGCCGGGCGGCAGCTCGCCGTCGAGGGTCACCAGGCGCAGTTGGTCGCCGGCCGACGCCGCCAGCAGCATGCCCTGGGATTCCACGCCGCGGATCGTGGCGGGCTTGAGGTTGGCCACGACGACGACCGTGCGGCCGACGAGCGCGTCGGGCGCGTAATGCTTGGCGATGCCGGCCACGATCTGGCGCGGGCCGTCGTCCAGGCGCACCGTGATGCGCAGCAGCTTGTCG
>CAZEVX010000148.1:0-8430 GCA_964515705.1 uncultured Verrucomicrobiota bacterium | reverse complement strand
ATCATGTTCTTGATGTAGTCGGCGTGGCCCGGACAGTCCACGTGGGCGTAATGCCGCTTGGCCGACTGGTATTCGACGTGCGAGGTCGCAATCGTCAGAATCTTGGTCGGGTCGCGGCGCCCCTGCGATTCCGAGGCCTTGGCGACCTGGTCGTAGCTGACGAAGTCGCTCAGGCCCTTCATCGACTGCACCTTGGTGATCGCCGCCGTCAGGGTGGTCTTGCCGTGGTCGACGTGGCCGATGGTGCCGACGTTGACATGGGGCTTCGTGCGTTCAAATTTTTCTTTGGCCATGGCCGGTCTCCTTCGCGTTGCCCTTCCTGCGGTGGTTGAGGTTCTTCCCGACAGCCGGAGCCCACGAACGGAATCGAACCGTTGACCTCATCCTTACCAAGGATGTGCTCTTCCAACTGAGCTACGTGGGCCAATGGCTCGCGTTCCGCGCGCGCCTGGGATGATATGCCCGATCAAAAACGATACGCCCCCATGCCCCGCCTGCGCCTCGACCTGGTTCGCGGATCCTGAAGCCCGGGAGCGCTTGCCCGCGCCCGCCCCGGCTCCGGAGCAGAGAGCGGATTATTGCTAACTCGCCGCAAACGAACGGTTACGCTATCAAACGCGCGGGGAGTGTCAATATGTTTTTTGTTTTTTTATTTTCACGGCGTCGCCCCCCGTTCCTTGACTGTCCGGTACGCCTTTGGCACTCTCATATCGCTGTTGTAACTGGTACGGGTCGACGGCGCCGGACCCGCGGCGCCCGCTGCCGGGGCGATTCCCGGTCCGATGGGAGGGTCCCCGTGAATCTGCCCCGCACGCGCCGTGTCTGTGCCGCCTTCCTGCTGGCCGCCGGCCTGGCGGCCTTCGCCCGCGCCCCGCTCGAAGACGGCCCGCGGCCGACCGCGCCCAGCCCCGACTGCACGGCCGGGCGCCTGTTCCGCAAGAGCCTGGACCAGCCCAACCCGTTCGACGCCCGGCGCGTGCAGGCGCGCCGCGAGGCCCTGGCCGCCGAGCGCCGCCTGCGGGATTCCGGCCTGCCGATCAGCGCCAGCGTCCAGGCGGCCCTGGCCGACACGGTGGTCAGCGCCACCGACCGCGTGCTGGTAATCCTGGTCGAGTTCGCCGGAACCAACACCTTCACCTTCACCCCGGGCGTCTCGACCTGGGACCCCACCGGCCGCTGCGATACCGCCGAGTACATCGGCCAGGTCGGCACGACCAACGCGGCGGCCGCGATCGCCGCCGCCCACGGGATGTCCGGCCCAACGGCGCTCTCCTTCGCCGGCCCGCTGCACAATCAGATTCCGCGGCCGCTCTCGGCCGCCGACCGCTCGGGCGACATGATTTGGACGCCGGACTTCAGCCCCTCCTTCTACAGCAACCTGATTTTCGGCAATGGCGTGGTCTTCCACTACACGCGCGCGGACAGTTCGACGGTCCACGAGGATTTCACTGGCAAGTCCGTCGCCCAATACTACGCTGATCTCTCCGGCGGCCGCTACCGGATCGTCGGAGATGTTGTCGGCTGGCTGCGGGTCACCAACTCGACGTGGTGGTACGGCGCCGACCCGGCGCCCGGCGCGCGCTCGATACCCAGCGGGGTCTACTGCGCCAACAACGGCGGCATTCCCGGGGCGGCGACGCATCGCGCGCTGGTCGTGGACGCGCTCGAGGCGGTCAAGGCGCGCTACCCGTCCTTCAATTGGGCGCAGTATGACCGCAACGGCGACGGCGTGATCGACCGGCTCTGGATCATCCACGCCGGCCTGGGCGAAGAGGACAGCACCACGATCCTCAACCGCACCCCCTACGGCGAGGCCGCGATCTGGTCGCATTCCTCCTCGCTGACACCCCTCTACGAGGTCGCGCCCGGAATTCAAGCCGGCCCCTACATCATGATGCCCGAGAACTGCGGGATCGGCGTCCTGGCCCACGAGTTTGGCCACAACCTCGGCGCCGACGACCTCTACGCCTACGGCCTGGGGGAGACGTCCGCGGGCTTCTGGACCCTGATGGCCGACGACTGGACGGGCTACCCGATCGGCTTCGAGCCGCCGGCGCTCGATCCCTGGCACCTGGACAACTGGGGCTGGCTCGACCCGCTGGTGGCGAACAACACCGCCCGCGTCTACGAGGTCACGCTCGGCCAGGCCAGCGCCTTCCCCGGCGGCGCCGGGGCGGTCCGCGGCGCGCGCATCGACCTTCCCGACCAGATCGTGCAGGCGTTCCCCGTGCCGCCCTCCGGCGCCTGGCAATGGTGGGGCGGCGCGGAAGACCTGGCCAATGCCCGCATGACCATGACCACCCCGGTCGCCATTCCGGCCGGCGGGGCCACCCTGGCCTTCAACCTGGCGTATGACATCGAAACCGGCTGGGATTTTCTCTGGGTCCAGGCCTCGACCAACAGGGGCGCGTCTTGGCAGACGCTCACCAACGCCCACACGACCACCAACCACGACGCCGCCTGGATCGGGGCCCTCTACGGTTTCCCGGACGACCTGCGCGCCGCCGGGATCGGCGGGTTCTCGGGCGGCAACGTGGCCTGGCCGAACGTTGCCGCCGAGACCTTCAGCCTGAACGCCTTCGCCGGGCGCCAAATCCTCGTGCGCTTCTGGTATATGACGGACTGGGGCGGGCTCGGCTGGGGTCCGTTCCTCGATGCCGTCACGATCACGGCGGGCGCCGCGACCCTCTTTTCCGCCTCGGCCGACGGCGGCGACGCGCCCTGGACCTACGAGAGTCCCTGGGCGCGCGTGGGCCGATACCTGACCGCCAGCCACCATTTCTATCTGCAGTGGCGCAACGTCGGCGCCTCGGGCGGTTACGACCGCTGCCTGGGCGACAGCCGCTGGCGGTTCGGCCCGGCCAACAGCGGCCTGCTGGTCTGGTATAACGACAACCGCTACCGGGACAACGAAGTCATCAATTACCTGCGGGACGTCCCGGGCTACGGACCGAAAGGCCGGATGCTGGTCGTGGATGCCCACCCGGACCCCTACCGCGACCCGTACTACGTCCGGGGCGGGTATTCCAACGAAGGCGCCAACGTCGCCTCCCGCTCGCTGATGCGCGACGCGCCGTTCAGCCTCAACCCGTCGGTGGGCTTCACGATGTCGGACGCCTGGTGCTATTCCAACACCGCCTTCGCCGGGCGCCCGGCGGTCAGCACCTTCAGCGACGCCCTGGGCTATTACCCCGGCGCCGAATACGTCGCACGCGGCCCAGGCTACTCGCCGCCGGTGTTCATCTGGCTGACCAAGCAGTGGGACGCCAGCGCGGTCATGCCGTCCACGGTGTTCTACGGCCTCCGCGCGCCGGGCTACACCAACCAGGCCTTCCGGTTCTACGGCACGCGCGTCGCCGGCGGCCTGCTGACGTGCTACTGGTACAGCGGGGCCGGCCTCGGCTACCATGGCGGCGCCGGCAACCCCGCGGACGTCAACGGCCACTACGGCTGGAACGCCCGGATCGTCAGCCAGGAAGCCACCCAGGCCCGCGTCGTGATCTGGAACAGCCGCGGCAACCTCAAGGTCACGGCGATCAACGACGCCTACACGGCCTACAGCGGGCGCACCCTGTCCGTCGGCCAGCGCGGCGTGCTCTCCAACGACCTCGGGCCCGCCGGGGCGACGCTGCTGGCCGAGCGCCTCGCCGGCCCCTCGGCCGGCACGCTGACGCTGCAGACCGACGGCACCTTCCGCTACACGCCCGGGCCGCGCTTTATCGGCACCGATCGCTTCACCTATCGCTGCACGACCTACTATGGCGGCGTCTCGGCCAATACCGGGACGGTGACCCTCACCGTCGTTCCGCCGCCGCCGGTCGCGCTTGGGGCCGACGTCGACGGCGACGGCAAGGCCGATCCCACCCTCTACCTCGAGGGCTCGGCGACCTGGAAAATCAAGCTGTCGTCGGGCGGCTATTCCCAGGTCAGCCTGCCGGGCTTCCTCGGCGGCGCCGGGTTCGCGGCGCTGGCGGCCGACGTCGACGGCGACGGCAAGGCCGACCCAGCCGTCTATGCCGAAGCCGCGGGCGAGTGGCGCATCAAACTGTCCTCGGGCGGCTACGCCATGCTGGCGCTGCCCGCCTTCCTGGGCGGCCCGGGGTGCGCCGCCCTGGCGGCCGATTTCGACGGCGACGGCAAGGCCGACCCAGCCGCGCGCTGCGCGGCCACCGGCCTGTGGACCGTGCGCCTGTCGAGCGCCGGGTACGCGACCGTGACCGCGCCCTTCAAGAGCGGGGCGGCCTACCAGGCGTTGGCGGACGATTTCGACGGCGACGGCCGAGCCGATCCCGCCCTCTACCAGGCTGCCGGCGCCGTGTGGAGCGTGATGCTATCGAGCGCCGGCTATGCCGCGCTGGATGTGCCCGGGCTGGCGGGCGGCAGCGGGTTCCAGGCGCTGACGGGCGACTTCGACGGCGACGGCCGGGCCGACCCGGCCGCCTACAACCCCACCACTGGCGAGTGGCGTCTGCGGTTCTCGGGCAGTGGCTACGCGCCGTTCTCGATCGTGCTGCCGTTCTGACCCGCGCCCCGGGATTCGGCGGCGCCGGGGTTTCAACGGCGCCGCGCCAGGATGGCCTGCGCGTTGGCCCCGAGGATCGGGGCGAGCACGTCGTCGGGCACGTCGAGCGACAGCAGCCGCCCGAGTTCCCAGTCCACGCTGTGGTAGACGGAATCGGTGCCGAAGACGACGCGCGCGTTGCCCAAGGCCGCGAGCGTGTCTTCCCAGCGGCGCCGGCTGCAGAAACTGCCGCACCACTCGAGAACGACGTTGGGGTTGGCCTGCGCCAGCGCCTCGGCCTCGGCGCGGCCCGCGTCGTTGCCGCCGGAATGCCCGAGCACGAACGTCGCCTCGGGATGGCGCCGGACGATCTCCGCCAGGTGGCGCGGCGCGTCGTAGCTGCCGCCCCAGGTATGGATCAGGATCGGCAGCCGGTGCCGATTGGCGTATGCCCAGACCGGCGCGAAGACGGCGTCGCCGATCGGCGTCTTCCAGTAACTGCACAGCAGCTTGAACCCGACGAAGAAATCGCCGGCAAACCAGGCGTCCAGGTCCCGGGCCAAGTCGGCGGCGTAGGCCGGGTGGAAATAGAGCATTCCCTTCAGGCGGTCGTGGTGCGGACGCGTGATCCGCTCCAGGAAGGCGTTGCCCTCGAGGACGTCATCGGCCTGCGGGTTGGACCCCAGGAACACGAGGGTCTGCCGGATGCCGATGCGGTCCATGCGCTCGAGCAGTTGCCGGACGGTGGCCGCCGGGTCGCCCTCCTCGAGCATCCAGCGCGAGGACGCGCCGAGATGCGCGTGCATATCCAGCAGCGGCGCGCCCAGCGGCGCGCCGTTCAGGAACCGCTGCCAGAAGGACTCCCGCGGCTTGCCGCCCGGCGCCGCGGCGGGCGGCGGCCCGAGCCCCAGTCGGCCGGCCAGCGTCCCGCGCGCCACGGCGAGCTCCGCCTCGGGCGCCAGGCCGCCGTGCCGCAGGCCGGCAATGGCCGCGCCGGCATGCGCCCGCGGCCCCATGCCGAAGACCACGCGGGCGGCCCCAAACTCGCGGACCAGCAGGGCCAGCGCGCCCTGAATATGAAGGTTGGAGGTCTCCGCCAGGATATTCTCGCGGCGCCGCATGAGGTCGACCAGGGCATTCATCCCGCCCCACATCGTGTCCGTGACGACGAAGGCCGTCTCGGGATAGCGCTCCGCCAGGTGCAGCAGCGACCACGCATCCTCGAGTTCCTTGATGCTGACGAACACGACCGGCCGGACCGCGCGCACGGTCTCGAGCACGGGCTCGAGGTGGCGGATGTCGTAGCCGAGCGTGCGGGGGAGCGCCCGCAGGGCGCGCAGCCCGTGCCCGCGCAGCATGGCGGCCAGTTCCTCCATGGCGCCGCGCTCGTAGCGCATCGGCGGGGCGACCACCAGCGACGGCACAACCCGCGCCCGCGCCGCCGCGGGCAGCGCCTGCCAGGCGTCCAGCAGACGCCGGTTGCCCGAGGGCGCGTGGGGAATGGCCGACTGGTTCCAGGCCACCGCCTGCGCCACGCCCAGGCGGTCCATTTCCCGCAGCAGGTCGGGCAGCTTGGTATAGTCCGGCGTCTGGGCCACGTTCAGCCCAAACGCCGCATTGGCATTCAACAACGCGAGGTCGTCCGGCATCTTGGGTCCTTTCGTCCGCGGCCGCCGCTCGGGCCGTCTTATACCACGGGCGATCCCGGCGTGTCAATCGCCGGCGCTGGCCGCGCGCAACACCGCATAGCCGTAATCGCCGGTCACCGAGAGGGGCACGCCGTCCGCCAAAACCCGCGCGCCGGCGGCCAGAAACACCGACGCGGTCTTTTAATGACCGCCAGCGGTCGGCCCCTCGAGGCCGCGTGGAAAACGGAGGCGGTCTCCCGCCACGGGCCGGTGATCGTCCGCGTCGAGCACGTCGTCGTCTTCCTGCCGGTGCCCGTAAACGCAGGTGGCTGGCGGATGGCCGCCGGGATGGAAATACCGTCGGTCCCTCACACAGGAACATACCGTCACTGCCGGGGCACACGCGGGCCGATGGCCGCGTCCACCGCGGCGCCCCGCTCTTCAGCAGCGCCAGCCGGAGCCGGTCCATCTTGA
Source organism: uncultured Verrucomicrobiota bacterium (assembly GCA_964515705.1). Classification (GTDB taxonomy): domain Bacteria; phylum Verrucomicrobiota; class Kiritimatiellia; order JAAZAB01; family JAAZAB01; genus CAZEVX01. The sequence continues at coordinate 1,827 of CAZEVX010000148.1, read as the reverse complement.
CTTCGCGGCCGGGCCGCGGCGGCAGGCGCCGGAACGGCACGTCCCGCGCGGCTTTGCTCGCGCCCACCCAGCAGCAATCGCAGGCGCGCGCCCGCGCGCGGGACCTGTCCTACAGCCATTTCGCCCGTTCCGCATCCTTCGGAAGATTCAGGCATCCGGCCCGAGCACCCCGTAGGACCAGGGCCGGCCGGGCGGCACCCGCGGCCCGCACGGAACGCGCCCGGGCCGCAGTCCCGCCAACAACCGCCCCGCGGCGCGCACGATCCGCTCCCCGGCGTCGGTCGCCAGGTTGGAATACGAGGTCAGCGCCGTCTCGTAGCCGCCGCCGTCGGCCCGGAAGGCCTCGCACCCGGGCACGTAGCCCACGCTGCCGTTGGCCAGTTCGACGACGAAGGTGTGCGGAAACGGCGATGCCGCCTTGATGCGCAGGCCAAGGCCGCAAAAAAATTCGGCCGGGTTGGAGACCAGCACGGCCGGCCCGATCTGCACGGCCTGGACCTCGACCGGCACGACCGGCTGGACGGCCGCCAGGTAGTCGGCCAGCAGGAGTTCCTTGGCGAAGGTCCAGGCCGTCGCGCGGCGCCGGGCGTCGTCCTTCAGGCCCGCCGCCACCTCGCGCCGCGCGGCCCGCAGCCGCGCGGGAGCCGCGCGCCGGCGCGGGATGCGCAGGAGTGCCTGCCGCCAGGCCAGCGGCCGCAGCGCGCCGCGCTCGGCGGCGACCAGCGCCTTGAGCGCCTCCGCGCCGACGCGCGTGCCGACGATCCGCGCCCAGCGCTCGCCGCTCTCGAACGGGCGCCGCGACTGGTTGTCCACCTGGGTCACGTCGCCGCAGGCGCCGTTCAGGAACACCACCCCGGCGTCCCGGCCGAGAACGCCGCGCAGGGTCTGTTCCAGGTAATAAATCCAGTCGGCCGATATCCCCTCGCCGGCGAGCGTCGTGCCGTGGCAGGCGAAGTTCACCACGCAGCCGAGAAACGCCCCGCCGCGCCGGCGCCAGGCCCCGATCACGCCCACTTCCGGGTCGGTCGGACCGGCCGGCCCCACGATGTCCGGGTTGCCCTTGCCCGGGTGGGTCAGCGCGCGCCCCTGCCGCATGCGGAAGCGCCGGTTGAAAGCCACGCTGTCTTCCCGGCCCCGGCCCACCGCCAGCAGCGCCTCCTGCTTGCGGCGGTCGGCCTCGACCACCGCCGAGACCGTCTGCCGCGCCAGCCAGTCCATCACCGCGGGGTCCTGGATCGGGGACAGGTCGAGCGCCAGCCGGCGGATCAGCGCCGGCGCCCGCGCATAGGCCGCCGGCTCGGCCCCGAAGGTGCTGGGCCCGTTGTGCGTGTGCGAGGCGGCCAGCAGCACGGCCGAGGCCGGGATCCCGCATTGCCGCGCGATCTCCCGCCGCACGCGCCGCACCCAGGCCGACGACGGGATCGTCAAGAGGTCCAGCCCCACCAGCGCCACCCGGCGCCCGGGACCGTCGCTAAACACGGCCGCCCGCGCCTTGAGCGGGTCGTGCACCTCGCGCAGGTACAACTTCTCGTAGGAGGCCGCGCGCTCCGAGCCGAGCGGCGGGGTGATGTCGGCGTCGTAAAATCCAGCCTGCATATCCCACCTCGGTTCCGCGCTGTCGCTGGCGACCTGCTGGCGGCACGCCCGGCGAGGACGCCGGCCATACCATCCTCATGCTATTCGATTCCGCGCGAATTGCAATGGCTGCTATCGCGTCCCCGATTTGCGGGACTTGCGCTTGTCCGCGGTCACTCCCGGCGCGATCCGTGCACGGGAACGGCTCCGCGCAGCTTCGCCCTCCACGGGGAGTCGTCAAGGAACGCCTGC
>CAZEVX010000147.1:0-8476 GCA_964515705.1 uncultured Verrucomicrobiota bacterium | reverse complement strand
GGAACGGCTCAGCGCAGCTTCGCCCTCCACGAGGAGACGTCAAGAACGGCTCAGCGCAGCTTCGCCCTCCAGGTGGAGTTGTCAAGGAACGCATGCACGCTGACCGACGGGAGGACGTGGAGGGCGAGGCTTTGCCGAGCCGCAGGCGCACGGTCTGGCGCCTGACTGGGCAACAGGGGCAGGCGCAACTCCCGCAGTTTTGGGTCCCTCCGTCGACGGCAACACGCTGGCAGCCAGGCGGCGGAAGACGCCGCCGCGGATGCGGCCATGCAGGCTCAAGACGCCCAAGAGGCGGCCAGCCGGGCGTGTCAGGAAGCGGAACAGGCGCGATCGAAAGCGCAGGACGCCCAGCAACGCGCCGCCAGCGCGCAGCGCCAGGCGCGGGATTCAGAGAGGAAAGCGGAACGCGCCGGGGATGCTTTGCGCCAGCACGGGATTGATTCCTGGCAGCCATGTTGCCCATGTCTCCGTCCCCAGGCATACTATTAGCCGCACGGTTTTGTCAGGATAGGGCTGGTTCGCCGGGCCGGCCGTCCTGAGTGTGCCTGGTGCGGGTTTATCCGCCGTGGCGGCGCGCCCGGCCTACAGCGCGGGCAACTGTAGGCCGGGTCCCCTGACCCGGCGCGCCACCGATAGGGCCTTACAGCAGCGCCCGGTGAGGGCAGCGGGCCTACAGCAGCGCCCGGTGAGGGCAGCGGGCCGACAGCAGCGCCCGGTGAGGGCAGCGGGCCGACAGCAGGAAGGGTGCGCGGCCGGCCGGGCCGGGGCCCTACGGACGCCCGCGGGCGGCGAGGAAAGCGGCTTCTTCGCGCCGCGTCCAGCCGCCGACCCGTTGCAGGGGCGTCGCGGGGATGCCGGGGTAGAGCACGATCTTACCCTCGACGGCAGTCGACTTGATCAGGTCGAGGGCCTGGGGAAACTGGTCGAGGCTGCCGACCATGTCGAGGTGTTGGCCGGGATCGAACTCGCCGGCGGCGGTCATGCGCAGAGCCTCGGCGACGTCGGCCGGGCTGCCGCCGCTCGAGCCGCAGAGCCGGATTTCGTCGTAGTGCACGCGCAGGGTATCGAGCTCGATGCAGTGCTCGCCGCGCTTGAGCCCGCCGAAGAGGTTCAGCACCCCGCCCTTGGCCAGCCACTGCTGGGCCTCGGTCTGGACCGCGCGGCTGCCGACGGCCACGATGATGTCGTCGGCGCCCTGGCCGCTGCTGACGGTCCGAAGCCGCTCGAGCCCGGCCGCCGAGGTGACAGCGTGCAGCTCGGTCCCGGCCTGGCGGGCCTTGGCCGGCAGGTGGGTTCGGACCCAGCCCAGGCGCTCCTCGATCAAGTCCATGACGATCAGGTGGCGGGGCCGGAAGCGCAGGGCGGCCTCGGCATGCAGGCGCCCCATCGGTCCGGCGCCGACAATCAGCGCAACGCCGCCGGGTTTCAGGCCGAGGCGCGGCACGCGCGGGGCGGTGGGGGCGGCCTGCGCGATGTGCAGGTGGCGGTCCTGGGCCGAAATCACGCAGGACAGCGGCTCGCAGAGCGCGCCGGCGAAGAAGGGAATCTCGTCGGACGGCAGCGGCAGCAGGCACTCGGCGGCCAAGGTTTCCTCGGTAATCAGCATGTAGTCCGAGAGGTGTCCCGGCAGCGAATACCCCACCGCCACCTTCTCCATGCCGGCGGCCCCGTTGCGGAAGCGGTCGCGGTGGCCGATCGGCGGGTGGTCCACGGCTGGCTGGGTGGCATAGCGCCGGCCGACGGGATAGCGGCTGGCCACGTTCCGGCCGGCCTTGACGACCGTGACGCAGCCTTCGTCGCCGAGGATGATCGGGAATCGGCCGAGGTCCCAGCCGTTGATAAAGGTGTGGTCGCTGCCCTGGGCCACGAGTTTCAGGATCGAGGAGCAGACCCCGGCGGCATCCACGCGGACGAGGAGTTGATCGTCGTTCGGTTCCGGAACGGGCACCGTCTCGACGCGCAGGGCATCGAAGCCCCGGCCGTGCAGGCGCACCGCCTGCATCGTGGCGGGCAGCGGGATAGCGGCGGTCACGGCTTGCCTCCCGCCGTCCGGCGCTTGCCCGCCTGGGCGGGTCCGGCGTCCGGCGTCTGGCGTCCGGCGTCCGGCGTTTCCCCCTGCGGCGGCTTGCGCCGCGCGGGCGGGGCATGGATACACTGCCCGTGGACCGCGTGCGCCGCTTCCATCCAGGCCTCGGAGAGGGTGGGATGCGCCTGCACGGTGCGGGCGAACTCGGCGGCCGTCAGTTCGGCCTGGACCGCCGTTGTGGCGGTGGCGATCAACTCGGTGGCGTGGGCGCCGACGGCGGCGGCGCCCAGCAGGTGATCGGTTTCGGCGTCGGCAATCCATTTGACAAACCCCGCGGGCTCGCCCGCGGCCAGGGCCTTGCCCAGGGCGAGGAACGGGAACTTGCCGATCCGGACCGCGCGGCGGCGTTGGCGCGCCTCGGTTTCCGAGAGTCCGACCGTGGCGATCTCCGGGGCCGTGAAGAGGCAGGCCGGAATGACCGGGGCCGCTGGCGGTACGCGGTGGCCGAGGGCGGTGTCCGCCGCCCGCAGGCCCTGGGCCGTGGCGGCATGGGCCAGGAGCAGCCCCCCGGTAATGTCGCCGACGGCGAACAACCCGGGCACCGCGGTCTGGCCGCAGGCATCGGCGTCAAGGTATCCCCTGGCGTTTGGGGATAGGCCGGCGGCCTGCAGATCGAGCCCGTCGCTCACCGGCCGGCGCCCGGCGGCCGCCAGCAGCAGGTCGGCCGCGATCGTCTCGGTGCCGACGCGGCCCTGAACGCCGTTCGGGCCGGCCGTCACGGCGTCCAGCGGCTGGCCCGTCAGCACGCGGATGTGCAAGTCGCGTTCCATGGCGCGGCGGAGTTCCTGCCGCAGGTCGCGGTCGAGCGTCGCGACGATATCCTCGAGCAGTTCGACCACCGTCACGCGGGCGCCGAGTTGGGCGGCCAGGCAAGCCAGTTCGCACCCGATCACGCCCCCGCCGAGCACCAGCAGCCGGTCCGGCAGGCGGTCGCGGTCGAGAAACCCGCGGCTGTCCACGACCGCCGGTCCCAGGGCCAAGCCGTGGGGCAAAGCGGCGGTCGAGCCCGTGGCGATCACGATGCGGCCGGCTTCCAGCCGGGCGATTTCGGCGCCGTCGCGGCCGACCGACAGGCGGGTGCGGGCGCGGAAGGTCGCCGTGCCTTCCAGGACCGTGACGCCGTGGGCCTTCAGCAGGGCGGCCACGCCGGTGCGCAGGGTGGCCACGACGCGGTTCTTGTTGGCGACCATGGCGGCGTACTCGCAGTCGGCGGCGCCGGGAAGGACGCCGGGCGGCGGGTGCCGCAGGCGGTCGACGAAGGCGGCGGCCGACAACAGCGTTTTGGTGGGGATACAGCCCCAATTGAGGCAGGTCCCGCCGAGCGCCTCGCGCTCGACGAGCGCCACGGCGGCGCCTCGCTGGGCGGCGCGGATGGCGGCCGGGTAGCCGCCCGGCCCGCCGCCGATGACGATCAGGTCGTAGCGATCCATGAGCGGGGATCCTCGAGCAGGGCTTTGATGCGGTTGACGAACTGGGCCGCCGTGGCGCCGTCCACCAGGCGGTGATCGGAGGACAGGGTCATGTTCATCATCTGCCGGACGACGATGGCGTCGCGGCGGACGACCGGCGTCGGCAAGACGCTCGAGACGGCCAGGATGCCGCTCTCGCCGGGGTTGATGATGGCGGTGAAATGGGCGACGCCGAGCATGCCCATGTTGGAGACCGTGAAGGTGCTGCCGGCCATCTCGTCGGGGGTCAACCGGCCCTCGCGCGCCTTGAGCACGAGCGCGGCGGCCTGGGCGTGCACGTCGGCCAGGGCGAGCGCCTGGGCATCGCGCAGCACCGGCACCAGCAGGCCATCGGGCACGGCCACGGCGATGCCGAGGTGGACGGCGCTGTGCCAGCGGACGGTCCGCCCGTCGTCCGTGGCGCTATTGAGCGGCGGGAACTCGGTCAGGGCCGTGGCGGTGGCCTTGAGGATGCAATCGGTGATCGAGATCGCCAGCCCGCCGCGCTGGAGTTGCTGGCGGGTATCCAGGAGGTCGGTGAGGTCGGCGGCGACCGTCACGTAGAAATGCGGAGTAGTCGAGAAACTGGCGGTCAGACGCTGGGCGATGACTTGGCGGCGCTTGCTGAGGGGTTTCGGCTGTTCGGCCAGCGCCCGCTCGACCATGGCCACGGTGATGCGGTCTTCGCCCGGCGCGCGGGCGATCGCCAGGATGTCCAGGCCGCGCAGACGCGCCAGGGTCTTGGCCGCCGGCGTGATCTTGAGCGCGTCGTAATGGCGGGCGGCCAGATAGTCCTGGACATCGGCTTCCACGATCCGGCCGCCGGGTCCCGTCCCGCGGATCGGGGCGGCGCTCACGGCGCAGTCGCGGAGCAGGCGTCGCGCGCGGGGCGAGACCGCCTGGCGCCGGGGCGCCGGGGGTGCGGCTGGGGCGGCGGGTGCGATGGCGGCCGGGCGCGCTGGCGCCGCCGGCCGTTCGGCTGCCGGCCGTTCGGCCGCCGGGCGGGCGGGAGCAGTCGCCGCTGGCGCCGGGGCGGCGGCCGCGGCCGGCGGCGCCAGGGCCGGCAGCGGATCGCCGGGCTGGCCGACGAAGGCTACCGGCGCGGTCACGGGCACCGTCGTGCCTTCGCCGACGATGATTTTTAGCAGCGTACCCTCGAAAAAGCTCTCGACTTCGAGGACGGCTTTGTCGGTCTCGATGTCGAACAGGATGTCGCCCTTGGCGACCGGATCGCCCTCGCGCTTGCGCCACTTGACGATCGTGGATTCCTCGACCGTCTGGCCGAGTTTCGGCATGATTACGGTCTGCACCATGGCGCCTGCTCCCGTTCCGTCCACCGCGGTTGGCGGCGCCCAATGGCGACGGTCCCGTCACCGTGTCCCCGCCGATCAAGCCGCCGCCGCGTGGGGCACGCGGCCTACAGCACACTAGAACAGGGTCCGCGCCGCCGCCACAATGTCGCCGGCATTGGGCAGAAAAGCGGCTTCCAGAATATGCGATTGGGGCGCGATGCCGTTCCGGGCGCCGACCCGCAGGACCGGGGCGTCGAGGTCGTCGAAGGCTTCCGCCATGACGGCCGAGGCGATTTCCGCTGTAAAACTGCCGATCTGGACCGCCTGGCTGGCCACGACGCAGCGGCCGGTCTTGCGAACCGACCGCAGGATTGTGTCGAGGTCCAGCGGCACCAGGCTGCGCACGTCGATCACTTCGGCGGCGATGCCGGAGTCCTGTTCCAGGATGGCGGCGGCCTGGAGGGCGTCGTGCACCGCCGGCCCCCAGGCCACCAGCGTCAGGTCGCGGCCTGCGCGCCGGACCTCGGCCTGGCCGAGCGGGACGAGATACTCGCCTTCGGGGACCGGTCCCTTGAGCGGGTAAAGCAACTGGGATTCCACGAACAGGACCGGATTATTGTCGCGGATCGCCGCCTTGAGCATGCCCTTGGCGTCATGGGGCGTGGCCGGGTAGACCACGTAGAGCCCCGGGATATGGGCAAAGACCGACTCGAGGGTTTGCGAGTGCTGGCCGCCGTACCCCTTGCCGCCGCCCACCGACGCCCGGATCACCAGCGAAACCTCGGCCGCGCCGCCGGACATGTAATGCCACTTGGCGGCCTGGTTGCTGATCTGGTCGGACGCCATCAAGGCGAAGTCCATGTACATCAGTTCCACCACCGGGCGCAACCCGACCATGGCGGCGCCGACGCCCGTCCCGCAGATGGCGGCTTCCGAGATCGGCGTGTTGAACACCCGCTCGCGCCCGAAAGCTTCCAGGAGGTCCTTGGTGACCTTGAAGGCGCCGCCATAGTCGGCCACGTCCTCGCCGTAAAGGATCACGCGGTTGTCCCGCAGCATTTCCTCGACCAGCGCTTCCTTGAGCGCGTCCTTGTACGTCAGCTCGCCCTGCGAACGCTTGATGACCGGCCGGGCCTTGACGATGCGCGTCTGGCGGTGAACGGGCGGCACCTCGCTGCAGGCGGTGTCGGTGTATAGATAGCGGAGCACGTCGGCGGGGGCCGGGTCCGGGCTGGCGGCGGCGCGCTGGGCGGCGCGCGCCATGCGATCGGCGACCGTCTGCGCCAGGTCGGCCTGGGCGGCCGGGTCGAGCACGCCCGCCTCGGCGAGTTGGCGGCCGTAGCGGGCGATCGGGTCCATGGCTTTCCAGGCGGATTCCTCGTCGCGCGTGCGGTACTCGGTGCGCGGGTCGGTGAGCGAGTGCCCGTAGTAGCGATAGGTATTGACCTCGATCAGGAAGGGGCCCTCGCCGGCGCGGCAGCCCCGCGCGGCGCGCCGCACGGCCTCGCGCACGGCCAGCACGTCCATGCCGTTGACGACTTCGGCGTGCAGCGCGTTGTCGGCAAAGCCCAGGCCGCGCTGCGCCAGGGTGCCGACGCCGGTGACTTCCTTGAAGGCCCGGCCGGTCATGCCGTAGTGGTTATTCTGGAGCAAAAAAATGATCGGCAGGCCGAAGGGCCGTTTGGTGATGTCGTTGGTGAACTGGCCCATCGCGGCCCAGTTGAGCGATTCCAGCACGACGCCGTTGGCATACGCGCCGTCGCCCGCGAAGCAGCAGACCACGCGCCCGTTGTCGAGGTAGCGGCATGCCATCGCCGCCCCCGTGGCGATCGGCACGCCGCCGCCGACGATCGCGTTGGCGCCCAGGTGGTGCAGCGCGAAATCGGCGATGTGCATCCCGCCGCCGCGCCCCTTGCAGTAGCCGTCCTCCTTGCCGAAGAGTTCCGCCGCCGTGCGGAAGAGGTGGTCCTCGATGGCCGCCGCCAGCAGGGCGGCGCGGTCCGCGCCGGGGGCGTCCGGGACACGCCGCCGCAGGTCGGCGTCGCTCATGGCGCGCAGGGCGACACACCCCTTGGCGAGGCTGTCCCCGTGGCCGCGGTGGGTGCTGGTGATGTAATCCGGCCCCGCGATCCCCGCGCAGGCGCCGGCCGCGGCCGCTTCCTGGCCGATGGACAGGTGTGTCGGGCCCCGGTAATTGAAGGCCGGCAGCGGTTCGTAGGCGCCCGACCGCAGCTTGACGATCATGGTCTCGAACTCGCGGATCGTCAGCATGTCGTCCAGCAGGTCCACCGCCTGGCGGCGGTCGAGCGTGCCGGATGCCAGTTCCGCCGCTAGCGTACCGGCATAGGCGTAGCAGGCGATGGCGGGGCCGGTGACCGCGCTGGGGTGAAAGGCGGGGCGCAAATCGCTCAAATAGTTCGGCATCGCGGCGGGCTCCTCGGCGGACCGTCGCCGGACGGCGGACGGCCGCCCGGCTGCGCCGGCCTCAAGCCAACGGGGTGGCTGGCGGCGAAAAGTCGATTTCGGCCACCAGTTTGCCGTCGGCGATTTCCTTGAGCGCCAGGTCCTCAAAGTCTTCGTTGGGGTGCGCGGGCTTAACCAGCGGCCGGTCGCCGTACATCAGTTGGCGGACGCGCTTGGAGACCATGTTGATCAGCACGGCGGTGTTGGGTACCCGGCGCCGGGCCGCCTCGAGATAGTCCAGATTCATCGTTGATTCTCCTGCGCGCACCCGCGGGATTGCCGGAGCGGGCGCCGGCGAGTTCCACAGCGCCGTCATCACGGCGTAGCGCGAACCGAAAGCATAGTTGCCGAACCGCCGGCGTTCAAGCATTATTTCGGCGCGAAACAGGCCGGCGGCGCGGCGCGCCTTTGCACGCCGGCCGCCGGATCGCGGTTGCGGAAAACCGCCGCAGGCCCGTGCCCGCGGCGGTTCCGCGGGCTGTTAGTACATGTCGTCCATGCCGCCGCCGTGCGGACCGGGCGCCGGGGCGGGCTTTTCCTTCTCGGGGATCTCGGTGACCATGCATTCGGTCGTCAGCAGCAACCCGGCGATGCTGGCCGCGTTCTGGATGGCGAAGCGCGTCACTTTGGTCGGATCGATCACGCCGTCCTTGACGAGGTCCGTATAGGCGGCGGTGGCCACGTTGTAGCCGAACCCGCCCTTGTTCTTCTTGACCTCGGAGACGATGATGGACGCCTCGATTCCGGCGTTGGCCACCAACTGGCGCAGCGGGGCCTCGAGCGCCTTCGTGATGATCTGGACCCCGACGGCTTCGTCGCCTTTGGCCTCGATCTTCTCGACGGCCGCCTGGCAGCGCAGCAGGGCCACGCCGCCGCCGGCGACGACCCCTTCTTCGACCGCCGCCCGCGTGGCGTGCAGGGCGTCCTCGACGCGCGCCTTCTTCTCCTTCATCTCCGTCTCGGTGGCGGCGCCGACGTTGATCACGGCCACTCCGCCGGCCAGTTTCGCCAGCCGTTCCTGGAGCTTTTCGCGATCGTAGTCGGAGGTGGTCTCATCGATCTGTTTGCGGATCTGGGCGACCCGTCCCTGGATGGCCGAGGTCTTGCCGGCGCCCTCGATGATGGTGGCGTTTTCCCTGTCCGCCGTCCCGCGGTTGGCCCGGCCGAGGTCCTCGATCTTGACGTTC
>CAZEVX010000146.1:0-8495 GCA_964515705.1 uncultured Verrucomicrobiota bacterium | reverse complement strand
AGGCGATGCGGTCCTCGCCGCGCTCGATGGCGTCCACCTGGACGCCAATCACGCGGACGCCGAACTTCTCGAGGACGCCCGTGCGCGCTAATTCCGAGCACAGGTTCAGCCCGGTCTGGCCGCCGAGGTTGGGCAGCAGGGCGTCCGGCCGCTCGAGGGCGATGATTTCCGCCATGCGGGCGGCGTTCAGCGGCTCGATGTAGGTGGCGTCCGCCATCCCCGGATCGGTCATGATCGTGGCCGGGTTGGAGTTGACCAGCACGATCTCGAACCCCAGCTTGTGCAGCGCCTTGCAGGCTTGCGTGCCGGAATAGTCAAACTCGCAGGCTTGCCCGATCACGATCGGGCCCGACCCAATGATCATCACCTTGCGGATATCCGTGCGCCGCGGCATGGGGTTCCTTTCCGTAGGCCTCCGGGTCAGACCGCCGCCACGACCTCGACCTCGACCCGGGCGCCCAGCGGCAGCTTGGCCTGCACGGTGGTGCGCACCGGCGGCGGGTCGGCGCGGAAGTGGCGGCCGTACACTTCGTTGAAGACGGGATAGTCGTCCAGGTCGGCCAGGAACGCGGTGACCTTGACGACGTCCGCCAGGGTCATCCCGGCCTGCTCCAGGATCGCCCGCAGGCTGGCGAAAATCCGCTCGGCCTCGGCGGCGAACGGCCCTTCCACCAGGCGCTGGGTGGCCGGGTCGAGCGCGATGACCCCCTGCACGTAGAGGGTGTTGCCGACACGGATCCCCTGGGAATAGCGAGCCACCGGGCGCGGCGCCCCGGCGGTGACAATGGCGGTTTTCGGCATGGCGGCGGCTCCTGGTTCAGGGCATCTCGAACACGACCTTGACGGCCTCCCCGCGCTCGAAGAGGGCGAAGGCCTCTTCCCAGGCGGACAGCGGAAAGCGATGGGTAATCAGCGGGGCGGCCTGGACCTTGCCCTGGGCGCAGAGCGCCAGGGCGCGCTCCCAGCCGAGAAACTTCTGGCTGAACGACCCCACCAGCCGCAACTCGCGATAGAGCATCTGGTCGAAATCGACGCGCACCGGCTGCCCGAAAATGCCGATCTGGGTGTACTGTCCCTGGCGTTTCAGGCAGCGCAGCCCGGCCTCGGCGGCGCGCGCGGCGCCGGAACACTCCAGCACCACGTCCACGCCCTCGCCGCCGGTCAGGGCCAGCACCTGGTCCTCGAGCGGCTCCCCGGCGATCGCGTGATCGGCGCCGAGGCGCCGCCCGAGCTCGAGCCGCCGGGCATCCCCGGCGCGGCCGGCCAGGATAATCTCCCCGCCGGCCGCCTTGGCGTATTGCAGGCTGAACAGCCCCATCGGCCCCGGGCCGGTGATCAGGACGCGGGCGCCGGGCTCGACGCGCGTCAATTCCTGGACCGCGTGATAGGCGCAGGCCGAGGGATCCGTCAGGGCGCCGGACGGAAAATCCACCGCGGCGGGCAGCCGGTGCGCGCGGGCGGCGGGCACGACGACCGTCGGGGCGAAGGCGCCGTCGTAGGCATAGCCCGTGGCCAGCCGGTCGCGGCAGAGGTTGTAGCTGCCGGCGGCGCATTGCGGGCATCGGCCGCAACTCGAGCGCGTGTTCTCGGCGGTCACGCGGTCGCCCGGCGCCAGCCCGGCGACGCCGGGACCCAGGGCGGCGATCTCTCCGGCGAACTCGTGGCCGGGAATCACCGGGTAGCGCATCGGGATGCCGATGTCGCCGCGGCGGATGTGCAGATCGGATCCGCAAATCGAGGCCGCCCGCACGCGGATCTGGACCTCGCCCGGGCCGGCCGCGGGTTCGGGCACCTCGCGCAGTTCCAGGTTGCCGGGACCGGCGGCGGTTTTGACGAGGGCTTGCATGCGGCCGAAACTTGTACCCGTTTTGCGGCCGGCTGACAAGCGCCGTTCTGCGCCTCCAGGCTGGTTTTTCCCGTTGCATCGGCCACCGACCGTGCGGTAGGATTGCCGCCAGAGGCAGTGATCGTCTGACGGCGCCCGTCCGCGGGACCGGAAGGACAGATTCCCGCGGAACGCCGGGCGCCGCCCGGCGTTCTGTTATCGGCATGGACACAACCCCTCATACGCCCGCCCCCGCGCGGCGGGTGCTGGTGATCAAGCTCAGTTCCCTGGGAGACCTGTTCCACGCGTTGCCGGCCGTGCATGGCCTGCGGGCCGGATGGGGCGCCGCGATCGACTGGGCCGTCCACCCGCCGTACCAGGACCTGGTGCGCTGCTTCCGTGACGTCCGCCAGGTCGTGCCCCTCGACCGCAGCGCCAGCCCGCGGGCCTTGCTGGACAACCTGCGGCGGCTGCGGGCGCAGTCCTACGACTGGGTGGTGGATCTCCAAGGCATCCTCAAGAGCGCCGTGGCCGCCCGCGCGGCCCGCGCCCGCCGGCGCCTCGGCCCCTCGTTTCATCGGGAGGGCGCGCGCTGGTTGTACGACGCCGTCGCCGGCCCGCGCGACAAGCAGCGCCACGCGGTCGACGAACTCCTCGATGCGGTCCGCTGCCTGGGCCTACCCGTGCCCCCGCCCGTGTTCCCGGTGGCCTTCCCGGCGCAGCGGCCGTCCGAACCCCGCCCGCGCGTGGCGCTCGTGCCGTGGTCGCGCTGGCCCAGCAAGACCTGGCCGGCCCCAAGCTTCGCCCGCGTCGCCGCCGAACTCCAGGAGCAGGCCGGCGCCTCGCTCTATGTGCTCGGCGGGCCCGGCGACCGCCCCGCCGCCGAGGCCCTGTGCCGCGAGATCGGCCGCCCGGCCGCCAACCTCGCCGGGGCGCTGGCGCTCCCCGCGCTCGGCGGCCTGCTCCAGGCCATGGACCTGGTGATCGGCAACGATTCCGGCCCCGTCCATATGGCCGCCAGCGTCGGGACGCCGGTCCTGGCGCTGTTCGGGCCCACCGATCCCCTGCGCACCGGCCCCTACGGCGCGGGACACCGCGTGCTGCGGGCGCAGCTCCGCTGCCAGCCCTGTTTTTCGCGGCGCTGCCGCTTTCGAGACACCTCCTGTCTCCGCGCCATCACGCCCGACACGGTGACCGCGCACGCCCTGGAGATGCTGCGCACGCCGCGCCCGCCCCCCGCGGAAACCCCGCCGCCGTCATGAACGCTCTCCGCCACTGCCTGTCCCTGCCGGTCGTCCTCTGGCTGGCCGCCGGCGCCGGAGCGCTGGACAGCCGCGCCAACCTGGACCTGGAAGCCCTGGTGGCGGAGGCTTGGTCGAACAATCCCACCGTCCGCGCGGCGCAATTCGAGGCCGAGCGCGGCCGGGCCGACCGCGACGCCCTGGGCGGCTTTTTCGACCCCCAGCTGCTGGCGCAGGGCACGCTGACGGCGCCCGTGACCGGGCGCCGGACCGCCGAGTTGCAGGCCGGCCTGGACGCCGCCCTGCGTCCCGGCGTCCGGATCGGCACGCGGGTGGCGGAACGGTTCCTGGCAGGTTCCGCCTCGAACGACACGCCCGAGACCGGCGCGGGCGACCTCTGGCAGAGCCAGGCCGGCCTGACGCTCGACGTTCCGCTGTTGCAGGACCGCGGCTTCCGGCAATGGGAGCTGGCCGACACGCGCGCCGCCCGGCAGGTCCGCCAACTGCGCAACCGCTGGCTGGCCGTCAGCCAGGCTTGCCGTCACGATGTCGAGCAGGGCTATATCGGCCTCTGCGAGGCCGAGGCCCAGCGCCAGGTAACCGACCTGGCGCTGGCGCGGGTGGAGAAACTGCTGAAGGAAGCCGAGGCGCTCGTGCGCCTGCGCATCGTGCCCGAATACCAGCTCTTCGCCGCCCGCGCGGAGGTCGCCTTGTGGCGCGAGGCGCGCGCGGGCGCCCTGCAGGCCTGCCGCCAGGCGCGCCTGCGGCTGCTGCAAACCCTGGGCGTGCCGCCGGGCGACCCGCCCCGCGTCTTCCGGGTCTCCTATGACGTCCTGGTGCTGTGGGCCGACGCCGTGGACCTGCCGCCGGTGTATGCCGCGGCGGCGGCCTTCGAGGCGCGGGGCGACTACCTCGACCTCCGCGACGCCATCGAGGTGGCCGAGGCCGAACGCGCCCTCGAACAAGACCGGCTGCGGGACGACCTGTCGCTGCGGGCAGAGGCCAGCGTCCAGGGCGAGGATCCCGACCGCGGGCTGGGGAGCGAGCGCCTCCTCGGCGACCGCACCCTGGCGGGCCGCATCGGGATAACCTGGAAACGCCCCTGGGGCTACCAGACCGAGAAGGCGCGCGTGCGCGCCCTCGACGCCACGGTCGCCGAGCGGCGCGAACTTCTGCGGCAGGCCGCCATCGGCATCGCCGCCGACCTGCGGCTGTACCACGAGCAGTTCCTGACGGCGCAGGACCGCCTGGCGCTGGTGGTGGAGGCCATCGGCGCCGCGCGCCAGGCGCTCGAGGCCGAAAACGAGCGGTTTTGCCTGGGCGAAGGCCGCAGCCGCAACGTGCTCGATGCCCAAAAAGACTTGACGGACGCCCAGAAACGGCAAATAGTGATTGCCGTGGAATTGTTGCGCGCCTATGCCCGTTTCCGGTATGCCGGCGGATATGCCGGCGGCCTGGCGGAGAACTGACCGGCGGCGCCCGCGGACGCCCGTTGAGGAGTGTGCGATTGTGTCCATGCGCTCCCTGAAAGACCTGCTGCGGCTCGGCCCGTCGGCCGAAGAGGAAGAACCGCCGGAGGTTCCGCCGACCCTGGAACAGAGTGTCATGCCCGACCAGCAGCGGGACAAGCTGGAGCGGGACATCATCATCCTCGAGGACGAATACGAGGAGAAAGAGAAGCGCGTCCAGCGCGAGGCGGAGAAACAGGCCCAGGTCGCGGCCGAGGATTCGCTCAAGGACCTGCACGTCATCCGCATGGGCGTCTGCCCGAAGTGCGGCGAACACCTCAACGAGCACCTCTTCGCCACGATCTGCGAGGCCTGCGGCTGGAACACCTTCGAGGTTCCGCACCGCAGCCCGGTCCGCATCCACCTGCGCGACACCGCCGTGCCGCTCGAGGGCGAGCGCTGCTACATCCTGCCCGCGGGCGACATCATCGTGATCCGCAACGACGTCGTCATCGCCAAGATCACCAAGGCAGCCGTCTCCTGGATCGAGTATCTCTGGACCGAGGAGGAGATCACCCAGCGCTACAAGCAGGTGGTCAACCGCCTGAAACTCACCTGCGGCTGGTGCAACGGGCCGGCCGACCCCCACCAGGACGGCTTTAGCCTGGTCCAGATCGCCTTCGGCACCAACCAGGAACGCTACGTCTTCTGCTCCAAGGAGTGTTACGAGGCCTTCCGCCAAATGTATCCCTCGCGCGTCCACCGCAACTGCTACGAGACCAAGTGCGCCGAGTGCGACCTGTGCGTCAAGCGCTACGACGACGAGGACGACAGCATGCGCATGCTGGCGAAGGACTTTTTGAAGCTCAAGGTCCTGAAGAAGTGATATGGGCATCTTCCAGAAGACGGCCGCGACCGGGTTGCCGCTGACCGCGTTCGAACGGCGGCTCAAGCGGCGCCGCCTGCTGGTCGCCAGCCTGGTCACGGTGTTCGCCGTGCTGCTGGCCGGGGTCCTGGTGCGGGTGCCCCAGCGGGTGCCCGCCAACGGGTTCGTCACCACCGAGCAGTATGCCGAGGTGCGCTCGCCGACGGTCGGCGTGGTCGCGACGATCGCGGCGCACACCGGGATGGAGGTCCGCGCCGGCGACCTGCTGGTGCAGTTGAGCGCCGCCGAGGAGCAGGCCGCGCTCGAGGAGGCGCGCAGCCAGGTCCAGAAGGCCGAGGCCCAGTTGCGGCGCGGCGAGGCCGAAACCGTCGAGCAGCAGCGCCGCCTGCGCGAGGACATCGCGGTCGCCACGCTGCGCCTGCAGAACGCCGTCAGCCGCCTGGCGCGCACCCGCGAAGGGCTGAGCCGCGGGCTGGTGGCCGGCAGCGTGCTCGAGGATGACCAGCTCAAGGAACAACTGGCGCGCGCCGAGCTGGAGTCGCTCCAGCACCGCGACTTGAGCCTGTTCGAAAAGGAACTCGGCGTGTTGCGCCAGGAACTCGAGGCGCGGCGCGACGCCGCCGCGCGCATGGACGCCGCCGTGCGGGCGCGGGAAATCCGCGCCCCGATCGCCGGCCAGGTGCTGCGCTACGAATTCGTGGTCGGCGAACTGGTCCGGCCCGAGACCCTGCTCTACGAGATTTTCGGCGGCACCAAGCAAATCCTGAAACTGCGCATCTCCGAGCGCCACGCCCTGCGCGTCAAGCCCGGCGACCCCTACGAGGCCTGGCTGGCCTCCTACCGCGGCCGGCAGCGCGTGCGCTTCCGCGGCCGCGTCGAGCAACTGCGCAACGTGATCCAGTCCGACGGGCAAAACAATTACCGCGTGGCCTTCTGCTCCTTCGACGCCCGGGGCTACACCGTGCCGCCCGGCACGACCGCCGAGGCCTTCATCCGGTACGGGACGACCTGCTTCTGGCTGTTCCTGCTCGGCCTGGATTGAGCGGCGGGGGGCCGCGGGCCGCTCCCCGGCCGGGCATCCGATGACGACCTCGCACCCATCCAAGCTCGGCCTGCTGCGGAGCTTCCTCCAGCCCTACCGCCGGCCAATGCTGCTGCTCCTGGGGCTCACGGCCGTGCTCTCCGGCCTGTCCATGAGCGGCCCGCTGATCACCCGGGCGTTTATCGACCAGGTCGTGGCCCGCAACCAGCGCGAGCTGGTCATGCCGCTCGGGACCGTCCGCGTGCTGCTGGCCCTGCTGGTGCCGCTGCTGGCCTTCGTGCAGACCCAGGGGATCGCCTGGGTCGGCCAGCACTTCGTCTTCGATATCCGCAACGCCCTCTACCGCCACCTGCTCGGTCTCTCCCTGCGGTTCTACGGGAACCACAGCACCGGCATGCTGGTCAACCGGCTGATGGGCGACACCGGCACCGTGGCCACGATGCTCTCGGCCCAGACCATCAGCCTGGTGGCCGACCTGGTCTGCGCCTCGTTCGCGATCACCGCCACCTTCGCCCTCAACTGGCGCATGGCCCTGCTGATCGTCGGGCTGGTGACGGGGTTCCTGATCAACTACCGGCTCAACATCGGCACGCTCGTCACGGTCTCCCGCAGTTACCGGCAGTCCTTCGACCGCCTCTCGGGCGGGGTCCAGAACCGGCTGGTTGCCAGCCTGGCGGTCAAGTCCTACGGCACGGAGTCCCGCGAGCAGGGCCTGTTCCAGGACCAGTCGGCCGTCAGCATGGACCTGATGCAGTTGGCCGGCTACACCAACTCGCGCTTCTGGCAGAACTCGGCGATCCTGCAGAACGCCGGGCGGGCGCTGATTTTCTTCCTGGGCTGCGCCATGGTGCTGCGCGGCGACATGTCCTACGGCGACGTCACGGCCTTTACGGCCTACGCCACCCAGATGCTCTGGCCGGCCGTGCGCCTCTCGGAACTGGCGCGCCAGTTGCAGGACGTGCGCATCGCCCTGGAACGGATTGGCGAAATCTACGGGGAACAGCCGGACGTGCAGTCCCCGCCGGCCCCGGCTCCCGCCGGGCGGCTGCGCGGCGAGGTCGAGTTCGACGGCGTGGGGTTCGAGTACCTGGCCGGCCAGCCGGTGATCCGCGACTTCAGCCTGCACGTGCGGCCCGGCGAGACGATCGCCCTGGTCGGGCCGACCGGCTGCGGCAAGAGCACGCTGCTCCTGCTGCTGATGCGGTTCGTCGACCGGCAGCGCGGCCGCCTGCTGCTGGACGGGCGCGACGTGCGGACCTTCGACCTCAAGGCCCTGCGGTCGCAGTTCGGCATCGTCCTGCAGGATCCGCTGCTCTTCTCCGTCAGCGTCGCCGACAACATCCGCTACGCCCGGCCGGCCGCCTCGGCCGAGGAGATCGAGATGGCCGCGCGGGTGGCCGAGATCCACGACTTCGTCACGACCCTGCCGCGGGGCTACGCCACGGTCCTGGGCACGGAGGGCCTGCAACTCTCGGTCGGCCAGAAGCAGCGCCTGACGATCGCGCGCGCGGTCCTGGCGGACCCGGCGATCCTGATCATGGACGAGGCCACCAGCGCCCTGGACAGCGAGTCCGAGCAGGCCATCCAGCGCGCCATGCAGCGGGTGCTCGAGGACCGCACCTCCTTCCTCGTGGCCCACCGCCTGAGCACCATCCGCAACGCCCACCGCATCGTGCTGCTGCGCGCCGGGAGCATCCTCGAAATCGGCAACCATGCCGACCTGATGGCAATCCCCAACGGCCAGTACCGCGGGCTCTACCTGCGGCACGTCGGCCGCGGCGTGATCGAGGACGAGAAGGCATGATCCGGGCCCACCACCGCCGCTACGCTTACCGGCCGCCCTACCGGCCGCGGGACCGCCGCGTCGGCCCCTTCTCCCTGCTGCGGCGCTTCCTGGGCGCCTACCTGTGGCCCTACCGCGGCATGATCGCGCTCTGCACCCTGCTGGCGGTGCTCGACTACGCCGGCTCGTTTTTCCTGCTGGCCTACTACAGCCGGGTGGTCGTGGACGACGTGCTCGTCATCCGCGCGACGGCCGCCCCGGCCGGCCGGG
>CAZEVX010000145.1:0-8505 GCA_964515705.1 uncultured Verrucomicrobiota bacterium | reverse complement strand
CGCCGACCTCCGGGCGGCGCCGAATGTAAAGACGCGTTAGACGCACCACACTAGCCGTCGGCCGCCCGGCCGATCTCCACCCCCCATGGACCCGGTGTGTTTCCATCTTCTCGGACGGCCGGTCTACTGGTACGGCGTGCTGGTCGCCGCGGCCTTTCTGGCCTGCATCGCGCACCTGACGCTGCTCGGGCGCCGCGCCGGGTATGGATCGGCCTTCGTCAGCGACCTGGCGTTCTGGATCATGGTGAGCGGCATTGCCGGTGCGCGCGCGGCGTACGTGCTGGCCAACGCCGTGGAATTCCGCGCCGCGCCCGGCCTGATCCTGCGGGTGGACCAGGGCGGGCTCGTCTTCTACGGCGGACTGCTCGGCGCCACGGTGGCCGCCCTGCTCTACGCCCGCTTCAAGGGCGTGCCCTGGGCGCCGTTTTCGGATTTCGTGGTGACCGCCCTGCCGCTCGGGCAGGCGATCGGCCGCCTGGGATGTTTCCTCAACGGCTGCTGCTTCGGGCGTCCCGGAACGGCGCCCTGGTGCGTCTGGGCCCACGATGCCCTGCGCCACCCGGTCCAGATCTACGAGACGGCCCTGGCGCTGCTGATCTACGCCGGGCTGGCCTGGTACTACCCGCGCCGATCCCGCAACGGCCGCGGGCTGGCGCTATACCTGCTGCTCTACCCGGCGGCGCGCTTGGCGGTCGAGTTCTGGCGCGGCGATGACCGCCTGCGCCTCGACGCTTTGGGCCTGAATGCCGCCCAGGCCGTCAGCGTCGCGCTGCTCGCCGTCGGCCTGGCGCTCTGGGTCCTGGCGCCGCCCGGACGGCCCGGCGCCCGGACGCCATAAGGCAGCTTGCCAGCGGCCATGACCACACCCCCGGACAGCAACCCGGACGCCCATGGCCGCGCCGCGGCCGCGCCGGAGACGTTCCGGTTCGCCGCCGCCCCGCACGAGGCCGGGCCGCGGCTGGACGTCTGGCTGGCGCGGCGGCTGCCGGCGCTCTCGCGCGCCCGCCTCCAGGCGCTGATCCGCGCGGGGAGCGTCACGGTCAACGGCGCGGCTGTCAAGGAACACCGCCCCGTGCGCGCCGGGGACAACATCGCGCTGGTCGTGCCCGCGCCGGCTCCGGTTGCCCTGCGGCCGGAGGCGATCCCGCTCGCCATTCTGCACGAAGACGCCGACCTGATCGTGCTCGACAAGCCGGCGGGACTGGTCGTGCACCCGGCCGCCGGCCACGCCACCGGCACCCTGGTGCACGCCCTGCTGCATCACGCCGGCCCGGAGTTCGCCATCGGCGGCGACCAGCGGCCGGGGATCGTCCACCGGCTCGACCGCGACACCAGCGGCGTGATGGTCGTGGCCAAGACCGCCGCCGCCCAGGCTGCCCTGGTCGCGCAGTTCCAGCGGCGCCGGGTGTCGAAAACCTATGTCGCCCTGGTGTGGGGCGTGCCCGACCCGGCCCGCGGCACCATCGCCACGCTCATCGGCCGGCACACGCGCGACCGGAAAAAAATGTCGGCCGTCCCGAACACGGGGCGGCCGGCCGTCACCCACTATGCCGTCGTGGAATCGTTCGGGCCGGCGGCGCTCGTACGGCTGAAGCCGGAAACCGGCCGCACCCATCAGTTACGGGTGCACCTGGCGCACCGCGGGCATCCGGTCGTCGGCGACACCGTCTACGGCCGGCGCGCCACCGCCGGCTTGCCGGCCCCGGCGCCGCGCCAGATGCTGCATGCCGAGACCCTGGCGTTCGACCATCCCGCCACCGGCCGGCGCCTCGAGTTCACGGCCCCCTGGCCGGCCGATTTCCGCGACCTGGCCGGCGCCCTGCGCCGGGCCCGTTCGGACCGCGCCGGAGACTGACCGCCGTGGTCATTGGCCGGCGCGGGCGCGCGGACAGTGCGCCGCGGCATCCAGAAACCTGGCGACACCCCGTTCGAGGGCGGCTTGTTTGATCGCCGTCCGCTCGGCGGGGATTTCGCGGTAGATGTCGCGGATATCGCCGGCGCGGTCCCGCAGGCGTTCGCCGAAGGCGCGCGCGGTCAGGCGTTCGCCCTCGCGCAGGCCGAGCCGCTCGCACCAGCGGCGGTCGAGCAGCAGGTTCCACTCGCGCTTGGACTTGGGGGCGGTTGGCCGGTAGGAGGTGTCGATCGTGTCGTCGCACAGGCCGCCGCGGTTGTGCCGGCAGGGCCGGCAGATGTCGTCGGCGCCGAACTCGAGTTGAATCTCCAGGTCGCGTTGCGCCAGCAGACGGGCGGCCACGCTGTGCACGGCGTGGCCGTAGGGATGCGGCTGGAACTCGGTTGTCCCTTCGCCGACGGACGAGAGGATGTCCACGAAATGATGGGGCTTGATGGAGATCACGGGGCTCCGGGGGGTGGGGGTTGTGGGGACGACGCCGGGTTGGACCGCGGGCCGCCACCGGCGGCCTTGCGGGCCGCGAGCGCGGCCTGCGTTTCGGAGATCGCCTGCCAGGCAACCTCCTGCAGGACGCGGGCCTCGTCGGGGGAGATTCCCGGCGGGGCGAGATGCGGCATGCGGGACGCGAGCCCGAGTGGGGATCGCCCGGTCAAGGCCGCGTAGAGACAGCAGGCGATCAGGTAGGCGCCTTGCGGCGAGGGATGGACGGCGTCGGGATGGTAAAGCACCTTGCGCTGATCGAGGGTTGGCGCGGGGCCCCAGAAGCGCAGGAAGGCCAGGGCCGCCGGCGCCACCGGCGCATCCAGCTCGGCCGCCAGCGCCAGCGTGTCGGCATGCGCCTGCTCGAACACCGCCGGACAATCATGGCGCAGGAAGGGCGGAGTTTCGAAGATCACGGGCGTGGCGCCGCTGGCGCGCGTTAGGGCGGCCGCCTTGGCGGAATACGTGCGGAACACGTCCGCGCCAAACAGGTACGGATGGGTCTCGAACACCACGCGGTCCCAGGGCTCTTCCCGAATGCGCTCCCGCAGGGTGCCCGGGCCGTCGCCCTCTTCCCAGAACTTGTGCAGACCCGTGCCGCCGCGGAGGTAGCCGTCGGCAATGATGCGCGGCGTTCCCGCCGGCGCGGACGCCGCCAGGAGTTCGACCATGGTCGGCACCTTGCCCACCTGCGTCTGGCTGGCGCCGACGAACAGGACCGCGAGCCACGCCTCGGGGTCGGGCATCAGCTTCCGCAGCCGGAGCCGCAGCAGGGCGTCGTGCCGCATGGCGTCATCGGCGCCGGGCAGGGTCAGCACCTGGCGCAGATGGGACGCGGCGCGCGCGTCATCCCCCGCCCGATAGGCGCTCAAGCCGCGCAGCAACTCGGCCTCGGCCGCATCCCGCGGCAGAGCGCCGGCGGCGACGGCCACCGGGGCCAGGGCGGACTCGGCGTCCGGAAAGCGCCGGTTCAGATATTGGCATTTGCCAAGGGCCACCCGCAGGCCGGCCGTGACCTCGGCCGGCAAGTTCGTGCGGACCAGCAGGCCGTCCAAGCCGGCGACGGTTTCCTGATGGACCGCTGGCGATTGGAACGTCTGCAAATTGAACGCGAGGGCGCGCACCGCCTCGAGCTGCATGGCGGACGGCACGCCGGGGATGTCCAGGACCTTGGCGCAGGCGGTCCGGGCCTGCGCCCAACAGGCATCGCGATCGGCGCTGCGCCAGCCTTCCTGCCGCCAGGCGTTGGCGATCTGCATCTGCGCCTGCGCCCGCCAGTACGGCGATACTCCCGGGATGTCGAACACCGCCTCGAAGGCGGCGCGCGCCGCGGCATGGTTGGTGGCCGCCTGGCCGGCTGCGATCTGCGTCCGGGCCCGGTCGTCGGCCGTTCCCGCGCCGGTCGGCGCGTTGGATTGGACCCCATGATCGGTCATAGCAACGACTCCCGTGTCGGCTGCGAGACTCCGCGCGCGCGGACCGGCCGCGACCCACAGGCAGACGGCCGCCAACCGCATCCCGGCGGACATGGTGACGCTTATGCTCATGCGGCAGATCCTCCGCGCGACGCCGCCGGCCGGCCGGCAACAATGCCCCCCCCGCCTACGGGCGGCGGCCTTCTGGCAGTTGCCACAATTGCACTCGCGCGTCCTCGGTCACGGCGAGGAAGCGGCGCTGGTCGGGCTGATATGCAACCAGCCCGGCATAGGCGTCCGCGTGCGCCCCCTGCGGGATCCACTGGGCATCATAGACCCGCAGGCCGCCCGGTGTCGCCACCACGCTGGCCAGCGTGGTCCCCGAGCCAAAGGCCTGGATCCCCTTGACGTCCTCGCCGACAAGCACGGTGCGCTGGGGCACGCCGTCGGCCGAAAACACCGTGAGAAATCCGTCGCGTCCGCCGACCAGCAGATCCTCGCGCCCGTCACCGTCCGTGTCGTGGACCAGGCCGGCGGAAACCGGCCGCCCGAGGGATTCCCAGCGGGCGTTGGCCCCGCCATGGCGGTGGGCCGCAACGTTCAGGTCGTACACGCCGGCGCCGCCGGGGGCGATCACCGCGGCGCAGCCAGGTTCCTGGCGCAGGAACTGCGCCGCGAACGGGGCGCCGCCGGGAGCCGCCATCTGCCGCGCCGGCGAGACCGGTTGTCCGTCGCGGTCCACGCCATGGGGGCAGATCGTCCCGCCGCCGCGGTAGAGGATCGAGTAGAGGCAGAGTTCGGAGAGGCCGTCGCCGTTCAGGTCTGCCGGGCCGAAATACCGGCGCGGCGTATAGCCGCCCAGGCCGGTGTAGCCAAGGAGCGTGCCGCGTTCGTCGAGCAGGACGCTCGGGCCGGCGTATTGTCCGACCAGCAAGCGCCGTACGCCCGGCCGCGGTTCCCAGAACCCGACGGCATAGGGCGTTGAACCGTTCTGTCCCGTCTTGCCGCCGCTTTGCCGGTAGAGATCGCTGCAATCGATGGTCCAGCGCTCGCGCCCGTCGGCGTCCCAGGCGTAGACGCGCTGATCGTAGCAGGACGCCAGGACGGCCGGCCGCCCGTCGCCCCCGAGATCCGCGGCGATGACGGAGGGCAGGCGCCCGGACAAGGACTTGCTCCAGCGCGTCTTGCCGTCCGGCCCAAGCGCCGTCAGGCGCCGTTCCGTCGTGGAGACCAGAATCCCGGGCCCGCCCTCCCAGCCCAGGTCGGCCACGACGACCTGGTCCACGTCCAACGGCCCGCGGTTCGTGGTCAGCACCTCGATTTCGCTGATGCCGATGCCGCTCCAGGTGTCGTTGGTGGCGCGCGGGACGGTCACCCGCACGCCCGCCGCGCGGGCGCCGCCGCAGAGCACGGTCCAGTAGCGGTAGGCCCAGGATTCCCCCTTGTAGGACGGGTCCATGCGGATGTGCAGGTCGGCGAGCCGGGTTTCGACCCGCGCCGGCGACGAGGTCGCACCCGGGTCCCAGGCCAGGGTAACGGGCCGGTCCCCGGCGCGCGGCAGCGCCGGCTGCCCGCGCCGGCCGGCCAATCCGCCGTGAATGCGGATTTCGGCGATGGATTCGATCTGCCGCCAGGAGAGTTCCACGACCGCCTCCGCCCCCGGCCACGCCACGCCTTCGCCCTGGCCGGGAACGATCCGGTTGACGAGGTCGCCGGGCTCGCCGCGCGTCGCGCCGGGCGTCGCCATGACGTCCAGGCCGGCCGGCGGCCGGCCGAGGCTGCCGGCCTCCCGGCTTTCCCAAACCAAGACCAGCGGCGCGGGGCCCGGCGTGGCCGGCCGCGGCGCCGGAACCCTCTCCCCGGCGGCGGGAGAAGCCAACGCCGGGCGTTCGCGCGCGGCCGCTGCCAGCCGTTCCGCCAGGATTCCGCAGAGGTCCCGGGGCTTGTCGGTTTTCCAGTCCGGACGCCCGGCGGCGGGCGATTTCAGGACCCACGTCGAGGCCGCTTGGCGCAGATCGTCCTGGTCGAAACCGGCGCGGACATCGCCGGTCCTCATGTCCACCCGCGCCGAGACCGGGCGCGCCGCTTCGAGGATGTTGGTCCCATCCAGGAACACCATGCGCGCCCCGGCCAGGAACAGGTTGCTGGGGGTCAGCGCGAACAGGCCCGCATCGGTGTCCAGGCCAAGGACCCGCTCGCCGACCCCCCCCATGCCGATCAGGCAGACGTCGTTGTCCGGTCCGCGCACAAGGGCGGCCGTCTCGCCGAGCCGCTCCAGCGCATAGGCATTCTCGGGCTCCGCCGCGTCGGTGACCGCCAGCAGATGCTGAAAGGTCAGCGCGCGGCGGGCGGCGTACCGGCCGGACTGGGTTTCCCGCAGGATGAACGGGTTTTCGTAGATGTCCGGCATGCCGCCAGTCGGCATCTCGAAGGCGGCGCTGGCCGGCAGGCGGTCGGCGGACTGAATGCCAAAGCGCTGGCCGTGCTGGCGGGCCGTCAGCCGGCCGGCCCCGGCATCCCAGGCGCCGGGGATCGGCGGCAGGCGCCAGATGGACTGGACGGCGAACTGGCCGGCCCGCGCCAGCACCGCGCGGTCGAGCACGGCGAACCAGCGGCCGGGCCGCCAGAAGACGGCGCGCTGCCAGTCGGACTCGTAAAAATCCGGCAGCGTACTGCTGATCATGGACAGGTCGTCGAAGCGGCCGGCGGCGTCCAACCGGCAGCCGCTCTGGATGCGCCGGTCGTTGAGGCCGTCGCTGAGGAACAGGCCGTTGCGTACGAAGTGGCCTTCCTGGGCGGAGTTGTGGGTCAGCCAGAGTTGCCCGCGGTCGGTAAAGCGGGCGATGGTATTGGCGTCTTCGGTCTCGGGCTGCAGCCCCTGCAGCAGCAGGTACTGGTCCTGCGCCGCGAACCCGGTGCGGAAACAGAGTTTGTCGAACATCCGTTCGCGGATCGGCATGCGCTGGCCGGCTGGGATGCCGCGCGTCGGCGCGCCGGTGTTCCAGAGGCGGTAGCGGCGGGCATCGAACGGTACGAGGCTCAACCCGGCCGGCAGCGTCGGCGGCCGGGGTTTGAGGCCGGGCGGCGGCGGATAGGACCCGGCGCCGTAGTCCGAGAGGGTCATCACCGGCCAGACATCCACCGGCCCGAACTCGGCGAAGCGTCCGCCGAGCATGGCCAGTTCCGGGTCCTGGAACAGGACCGCCGCCAGTCGGAAGAGATAGGCCTCGCACCAGTAAGACGAGCGGCCGCGCATGGCGCCCGGCCGCGCCTCGCCATACATGCCGATCCCGGCCATGTAGCCGAGCGGATCGTAATAGGTCGCCGCATAGAGCAGGCCCTGCCGCGCGGCGCCCGTCTCCAGGAAGATCGGGTCCCGCGCCGAGACGCTCCAGCGCAGGAACGACCCCAGACTGGCGATCCCGTGGCTGTCGTCGAGGAAGCCGCCGGCGGCCATGTGATAATGGTCGCGCAGATCGGCCTCGGCCCGCGCCAGGCGGGCCGACGCGCCCGGGTCGCCCGCGAACGTGCGCTGCAAGTAGCGCGTGGCCGTCCACTTCGTCATCATGATCATGGTGCCATGCGTGTTGCCGAGGTGGCCGATCCCGGGGCCGCCGCCGGCGGCGAGCCCGCCGTTCCAGCGCCAGCCGGTTTGCAGCATGCGGCGAGCCGTCGCCTGGCGCTCGGCCTCCGTGAAGACCGGCGATTCCTCGACCAGGTCCCAGGCGCGGACAAAGGATTCCGCCGTGTAATGTTCCATGTCGGACAGGTAGCTCCCGTTATAGATCTCGTTGAAATAGAGCAACGCCGCGCGCGCCCGCTCGGCCCAGCGGGCATCGCCCGTCCAGTGATAGCGCAGGGCCGGCCCGGCAAAGAGGCCCGGATCAGCTTCGAAGGCGTTGGCCGGGCGCCGGAATCCCGCGTCCGGAAGACGCCGGGCGACGGCCTCCAGCTTGGCCCGGATGTCGCCGCCCGGCACGATCGCATGCAGGCGCGGGACCGTCACGCGGGCGGCCGTGGCGGACGGCAGCGCCTCCAACAAGGCCGCGGCGCCGGCCCGCAGGCCCGCCGGGGTCGAGCCTCCCACCAGGATCACGTTGCGGCCGGTGCCCCAAGGGTTGCTGATGGTCCGCAACTCGTAGCCGGTGCCGCCGGGGAACAGGCTGTCGGCGCCGCAGAAGAACTCCGCGTAGAGCGGAAAGACCAGCCGGTTGTTGTGCAGGTTGCCGACGACGATCAGGTTCCGCCCGCGGACTTCCGCCGGCAGCGGTCCCCATAGCTGGGGGCAAAGCGAAACGTCGGTCGCGGCCGGAAAGGCCACCCCAAGGCGCGCTTGCATCCCGGCGCCAAGTTGCCGCGCCGCCTCGGCCGCTTCGGGATCCGTAGCGGACATGACCAGGGTCGCCGCCGGACTCCCGTTCGTGATCAGGTCCGTCTCCGGGGTGAAGCGCGCCGTCGCGGCCTCCGGTTCGGGCGCCGCAGCCGCCAGCCGCCCGGCCAAGAGCCCCAACGCCATTGCCGCCCGCCAGCCAAGTCCCCGGGTCATCATGCCCCTCCTGTCATCCCCAACAAGCGCTCGTCACGTCGAGGTATCAAACAGGTCGCCCGGCACAAAGTCAACACGCTTCGGCCATTCCCCGATTTGCGGGAGTTGCGCTTGTCCGCGGTCACTCCCGGCGCGATCCGTGCAGGGGAACG
>CAZEVX010000144.1:0-8539 GCA_964515705.1 uncultured Verrucomicrobiota bacterium | reverse complement strand
GGGCGCGCCGGATGGCTGATGGCGCTCCTCTGCCTGGCGGTGGTGGCTTCGGCCGCCGCGCCGCTGCGGGCGGTCCTGACCCTGCCGGGCAATCCCACGCCCTACACGCGAATCAACCGCTGGATGGACGCCAACCTGCCGGCCGGCACCCTGGTGCTGGTGGATCGCTGGTTCGAGCCGTGGAACGAGATGAAGTACCATGCCCCGACCAACGTCCTACTGACGTTCACCATCCCGAACGAGCCGCAGGAGGTGCTGCTGCAGCGCGACTGGCCGGGCACCGTCCGGAAGTTCTTTAAGCAGTTTCCCGATGCCGGCTACCTGGAAATCTGTCAGCACTCGCCCGATCCCGGCCGGCCCTGGGACTGGCCGCGCGCCCATTTCCGGCGGCAGGTGGCGTTCACCAACGAGCCGGCGCTCGTCCTGCGGCGCGCGCTCCTGGCGCCGGATGGCTACTACGCCGCCAACAGCAACCGGCTGGTGACGAGCCTGTTCTACAACACCCGCGACGACGCCCTCGAGATCGCCCGAACGGCCGGCCGCGGCACACTGTCGTTTTTCGGCCCCGGCTGGGGCTATGTGAAACTCTGGCAGCAGTTCGGGGATTTCCGCGACTGGCGCGTGATCGAGGACCGGGCGGTGCTCGAGGTGTATAACCTGACCGACCGGCCGCTGGTGGCCACCCTGCGCCTGCGGGGGATGGCGGTCAACGGCGGCAAGCGCGTGCGGTTCGGCGCAGCGAGCCAGGCGGATTTCCATAACCTGCAGCTCGCGGAATGGCGCCTGCCCGGCCTGCGGCTCGAGCCGGGCCGGAACGCGTTTGTCCTGAGCGACGACCTCTGGAACGCCGCCCATATCCCCCTGCTCGTGGACCAGGCGGAGGTCGAGGGGATGCCAGAGGCCGGACGCCAGACGCCAGGGGCTGGATGACAATGCGCAGAGGGCGGCGAGCCCGGAGACGGAGCCCTATAAGAAATGAGGCTCGTTGCGGTATCGCATGGGGGATGGGGTGCGATGCATTGTCACAAGACGGTTGACGTTGTGCTGAAGCACTACGACCAGCCCGGCCGGGAGGAGTTCCGGCGCGCCATCCAGTCCGCCATGCCGAAACTGTTGACCAACGGCAGCAAGACGCCGAAAGACCAGATGCTTGAAATCCTCGACGGGACGACGGGCAAGGCGTGGAAGAAGGACGCCGCCCGGCTCCGGGCGCTTGTCGCCTGCCTGTGACGGAGGCAGACAGGCGGCGCTGTAATGCGCCGCTCCGCGCCCGGCGTGCGGCGCCTTCAGAACGGCAAGGGGTCCGCGTCGCTACCGCCGGCTGGCGGCGGCGCGCCGCCCGGCGAAGTGCGGAAACCGCTCCGCTCCGGCGGCCGGTTGCCCTGGCCTGCACGGTTCAGCGGATTGTTTTCGATCAAGCCGAGCTTGACCAACCGGGCCGTGATTGCGCCGACCGTGCGGCCGTGCATGGTGGCGAGGTCAGGAATCGGCTTGTGCGCGGCGAAGCCGTCGCGGAGTTGCTGTTCCTCTTCCGGCGTCCAGTTTGCGCCGACCTTCGGGCGATTCGGGTCAAGGGGCCGCTCCGCCCGTACCCGGCCCCGCCGCTCCATCGCCTCAAGCGCCACGAACAAGGCCCGGACCGTATCGGCCTGCTGGTAGGGACTCCCCGGCGGGAACGGCTCGCCGGTCACCGGGTCGCGCCCTATGGGTTTCCATGAGGCAGCATTGTGTCAGGATGGCTTGCCCTATTCAAGCAAGGATCAGTCCGCCGCACCCGTCTGAAGCGTATGTCCGGCCCGCCCCTGGTCGGTCCCCGGCGGTTTCCGCTCGCCTTGGTGGACACGTCCTGCTACATTCTGAACCGCTTTGGACGCGCAAGCCGCCTGCCTGCTGGTAGGCAGGGGCGGTTCCCGGCATGAACTCAGAATCGAGAATGACCATGCAGCAAGAACGCTGGCTGTCCGTGGACGAGATCGCGGCGCACATGGGAGTCAACCCGGACACGGTCTACAAGTGGATCGAACGGCGGAAACTCCCGGCCCACAAGATGGGCCGCCTCTGGAAGTTCAAGGCAACAGAGGTTGACGAGTGGGTCCGGCAGGGCAAGGCGGCGGAAGAGTCCTCCTCCGCCGAGGCTACGAAGGACAAGGAGAAGGAACCATGACACTGCACGGCATTGAGATTCCGCGCGAGCGGATCGAGGGATTCTGCCGCGCCAACGGCATTCGCCGCCTGGCGCTGTTCGGGTCCGTTCTCCGCGACGACTTCCGGCCCGACAGCGACGTTGACGTGCTGGTCGAGTTTCAGCCCGGCGTTCGGGTCGGACTGGCGTTCATTCGGATGCAGGACGAGCTTTCGGCCATTCTCGGCCACAAGGTGGACCTGAACACCCCCGGCAGCATCAGCAAGTATTTCCGGGACGAGGTCCTGCACGAAGCGGAGGCGCTCTATGTCGCGGCATGATGACGGCGTCGCGCTCCGGCAGATGCTCGACCACATCGAGGAAGCCGTTGCCCTTGCCCAGCCTCGCACGCGCGCGGACCTGGAGTCCGACCGCGTGTTCTTCCTGGCCCTGCTGAAGCTGGTCGAGATCGTCGGCGAAGCCGCCACCCGGATTTCCGACGCCGCCAAGGACGGGCACCCGGCGATTCCCTGGCGCGAGATCATCGGCACGCGCAACCGTCTGATCCACGGCTACGACGCCGTTGACTACAACATCCTTTGGGAGATCGTGACGGCCGACTTCCAGGCGCTGGCGGGACAGATCAAAGGCATCCTTACGGCGGAGAAGTGAAGCGGGCATGGCGAACGTGGAACGACAGCAGACCGTTCTGAACATCCTTCAGAGGCTTGACGGCCTCGAAGGTCTGAAGCGACTGTTCTGGGAGGAACTCAACTACGAGCGGGAGAACAAGCCCCTCAGTCCGCGTCAGTGGCCGGAACTCGCCCGGCAAGCCCTTGCCGAGGACCCCGTTCTATTCGCCAGCGGTGGGGAAGAGAACGCGTTCCACATTGTCTGCGCGATCCGCCGATAGGCAGAGCCAAAGTGAGGGGGAAAAGGGGTGACAGTCCGGAATGAACGGAGTGTTACCTGATGAGTGCGGAGAGGGGGTGCTGTTTGCCTACGACCATCTGGATCCGCGCTGGCGCTTCGCGCCGCGGCGCGTTGCGGCGACATCGCGCCCGCCTTCGGCGCGGTGCTTGTTGGTGGGGTCCGTTGGTTCCCATTAGTGGTTTGGTTGGTTTTACGCCACCGGATTTCACGCCGTTCGCCGCGTTTCACGGCCGTGGCAAAAAAATGGGCGATATGCAGGAACCCCTTGAAAACAAAGGGCCGGAACGCTTGTTCCGGCCCCGAAATGGGTAGCGGGGGTTGGATTTGAACCAACGACCTTCAGGTTATGAGCCTGACGAGCTACCGGGCTGCTCCACCCCGCAGTCAATGGATTCAATATAGCAGGGACTTGCGAAGAGGCAACTCTTTTTTTGCGTTTTTCGGGAAAAGTATTGCCCCGCCCGAGAGGGGAGAGGCATACTAAATGGAATTCCATACGAGCGCCCTGTCGTTGGAGTGGGGCGGATGCCCCCGTCCTTGTGGCGACAACCCGCGAAATCCGCATCATGGACCGTCTTGGTCATTGCCGGTGGCTGCCCGGGTTGCTGCTTGCCGCGTTCCTGGTAGTCGCTGCGCCGCCGGCCGCGCGCGCCGGGTGGATCGAGGACCGTGACGGCGAAACGGTCATCCACCTCAAACTCTGGGAGATGCCCGACCCCACGCGCACGGACACTCCCTCGAAGGCTGCGCGGGCGGTCTTTGACGAGTTCACCCGGCGGTTTCCCGCGATTTTTGCCGAGAAATACCGGGCGCGCTACGCGGCCGACCCACAGACCTACGGCCGGCATGCCTGGGAGCGGGTCGCGATCGCCCTCGAACCATTTTCGGGGATTTCCATCGAGGGACAGGCGGCGGATTCGCGCATCCTGATGGCGATCGCCGGCGGCATGGCGCCCGACATCCTCTACGTCAACTTCCGGCAGTCGGATACTTATATCCAGCAGGGATTCCTTTACCCGCTCGACAAGCCGGAGGACGGATATTTCAGCGCCATGAGCGCGGACGAGCAGCGGTTTCGCATTCACGACAAAATCTGGCCGGTGATCCGCCGCCCGGGTCCCGACGGCGTCGTCCGCCTCTGGGCGGTGCCGCAGGGCGGGGTGCTGGGAAAGGTGATGTTGTATCGCAAGGACCTGCTCGACGCCTGCGGCGTGCCGTACCCCCGCAACGACTGGACGTGGGACGACCTGATAGCCATCTGCCGCCGGGTGACCGACCCGGCCAACGGGCTCTACGGCATCCTGATGGGTCGGGGCGCCAACGAAAGCTGGCACTGGGTGACCTACCTGTGGTCGGCCGGGGGCGAGGTCATCGTTCACGATCCGGGAACTGACCAGTGGCGCGCGGTGTACAACAGCCCGGCCGGGGTGGCGGCGCTGGACTTCTACACGCGCCTCTGGGGCGAGCCTTGGACCGACGCCGCGGGTCGCCAGCGTCACGGGTACGTCAGCGCCGACGCCGGCGGGGTGGGCGGCAGTTGGGACCTCGGCCAGGTGGCGTTCGCCAGCGCCTACCTTGACGAAAAGACTTTTTCCACCGTCAATCCCGATCTCGTCGGCATGGTCCCGATGCCCGCCGGTCCGGGCGGCCAGCGCGGCACCGAATTGAATTCCCGCATGCAGGGTATCTTTGCCGGCATCAAGGACCGGGCGGTGCGCGACGCGGCCTGGGAATATCTCCTATTCAGCGACAGCCGCGAGGCGGTCGGGATTGCCACGCGGGTCATGGTCGAGGGCGGCATGGGCCGGTTTGTCAACCCGAAGTACCTGCGGATGTTCGGTTATGAGGATATCATCCGGCTGGCCCCGAAGGAGTGGGAAGAGTGCTTTGCCATGGCGATTGCCATGGGCAAGCCGGAACCCTATGGCCGCAACTGTCAACTGGTCTATGTCCAGCTCACCAAGCCCCTGGAGCGTGCCCGGCAACTGCTGTACGACGGACGGCTGCCGGACGATCCAGCCGCCCGCGCCGCGGTGCTGGGGGGCCTGCTGGACGATTCGGCGCGGGAGACCAACCGCAAGATGATCGGCTGGGTGCCGCCCCGCGAGCGGCTCCTGCGCCGCCTGGCCGCCGGCCTGCTGCTGGCTGCGATCGTCGGGGCGTTCGCCCTGGTCTTCCGCACGATTGCCCGGGTCTTCACCCCGCCGGACGCCGGGCTGCCCGGCCAGGCGGGCGCCTGGGGATTCCGCAAGTATGCCCGGGGCTATGTCCTGCTACTGCCGGCGCTGCTGTCCGTCCTGTTCTGGCAATACCTGCCACTGCTGATGGGGTCGCGGCTGGCCTTTCAGGATTACCGCATCATGGGCGGCTCGCGCTGGGTGGGGCTCGACAACTTCGGAGACGTGCTCTGGGACGCGGCTTGGTGGGGCGCCGTCTGGAACTCGGTGCGTTACAGCCTGCTGGTCATGTCCCTCACCTTCCTGCCGCCGGTGATCCTGGCCGTGCTGCTCCAGGAAATCCCGCGCGGCAAGCTGCTCTTCCGGGTGCTCTTTTACCTCCCGGCGGTGATCACCGGGCTGGTGGTGATCTACCTCTGGAAATCGTTTTACGCGCCGTCGGAATTCGGCGTGCTGAATGCCCTGGTGCTGCGGGTGCCGGCGATCGGGTTCCTGGCGCTCGGCGCCCTGCTCTTCCTGACCCTCTTCTTCTTCGCCAAACGGCTCGTCCTGCACGAGCGCCGGTGGGCGGCCGCTGGCTGCCTGCTGGCGGGCGCGCTGCTGTTCCTGTTCTGCTTCGAGTTCGCCCGGCCGGTGCTGACGCGCGCCGGCGCCGGCTTGTCCGCCCGGTTGTTCGGGACTCTCCAGGAGCCGTTCCGCTGGTTGATCGACCCCAAGACCGCCATGGTCTGTTGCGTGCTGCCGTCGATCTGGGCCGGGATGGGTCCCGGCAGTCTCATCTACCTGGCGGCGCTCAAGGGCATCTCGGACGATTTCTACGAGGCGGCCGACATCGACGGCGCGACCTTCGTGGACAAGATTTTGTTCATCGTCCTCCCGGTCCTCAAGCCGCTGTTGATCATCCAGTTTGTCGGGATTTTCATCCATTCCTGGAGCGCCGAGGCCAACATCCTGGTGATGACCGGCGGCGGCAGCGGCACGACCGTCGCTGGCCTGCACATCTTCTATCAGGCCTACATGTACCTCAAGTTTGGCCTGGCCACCACGATGGCCTGGATGCTGGGCTTCCTGTTGATCGGGTTTACCGTGCACCAGCTGCGCATCC
This sequence comes from uncultured Verrucomicrobiota bacterium, assembly GCA_964515705.1. Classification (GTDB taxonomy): domain Bacteria; phylum Verrucomicrobiota; class Kiritimatiellia; order JAAZAB01; family JAAZAB01; genus CAZEVX01. The sequence continues at coordinate 2,202 of CAZEVX010000144.1, read as the reverse complement.
TCTCGCGGCTCGAGTTCAAGACCACGGGGCGATAACGGGGTCTGTATGCCGATCATCTCCGCCATCGGCCGGCGGCACTGGCGCGTCAAGGCGCTCTTCGCCGGCATGTACCTGGTGTTGCTGGCGGGGGCGGCTTCCATGGTCTATCCGTTCCTGCTGATGCTGTCGGGCAGCGCGTACAGCGCTGTGGACAGCCGCCTGTTCACGGCGCTGCCCCGCTTCCTCTACCGCGACGACTGGCTCTACCGCAAGTTCGTCGAAGGCTTGCTGAACGAGGATCTCCGGACGGAAAACATGATCTACGATGAGCCGCTCGTGACCTTCGAGCGCCTGGCCTTGCCGGCGGACGTCAACCCGCGGCGGGCCGCGGCCTGGCGCGAGTTCATCGCCACCCAGCCGACCCCCGGCTATGCCTGGATGGCCGGGTTCCTCATGACCCCCGTCTCGCGGACCATCCCCCAGCACCTGCGCGGGCTGAAACGCCATTGGCAGCAGACCTACGGGCCGGATATCCGGCAGATGAACGCGGCGCTCGGGACGCACTTCGCCGGCTGGAATGTTGTGACCTTCACCCTGCGGAGTTGCCTCTTGCGGCGCGATCATCCGGACGACTCCGCCTTCCTGCGGTCGGTGACGGCATTCCTGCGGACCCTCCCGCTGGAGCACCGGTATTACGCGTCCGTGGAAGGATTTTTCAAGCGGCAGTTCCTGCAGCCGCAATACTCGGGCGACATCGCCGCCTATAATCGCAGCCATGGAACGCGCCATGCGTCCTGGGCGCACGTCCGTCTTGCACGGACGGCGGCGGACACCGCCACGCCCCAGGAGCGCAACGACTGGGAAACCTTCGTCCGCGAGACCGTCGCGCTGGTCTGGGTGCGCGCCGGGCCGGCGGCCCTGCCGGTCTACCGCGCCTACCTGCAGCGCAAGTATCGCACGATCGAGGCCCTCAACCGCTACTATGGCACGGCCTACACGGCCTTCGAAGGCGTCCCGCTGGTCGGGGAGCCGGTGACGCGCGGCGTGATCGTCGGCGACTGGGACCAGTTCATCAACGGCTGGAAGGACCCCGAGGACGGGGCGTTGTTCCGGGCGCCGCTGGAATCCCTCCGCATCCACAGCGTCGAGTTCGCCTTCCGCGACTGGCTGGCGGAGCGCTACGGCGGCCTGGACGGGATCAACCGCGCCCTGGGCACGGCGTATCCTTCCCTGGCGGCGATCGGTCTGCCGCAGCGCGACCTGCACACCGCCTGGTTCCAAGACAACCGGTCCGCCCTGAAGCGCGAGTTCCTGGCGCGCAACTATCTCGCGGTGGCCGAGTACATCCTGCTGCACGGGCGCGGCGTCCTGAACACGGCCATCTACTGCGGGCTGGCCGTGCTCTGCGCCCTGCTGGTCAACCCCCTCGCGGCCTACGCCTTGAGCCGTTTCAAGATGCCCGCGACCTACAAGGTGCTCCTGTTCCTGATGGCGACCATGGCCTTCCCGCCGATGGTCACCGGCATCCAGAACTTCCTGATCCTCAAACGTGTCGGCCTGTTGAATACCTTCGCTGCCCTGATCCTGCCGGGGCTTGCCAACGGCTATTCGATCTTCCTGTTGAAGGGGTTTTTCGATTCTCAGCCGCGCGAACTCTACGAGAGCGCCTCGCTCGACGGGGCCAGCGAGTGGACGCTGTTCTGGCAGATTGCCATGAGCCTGTCGAAGCCGATTCTCGCGGTCATTGCCCTCAACGCCTTCACCCATGCCTACGCCAACTTTATGTTCGCGTTCATTACCTGCCAGGACGAGCGCATGTGGACCCTCATGGTCTGGCTCTACCAGCTGCAACAGACCAGCGGACTGGGCGTCAAGTACGCCGCGCTGATCCTGGCGGCGATCCCGACCCTGATCGTCTTCAGTTTCTGCCAGAATATCATCATGCGCGGCATCGTTGTCCCGTCCGAAAAGTAGCTGGGCACGAGAGGAGCGTCCCATGGCCGAGGTTATCCTGGAGCATGTCTCGAAAATCTATCCCGGCGCCGTCGTGGCGGTCAAGGACTTCACCCTGACGGTGGCCGACCGCGAGTTCATGGTGTTCGTCGGCCCATCGGGCTGCGGCAAGTCCACCACCTTGCGCATGATTGCCGGCCTCGAGGAAATCAGCGAGGGCACGATCGCGATCGACGGCCGGGTGGTCAACCACATTCCGCCCAAGGACCG
>CAZEVX010000143.1:0-8612 GCA_964515705.1 uncultured Verrucomicrobiota bacterium | reverse complement strand
GGGCAGGCACTTTTCAAGCTTCGGGCTCAGCACGAGCCCGTGGGCCTCATCCCATTCCTTCGCCTTTGCGGCGTTGTTGCGCCGGTAAGCCTCGAAATCGGCCTGCCACTTCCGGTAAATCTTCTCCAGCTCCGCGAGCCGGGAGACAAAGTCGGCGCGGACTTCATCCGGCACGAAAAACTCGCTGTCGGGCGCAAAGCCGAGGTTGGCCTTGGTGGCCTTTACCTCGTCGGGCCCGAGGGGCGCGCCGTGCGCCTCGGCGTTGCCGGCCATGTGGGGGCTGCCCTTGGCGATCAGGGTGCGCCCGATGATGATGGTCGGGCGTTCCTGCTCCTGTCTGGCCCGGGAGAGCGCGCGGTCGATCTCGTCAAAATTGTGGCCGTCCACTTCAAGCACGTTCCAGTGGTAGCCCTCGAAGCGCTTGCGGACGTCGTCGCTGTAGGCCAGGTCGGTCGAGCCCTCGATCGTGATGCGGTTGCAGTCGTAGAAGAAGATCAGTTTTGGCAGGCCCAGGTGCCCGGCGAGGGCGAAGGCCTCATGGGAGACGCCTTCCATCAGGTCGCCGTCGCTGCAGATGCCGTAGGTGTGGTGGTTGACGAGCGGCGCGGCGTCCGTATGGAAGCGCGCGGCCAGCATGGCCTCGGCGATGGCCATGCCGACGGCGTTGCCGCAGCCCTGGCCCAGGGGGCCGGTGCTGGTTTCGACGCCGGGCGTCAGGCCGAACTCCGGGTGACCGGGCGTGCGGCTGCCCCACTGCCGGAACTGCTGCAACTCTTCGAGTTTCAGGTCGTAGCCGCTGAGGTGCAGCAGGCTATAGAGCAGCATGCTGCCGTGGCCGGCGGACAGGACAAAGCGGTCGCGGTCCGTCCAGGCCGGGTTGGCGGGGTTATGCTTGAGGTGCTTGAGGAACAGGACCGTCGCGAAATCGGCCGTCCCCATGGGCATGCCGGGATGGCCGCTGTTGGCCTTCTGCACGCCGTCCATCACCAGTCCGCGGATCGTATTGGCCACCAGGCTCAGATTCATGCCGTCACCTCCGGGGCGGCCCGCGCGTTGCGGCGGGCCGAACACGGGGTAAAGTAGGGGGCCGGTCCCCGAATGGCAAGCGCGATTTGGGCGTCGTACGGTGGCCGCACGTAACCGGGCGTCTTCGGCGCGCGCGCTACCGCGGCGGGATCGAGGACCGCCCGGCGGTCGTCGGCGAGACGATTCAGCGGGTCGGGGGTCACGGCAGCTGCGAGCGCAGGCGCGCCAGGACGGCCGCAAGCGGCGGCAGCGGCAGGGTCAGGCGGCCGTCGGACAACGGGAGGGCGGCGCCCGAGACAGCGTCCTCGGCCGTTGCCGAGCCGGGCACCTCGAGATCCGCGACCGCCGGCGTTCCGCTCAGGTTGGCGACGGCCAGCCAATCCCCGCCGCCGGCGTCGGAGACCTGCACGGCGCGCACGCCGTCGGCGCCGCCGTGATCCAGGCGGCGCGGACGCAGCGCGGCGGCCTCCTCGGCGCCGGCGCCCGCCAGGATCACGAAGCCGAGGTCGAGCACAACGTCGCCTTCCGCGACATGGAAAGGGGCATCCCGGCGCAGGGTGCCGATGACGTCGGCGTACAGGCTGGTGAGGGTTGGTTTGTGGTTGACGGCGATCTGCCGGTCGGCGGGGCGCGCGATGAAGAGCGGGCCGGCGCCCTCGATGGCGATGACCGCCAGGCAATTGTCCACGGACAGCCAAGAGGATCCGGTGTCGATCACCTCCTCGCGGCCGGGGCGGCTGGGCAAGTCGCGGACGCCGCCGGCGAACGCGTAGCGGCGCCGGCCGCCGTTGAACAGGTCGTTGGGGATCAGGATGCCCGGGGCGCAGAGCCGCCGCAGGAAACAATCCCGGAGCGCGGCGGCCCATTGAAATCCGATCACGGTGCGGTCGTCCGGCAGGGCGAAACAGGCATTGCGCCGCCGGAGGATCTGCTTGGGGGATTCGCCTTCGCCGAGCGGGTCGAGGCTTTCCTGGAACGTCTCGCCGGCGGTCACGAAGCCGTCCGTCCCGAGGCGATGCAGGACGCCGGCCGGCGGCCGGTCAGCTGTGCCGTCGGCCCGCAGCAGAAAGTTATTGACCGCGCCCGTGCCGCGGACCTGGCCGAAGAGGTTAGCATCGAGGCGGTCGCCCCACTCGGCGAGATCGCTGCGGCCGGCTGGCAGGCAGATCCCGCCGGGCGAATGACGCCAGCGCCAGGCGGCGATGCGTCGCGTGCCGCGGCAGACGACGCCGCCCAGCAGCGGGTCGGCCCAGGCGCCGCGGGCGGGGGCCTGGCGCGGGGCGGGAGGGCGCGACGCGTCCAGGTCGTCGGGGAAACGCCGGCGCCACCAGGCGGCCATCGAGGCCGTCACGGCGCGGTCGCTTTCGAGCCGGGCGTAATAGAACGGCGATTCGCGCGCCAGGCGCGCCAGGCGCGCGGAGAGGTAGCTGCCGTCGCCGTTATGGCGCTGTTCGCGGCCGACGATCCCGGCCCAACCGGCTTCGAGGCCAGCGCACTGGGATTCCCCGAACTTCGCGATCATTCCCAGCCACATCGGCAGAGCGTAATCCTGGCAGTAGCAGTAGCGCGCCCGGGTGTCGCCGCCGATGCGGCAGAGGCGGCCGTCGTCGAACGTGCAGAGGCGGACGATGCGCCAGAGGTCATCGGCGTGGAGGCAGGCTTCCGGCGGAGCGTCGCGGCCGCGCTCGCGCATGGCGAAATGCGCGATGGCCATCTGGGACAGGACGATGACCATGTATCCGAGGTTGAGGTAACCATGGTGGTTCATGCCGAAGTCAGGGGTCAGGTTGGGGCCGACGTGCCAGGCTTTGAGCGGGCGGCCGGCGAAGGGCGCGTCGGACTCGGCGTCCGCGGGAATCGAGAGCGCGTTAAGGAAGAAGGCCGTGCTACGCTCAAGCCAGAGCGAGCGCCGCGGGTGGTCGGGCACGCGGTGCGCGGCCTCGAGCAGCAGAATGGCGTTCCAGTGGTTGGATTCCGGGCGGTTGTTCCGGAAGATGCCGGCCTGGATGTCCTGGTCCGCGAGCAGGTCGGCGTGGACGGTGAAGAGGTGGCGGGCGAGGGCCTGGTCGCCGGGGGTGAGCCAGGGTTCGAGTGCGTTCAATCCGTGCAGGAAGCGGACGACGGCCAGCGGTCGCAGCCATTGCCGGCCGTCGGTGCAGGTCTCCGGGCCGCCCTGCACCGTGGCGGCGGCGAAGCGGAACATGGCGAGGGCGGTGTCCCGAATCGTCTCGCGCGAGGCGTCCGCGCGCGTCTCGTCGAGGCCGGGGTCCGCCGCCAATACCGCGTAGGCCGCCGCGGCGCCGAGGTGCGCCTGGATCGCCCAGGCATCGGCCGACCCATCGCTGAAATAACGGCGGTCCGGCCGGCCGCGCGGCGGGAAGATATAGACTCCGGACCAACGCCGCCAAGCCTCCAGACCGCGCAAGTAGTCCGATCCGGTAGTCACATCACGGTCCCGGCCCGCCGGGCGATGGCTGTCCGGAGCAGGCGGTCAGCGGGTTGCCGCGGCGCCGCTGCGCCGTGCGGGCACGAAGGTTGACCCGAACTCGGCGGCCTTCCCCAGGTCGGCCTCGATTTCGAGCAGCCGGTTGTACTTGGCGATGCGCTCGCTGCGGCAGGCGGACCCGGTCTTGATCTGGCCGCCGCCCATGGCCACCGCGAAATCGGCCAGGAACGCGTCCTCGGTTTCCCCGGAGCGATGCGAGATCACAAATCCCCAGCCGGCTGCCCGGCACATGTCGATGGCCGCCACGGTCTCGGTGACCGTCCCGATCTGGTTCAGTTTGATCAGCACCGCGTTGGCCGCCTTCTCACGAATCCCGCGCGCGATGAAGCGAGTGTTGGTCACGAAGAGGTCGTCGCCGACAATCTGCACGCGGTCGCCCAGCGCCGCCGTCTGTTCCCGGAACCCGTCCCAGTCGTTTTCCGCCAAGCCGTCCTCGATCGAGACGATCGGGAACTTGGAGGCCCAGTCCCGGTAGAGGGCCGTCATCTGGGCGCTGGTCTTGGTGCCCTGCTTGGACTTCGCCAGGCGGTAGGCGCCGTTCTCGAAGAAAGAGCTGGCGGCCGGGTCGAGGGCAATGGCCACATCCTTGCCGGGGGTGTAACCGGCGGCGGCGATGGCCTCGACAATCACGTCGCAGGCCTCGTCGTTGCTCTTGAGATTCGGGGCAAAGCCGCCTTCGTCGCCGACGCCGGTGGCGTATCCCTTTTTGGCAATAATCTTCTTCAGGGCATGGAAGGTCTCGGCGCCGTAGCGCAGGGCCTCGGCGAAGGTCGGCGCGCCCAGCGGCATGGCCATGAACTCCTGGAAATCCACGCTGTTGTCGGCATGCTTGCCTCCGTTGAGGATGTTCATCATCGGGACCGGCAGGCGCCGGGCGCCGCTGCCGCCGAGATAGGCGTAGAGCGGTAGGCCGGCGGCGTTGGCCGCCGCGCGCGCCACGGCCATCGAGACGCCCAGCGTGGCGTTGGCGCCCAGCCGCGCCTTGTTGGGCGTTCCGTCAAGCTCGATCAGCAGTCCGTCAATCTCGGCTTGCCGGGAGGGGTCCAGCCCGGCCAGGCGGGGGGCAATCAGGTCGCATACGTTGCGGACGGCCTTCAACACGCCTTTCCCGCCGTAGCGCTTGTGGTCGCCGTCTCGCAGTTCCACGGCCTCGTGCTCGCCGGTCGAGGCGCCCGAGGGGACGGCCGCCGCAGCCCGCATCCCGTTGTCCAGTTCCACCTGGACCCAGACGGTCGGGTTGCCGCGCGAGTCCAGAATCTCCATCGCCCGCATGGCCTTGATTGTCGTCCGCATGATTGCCTTCCTCCCTTGCCGGATTGCTTGCCAAAACGTTCCCCCGCCGCGTACGCCGTCAGAGAATCCGATGGCGGACCACTCGCACGCCGGCGCTGGCGTGCCATCTGCGACGAGCGCGGCCGGAGACTTGCCACCCACGAGCCGGTCTGTACCCTACCGTCCAGCGACGCAAAGTCAATGGCAGAGATTCGACATGCACGCGAATCCCGCGGACACCGTTTAGCCTTGAGCTAGGCGTTGATTCCGCTAAACTCCCGGCCTCTTGATCCAATTACCGCCAATAACCCGGTGTGCCGGTCTTTTTCGCCAGCGACATCCGGGGAGAGCATTTTTGTATAACATACTAATAACCAAGGGATTGTCATGTCGGCGGCCAGAACGGCTTCCTTGATAAACAGTTGGGATACAGTTCGCTATGAACTGCTCAACACCCGCATTTGCGATTTACGATTGAAGATTGAGGGGTCGCCACTCGATCCGCTGGTCCAGCGCATGGAGCACGAGTTTGAGGCCAAGGGCATCCGGTTCAAGCCCGCGTGTTATCTGACGGATTCCTGGGGGTGCCCGGACGAGGTTCCGGTGATTGGGATTCCTTTCTATCTTGCCGACAAAAGGTTGCGTAAGATCGAGGAAGAGCAAACCGGGGAAGTCGAAGACGAAAATCTGATTCTGATGTTTCTCCGCCACGAGGCGGGGCATGCCATCAATTACGCTTATCATCTATGGGAGCGGGCGGATTGGACCGGGATATTTGGGCGGTTCTCCAAACCGTATCGGGACACCTTTCACCCGAACATAGCGAGCCGGGATTTTGTGCGTCATTTGCCGCACGGCCAGCACGGGCCGAATTACGCGCAAAAACATCCCGATGAAGATTTTGCGGAAACCTTTGCCGTCTGGATCGCACCGCGATCGGCCTGGCGGCGCAAGTACGGGCAATGGCCGGCGCTGCGCAAGCTGCGCTATGTGGATTCCCTGATGCGATTTGTGCGGGACCGCGCGCCGCGCTGCACAACCGGGAAACTGGTGAATCCGCTGGAAGAGATGACGATGCTCCTGGCTGAGCATTACGGGCAGCGCGCGAAGCGCTACCGGGCGGCTGCGCAAGGATATGTTGACGATAAGCTGCACGGCATTTTCCCGTCCAGCCGCGGCCGCAACCGGAAATCGGCCGCCGAACTCCTGGAATGTCACCGTGACGAGTTGGTTCGCCGGATCGCGCGCTGGTCGGGCTTGGGCGGCGAGGATGTCGAGACCATCATTGTCAAGCTGCAGCACCGCGCGCAGGCGCTGCAGCTGGAGTATCCCGCGGCGGCGGCCGCGGCGCGGCTAATGGACGTCACGGCGCTGGGGACCGCATTGGCGATGGATTTTACCTACATGGGACGGTTTACGGCCTGAAGGCGGCGCGAACGGTCTGTGCGGGGGCCAGCCGCCGCGCGCGTGCCGGCGAGCCGGGCCGAACAGCGGGAAGCAGGGGGGGGGCGATGCCGACGCCGCTCATGATTCAGAACGTGCTGTATTTTTTGGCGCTGATCAATCCCGTCAGCAAGGTCTTCATCCTGACCACGCTCCAGCCGCCGCTGGCGCGCCGCGAACTCGCGGCGCTGTCGGTACGCTCGACCGCGGCGGCGTTCCTGATCCTGCTGGCGCTGACAGTCAGCGGCAACTACCTGTTGCGCGACGTGTTCCGCGTGGACCTCTATTCGCTCAAGGTGGCGGGCGGAGCGGTCCTGTTCCTGATCGGGCTGACGGCCGTCCGGCGCGGCCGGTTTTTTGAGGAGCCACTGGCCCCCGGGGCGGCCGATATTTCGATCGTACCGCTGGCCGCGCCGCTAATTGCCGGTCCTGGGACGATCACGGGGGCGTTGTCGTTTGCGACGGAATACGGGCTGTTCGCGGCGCTGGCCTGTATCACGACCGCACTGGGGATCAACCTGGGGGTGATGCTGGTTTCGGGGCGCATCGGCCGGTTCCTCGAGTGGATCAACGCCACCGGGCCGCTGATCCGGATTACCGGCCTGATCGTGGCGGCTGTCGCCGTCCAGATGGTGCTCGACGGTCTTGGTGCCTGGCTAGCGGCCTTGCCGCGGCCATGACGGCAGGGCCGGCAGACGCGGCGCGGCGCACGACGGTCAATCCCGGCACATCCGATGTCCAAGGGGGGGGAAATTGCCGGGGTTTTCCCCGGCGCCTTGGAGCGGGGTGTTGGGGCGGCCGTTCCCTGGCGTTCAGAGCCGCCCGAGCGCGGCGGCAAAGCGCGCCTGGCGGGCGTGCGTTGTCGCCACCGGACGGGCCGGCCCGATGCTCCTGGCGACGTCGGCGAGGCGGCTGTCGGGCGGCGGGTGGGTTTTGGCAAAATCCAGTCCGCCGGGACGGAGGTGCTTTTTCATCTCGACCAGCATGGCGGCCAATCCCTGCGGGTCATAACCGGCGCGCTGCAGGATGACGATCGCGGCCTGGTCGGCCTGGCGCTCGAAGGCGCGCGAGTACCCGCTGTTGATCAGCGTGCCGGTGATGTCGCGGACCGAGCCCTCGAAGGCCTCGGTCAGTTGCGCCAGGTCCTGACCGCCGAACGCCTTGGCGCCCTCGGCGGCCAGGATGGTCAGGGCGGAGGTCAGCCGGCCCTTCTGGATGGACTGCAGGCCATGCCGGAACTGGACATGTCCGATTTCGTGGGCCAGCACAGCGGCCAGGGCGTCCTCGCTGGCGCAGCAGCGCAGCATCCCGCGCGACACGAAGATCAGGCCGCCTGGCGCCGCAAAGGCGTTGACGTCCTCGGTCTCCATGACCAGGACATGGTAGCCGCCAAAGGTTTCCGGGCGGTCTGAAAACTGGGCCAGGGTTTGACCGAGGACGTTGAGGTAGCGGTTGGCGGCCGCGTTGTCGAGCGGTCGGAACTGGTGCAGCACCATCGCCCCGACCGTGCGGCCGATGTAGTATTCCTGCTCCGGGGTAATGGACTCGAAGGTCTTGCCGACGGCCGAGCCGGCCCGCTTGATGGAGGCCCCCTGCTGCGGGGTTGCCACGCCGGTGGCGACGGCTACGTCGGCGCCGACCTCCGACAGGGTATCCATGGTTTGGCAGGCGGCCAGGCCGAATAGCAGCGCGAGGCCGAGAGCGCCAGCGGACAGCATGGGGAACCGGGAGGTCATCGCGCCCCTCCTTCCCGCGACGTCACGCCGCCCTCGCGCAGGAAGGCCTGCTGCGCCGCGATCGGGATGCGGATGGCTTCCATCCGGTCGATCCAGGCGAAATCCACCGCCTGGTTTCTGGCCTGGAACGCCTGTTCGACGTCGGCGTTGAACCCCTTGCCCGCGAGCGCCAGTTCGTCGCCCGAGGCGGCTACCCGCGCCTGTTCCTGGCCGGCCGCGAGCACGATACGTTTGGCGGTCAGCGCCGAGGTATGCAACCAGCCGCCGATCCCGCCGCGGGAGACCTGCGACCAGGCGCCCTGTGTCTGGCGCACTTCGACCTGGTCCCCGTAGGCCAGCGTGCCGCTGACCCTGCCAAGGAAGGACGGTGTGTCGCGCACCGGCGCTTCGCGCACCTGGACGCTCATCGTGGCGCCCGCCGCGCTCCAGGCGAGCGCGCCAGCCGCCGCAACCCCTGCCCATCCGCGCATGCTCATCGGAAACGTCCTCCTCTTGCGGCCGGGCCGTACACAGCCCGCGCCATGCCGTGCAGTCTACCAGAAGCGGACGTGCTGACAAGCTTCCAACGCGCGTGCCCCAACACTGCGGGAGTTGCGCCTGCCCCTGTTGCCCCGTCAGGCGCCAGACCG
>CAZEVX010000142.1:0-8660 GCA_964515705.1 uncultured Verrucomicrobiota bacterium | reverse complement strand
AGTACAAGCGCGGCTACAAGTTCAGCACCTACGCCACCTGGTGGATCCGCCAGGCCGCCACGCGCGCCATCGCCGACCAGGCGCGCACGATCCGCATCCCGGTCCACATGATCGAGACCATCAATAAGCTGGTCCGGGTCCAGAAGCAACTGCTCCAGGATTTCGGCCGCGAGCCGACGCCCGAGGAAGTGGCCAACGAAGTCGACCTGCCGGTCGAGCGCGTGCGCGAAGTCTTCAAGATGTCCCAGCAGCCGATCTCGCTGCAGGCCTCGGTGGGCGACAGCGACGATGCCTGCTTCGGCGACTTCATCGAGGACAAGTCGGCCGAGAATCCCTCCGAGATGACCGCCTACAGCCTGCTGCGGGAGCGCCTGCAGGAGGTCATCGCCACCCTCTCGGAGCGCGAGCAGAAGGTCCTCAACCTGCGGTTCGGCATTGCCGACGGGTGCCCGCGCACGCTCGAGGAAGTCGGCAGCATGTTCGCCGTGACGCGCGAACGCATCCGCCAGATCGAGGCCAAGGCGCTGCGCAAACTGCGCCATCCCACCCGGCTGCAGAAGCTGGAAGGATTTTTGGAAACCCACGATTGAAGGGCGCCGTCATGCCGCGACTGCCGATCCTGCTGTGCCTCGGTCTCGCGGCGCTGGCGCCCCGCGCGGCGCCGGCGCAGCGCGTCATGAACGTCCCCGTGAAACGCGTGGTCACCGCCGAGAGTTCGGCCGAAAAACTCACGCGCGAGGACTGCCTGCAACGGGCGCGCAGCAACCGCATCAACAAGGATTTGCGCGGCGCCAAGCTGAACGACGCCGACCTGAGCCGGACGACCCTGCTGTCGGCCGACCTGACCGGCGCCAACCTCAAGAAGACGATTCTCGCCCGCGCCAACATGTGCCGGGCCAACCTCTCCGGCGCCAACCTCGAGGGCGCCGTGCTGCACGAGGCCGATTTGACCGGCGCCAACCTGTCCAACGCCAATCTCAAGAATGCCAACCTGGTGCGGGCCAACCTGACGGGCGCCCAGTTGATGGGCGCCGACCTGACCAAGGCCGTCCTGACCGACGCCCGGATGAAGGACGCCAACCTGCACGGGGCGATCCTTTCCGCTACCAACCAGCTCGATGGCGCAGTGCTGGCCAACACCGTCCTGCCAAACGGCGACCTCCACCCGTGAGCGGCGGGCAGCGGGCGGTGCCGGGCGGCCGGTAACCGCGCTGGCGCGGGCGGCAGGCAGGAGCAAGAGATGACGGGCGCCAAAGTCGTGACGGTGCGGGACTTGGCCAAAATCGCGGCCGAGACGCGCCGGCTCGGACGCCGCGTGGTGCATTGCCACGGGGTGTTCGACCTCCTGCACATCGGGCACATCCGCTACTTCGAACAGGCCCGGGCGATGGGCGACCTGCTCGTGGTGACCCTGACGCCCGACCGCTTCGTGGACAAGGGGCCGCATCGGCCGGCCTTCACCGAGGTGCTCCGCGCCGAGGCGATCGCCTCGCTCTCCTGCGTGGACTATGTGGCCGTCAACGAGTGGCCGACGGCCGAGGACACCCTGCGGCTGATCCGGCCGGATATCTATGTCAAGGGTTCCGAGTTCAAGCAGGTCGAGACCGACATGACCGGCAAGATCGGGCGCGAGGCGGCCGTGGCGCGCGAGCTGGGCATCCGGCTGGCCTTCACGGAGGACATCGTCTTCAGTTCCAGCCACCTGATCAACCGGTTCCTGTCGGGGTATCCCCAGGAGGTCCGCGAGTATCTCGATCTCTTCCGCCGGCGGCACCCGCCGGAGAGCGTTCTCGATCATGTGGACCGCATGGCAAGCCTGAAGGTGCTGGTCGTCGGCGACCCGATCGTGGACGAGTACGTCTACTGCGAGGCGATCGGAAAATCCTCCAAGGATCCCGTACTGGCGGTGCGCCAGCAGGCCGAGGACCGTTTCGCCGGCGGCGTGCTGGCGGTCGCCAACCACGCCGCCAATTTCGCCGGGCACGTCGAGCTGATCGCCGTGATCGGGACGCGCAACGGGCGCGAGGACTTCATCCGCGGGGGGCTGAACCCGGCGATCGCTGCGCGGCTCTTCCCGGTCGGGGGCGTGCCGACGGTCGTCAAGCGGCGCATCCTGGACGGCTACACCCTCAATAAGCTGATCGAGGTCTACGAGATGGACGACCGCCCGCTGGACCCGGAGACCGACCGCGCGGTTTGCGCGGCGATCCGCGAGCGGGCGGCGGCGGCGGACCTGGTGCTGGTGTCCGATTTCGGCCACGGCGCCGTGACCCCGGCGATGATCGAGGCGCTCTGCGAGGCGGCGCCCTTCCTGGCGGTCAACACCCAGGCCAACGCCGGCAACCGCGGGTTTCACACCATCGCCCGCTATCCCCGGGCGGATTACGCCTGCATCGCCGAGCACGAAATGCGCCTCGAGGCGCGCGACGCCCGCGGGGAACTGCGGCCGATCCTCGAGCGGACGCGGCGGCGGCTCTCGGCGCGCTGCATGGTGGTGACCCGCGGCCAGAAAGGCTGCCTGGTGAGCGCCCAAGGCGACGAGTTCGCGGTCGTGCCGGCGTTCGCCAGCCGCGTGGTGGACCGGGTGGGCGCCGGGGACGCCTTCCTGGCCGTGACGGCGCTGGCGGCGGCCCAGAACGCGCCCTACGAGGTCCTGGGATTCATCGGCAACGTGGTTGGTGCCGAGGCGGTCGAAATCGTCGGCAACGACAAGGCGATCGACAAGCTCAAGGTCAAGAAAACCATCGTGTCGCTCCTGAAATGAAGAATCCGCGCGACAGGCTGCAGCGGGCGCCGTCGGGCTGGGAGACGCACCTGGCGAGGCTGTCCGCCCTCCTGCGGCAGGTCTCGGCGCGCGATGCCGCGGGCAACGACCTGGGCGCCGAGGCGGGGTTCCGGCGCTGGCAGGCGCTGGCGCTGGCGGCGCGGCGCCGGCGCGGCACGATTTTCCTGATCGGCAACGGCGCCAGCGCCTCGATGGCCAGCCACCTGGCGGCGGACCTGGCCAAGAACGCCGGCCTGCACACGCAGGTGTTTTCCGACCTCTCCCTGATCACGGCGATTTCCAACGACCTGGGTTACGACCGAGTCTTCGCCGAACCGCTGGCGCGGCGCGCCCGCGCGGGCGACCTGCTCGTGGCGATCAGCAGTTCGGGGCGCTCGCCGAACATCCTGGCGGCGGCCGGCGTGGCGCGGCGCTGCCGGATGCGCCTCGTCACGCTCTCGGCGATGCGCTCCGGCAACCCGTTGCGTCGGCGCGGCCAGTTGAACTGGTACGTGCCGGCGGCGACCTACGGCCTGGCCGAATCCTGCCACGCCGCCCTGCTGCACCACTGGATGGACCGCGTCGAGCAGGCCGTGCGCGGCCGCGGAGTCAGAAGACAGAATTCAAAATGCTGAGTTCTGACTACGGGTAATATTGAGGAGCCGCGACGATTCCATGAGCGCCGGACAGACCATTCTCGTTACCGGCGGCGGCGGCTATGTCGGCAGTGCCCTGGTGCCGGCGCTCCTGGCCCGTGGGCACGCCGTGCGGGTGCTGGACCTGTTCTGGTACGGCGAGCATGTCTTCGGCGAGGCCGGCGCCCACCCGGCCCTGCAGCGGGTCAAGGCCGATATCCGCGACCTGCCGGCCGTGAAGGCCGCGCTGCGGGGCGCGGACGCCGTCATCCACCTGGCCTGCATCTCGAACGACCCGAGCTTCGAGCTCGATCCCGGGCTGGGGCGCTCGATCAACCGGGACGCTTTTCCCGGCCTGGTGGCGGCCGCGCGGGACGCCGGCGTGCGGCGCTTCCTCTACGCCAGTTCCTCGAGCGTCTACGGGCTGCGGGACGAGCCGGACGTCGGCGAGGACGCCCCCAAGACACCGCTGACCGATTACTCGCGCTTCAAACTCGAATGCGAACAGATGCTCTTGGACGGGGTCACGGCTGGCGACCCGATGGTGCGCATCATCCTGCGGCCGGCTACGATCTGCGGCTACGCGCCGCGGATGCGGCTCGACCTGACGGTCAATATCCTGACCATTCACGCCCTGGTCCATCGCCGCATCCGGGTGTTCGGCGGCGCGCAACTCCGGCCCAATCTCCACATCCTCGATATGGTACGGGCCTATGAGCGGCTGCTCGAGGCCCCCCGGGAGGCCGTCCACGGCGTGCCGTTCAACGTTGGCTACCAGAACCTGGCCGTCGCCGACATCGCCCGGCGGGTCCAGGCCGTGCTCGACGGCGCGGGCATCGCGACGGAGACCGTGCCGACCGACGACCTGCGCTCCTACCACATCAACTCCGACCGCATCCGCGAGCGGCTGGGGTTCGCGCCGCGCCACACCGTCGAGGACGCCATCCGCGGCTTGGCCGAGGCCTACCGCGCCGGGCGGTTGCGCGACCCGATGACCAACCCGCTCTACTACAACATCAAGCGGATGCAGGAACTGGGGCGCGCCGGGGCGGTCCGCTGACGCCGCGCGCCGGCCGGCGGCCCGCGGGGGGCCGGCGCCGCCGCCCCCCCCGTAGGATGCGCCAACGCCATGGCCGTGCACCTGGGCATTGATTTCGACAACACGCTGGTCTGTTACGACGCCTTGTTTTTCCGGTGCGCCCGCGAGCGGGATCTCGTGCCGGAAACGCTGTTGCCCACCAAGGCGGCGGTGCGCGCCTGGCTCTGGAGCCGGCCGGGCGGCAACACGCCCTGGACGGAATTGCAGGGCGAGGTCTACGGGCGGCGCATGGGGGAGGCGGCGGCGTTCCCGGGGGCGTTCGCGTGCCTGGCCGCCTGCCGCCGGCGGGGGGAGAGGGTTTCGATCATCAGCCACAAGCTCGAGTGGCCGGCGCTCGGCCCGCGCGTGAACCTGCGCGACGCAGCGCGGGCCTGGATGGAAGCCCGGGGCCTCTTCGCGGCGAACGGCCCGGCCCTCGATCCCGCCGATGTGTGGTTCGAGGGGTCGCGAGCCGAGAAGCTGGCGCGCATCGCCGAGCGGCGCTGCACCCACTACGTGGATGACCTGGCGGAAGTGCTCCTGGACGCGGCGTTCCCGCCGGCCGCGGAGCGGCTGCTGTTCGATCCCGCCGGCGCGGCGCGCGCGCCGGGCGCCGGCATCCGGGTGTGCAGGACCTGGGCGGCGATCGCGCGCTGTCTGTGCAAGCCGGCATGATTCCCGTGCGGCCATGGATCAGGGATACGGCATGAATCCGGCCTCGGCGCGGCGGGCGGTGCGGGTGGCGGCGCGGGCGGCGTTCGGCGCCGCGCCGGAGTGGGTCGCGCGGCTGCCGGGCGGCGCCAACAACCTCGTCTTCCGGGTGCGGGCGGCCGGGCGCGACGTGCTGGCCAAGGCGTATTTCACGCATCCCGGCGATCCCCGCGACCGGCTAGGCGCCGAATACGGCATGCTCGAGTTCCTGTGGCGCCACGGCGTGCGCTGCGTCCCGGAACCCCTGTTCGCCGACCGTGCCGGCGGCGTCGGCCTCTATGCCTTTGTGGCCGGCGCCCGGCCGTTACCGGAAACCATCGTTTGGGCCGACGTCGCGCAACTGGCCGATCTGCTCGCGGCCATGTGGCGGCTGCGCACGCGGGCTGGCGCGGCCCGGTTGCCGGCCGGCTCGGACTCCGCGTTCTCCATCGGGGGATTCCTGGACAACGTCGGCGGCCGGCTGCGGCACGCTCTCCGGGGGCTGGAGGCGCCGGGGTCCGACCCGGCGGCGCGCGCCTGGGTCCAAGACGTGTTGCGCGGGGGCTGGCGCCGGGTGCGGGCGTTCGTGGAGGACGGCGCGCGGCGCGCCGGGCTCGACCCGGCGGCGCCGCTGGCGCCCGGGCGCCGGACGCTGAATCCCGCCGACCACGGGTTTCACAACGCCCTGCGTGCGCCGGACGGCCGCCTGACATTCCTGGACTTCGAGTACGCCGGATGGGACGACCCGGCCCAGATGCTCTGCAACGCCTGCCTGCAGCCGGCCGTGCCGATTCCGGAGGCCCTGCAGCGGCCGTTCGTCGGGCGGGTGGTCCGGGCGATGGGCAGCGACCGCGCCCTGGCCGCGCGCCTGAAGATTCTCTACCCGGTGTTCGGTTTCAAGTGGTGCCTGATCATGCTCAACGAGTTCCTGCCGGTGTCCCGCGAGCGGCGCCGGTTCGCCGGGCGCCGGCCGGACCGACGCCGGGCGGAACAGCTCGAGAAAGCCGGCCGCCGCTGGCGGCTGGTCGAGGGCTACCTCGAGCGCCCGGCATTTTTCGATGGACTTGCCGGGGCGGCCGGATAAAGTGTGGGCTTCGCGGCCGGGTGGCGGGCGCGCGGGAGCGCGCCCGGTACGGCGGACGGCCGGGCGGCGACACGGAGATTCCCCCGATGTTGGACCAGCGTTCCAGGGAACAGCGGCGCGACCTCCTCAAGGTGCTGGAGGCCGCGCGCCGGGGACACATCGGTTCGACGTTCTCCCTGCTCGATATTATCCGCGTGCTCTACGAGGATGTCCTGCGGGTGGACCCGGCCCGCCCCCGGTGGCCTGACCGCGACCGCTTCATCCTCAGCAAGGGCCACGGCTGCCTGGCGCTCTACCTGAACCTGGCGGAACGCGGGTTCTTCCCGCGCGAGGAGCTCTTCCGCTTCTGTCGCTTCGAGGGCATGCTCGGCGGCCACCCGGAGTTTGGCAAGGTGCCCGGCGTCGAGGCCAGCACCGGCTCGCTCGGCCACGGGCTCTCGCTGGGCGTCGGCATGGCGCTGGCCGCGCGCCTCGACCGCAAGCCCTACCGCGTCGTCGTGCTGACCGGCGACGGCGAATGCAACGAGGGCAGTGTCTGGGAGGCGGCGCTCTCCGCCGGCAAGCACCGCCTCAGTGCCCTGACAGCGATCGTAGATTACAACCAGATGCAGTCCTACGGCAGCACCCGCGAGGTGCAGGACCTCGAGCCGTTTGCCGACAAGTGGCGCAGTTTCGGGTTCGCCGTGCGGGAGGTGGACGGCCACGACGTCCCGGCGCTGCGCGCCGTGTTCGCCGCCCTGCCGTTCGCGCCCGACCGGCCGAGCGCGGTCATCGCGCACACCGTCAAGGGCAAGGGCATGCCGGCCATGGAGGCCAACCCCGAGTGGCACCATAAGACCAAGATCACGGACGCCGAGTTTGACAGGCTCTTCGCCGAACTGGGGTTCCCGCGATGAGGAAAACCTGCCTGTCGAGCCTGCGCGACCTGGCCCGCGCCGATCCCCGCATGGTCTTCATCGGTTCGGACATCACCCGGCGCGACCTGGACGCGTTCGCCGCCGAGTTCCCGGACCGGTTTTTCATGGAGGGCATCTACGAGGCGCACCTCATCGGCATGGCGGCGGGCATGGCGCTCTGCGGCAAGATTCCCTACCTCAACACCATCGCCACCTTCCTCACGCGCCGCTGCTGCGAGCAGCTGATCGTGGACGTCGGGCTCCACCGCCTGCCGCTGCGCCTGATCGGCAGCGGCGGCGGCGCGGTCTACGCGCCGCTCGGCCCGACCCACCTGGCCACCGACGATTTCGCCCTGCTGCGGGCCATCCCCCACATGGCCATCGTGGCGCCCTGCGACCGCGACGAGATGGCGCGCCTGATGCCCCTGACTCTGGCGTGGCCCGGCCCGCTCTATATCCGGCTGGCCAAAGGCAACGATGCCGTTGTCTCGCGCCCCGATCTGCCATTCGAGATCGGCAAGGCCATCCCCCTGTGCGAGGGCGCGGACGCGCTCTTCGTGACCACGGGAATCACCGCGCAAGTGGCCCTGCAGGCCGCCGAGAGCCTGCAGGCCGGCGGCCTCTCGGCCGCGGTCCTGCACCTGCACACGGTCAAGCCGCTCGATACGGCGGCGCTGCTCGAGCGCGCGCGCCGCGCGCGCGCCGTGATCGTGGCCGAGGAGCATTCGGTTGTCGGCGGCCTCGGCAGCGCCGTGGCCGAGACCCTGCTGGAAGCCGGCCTGTCCGGCCTGCGCTTCCGGCGCCTCGGCTTCCCGGACGTGTTTCTCGAGGAGCTGGGCTCGCAGCAGGAGATCATGGCCAAGTACGGCATCAGCGCCGACGGCCTGGCGGCCGCTGCCCGGGAGCTGGTCGCCGGGAACACGGGAACAAACACTGTGGATGTCGCTACCAATCAGAACAGGAGCCCTGACCATGCTCAAGCAAATTGACTTTCTGCAGCAGTACAACATGTCGTCCAAGCGCGATTACGTCGGGCGGGTGACCCAGTTCGACAAGGCCGCCTGCGCCGAGAAGGCCAAGCAGTGGGGCCGGGATTACTGGGACGGCGAGCGCCAGTACGGCTACGGCGGCTACAAGTACGACGGCCGCTGGCTGCCGCTGGCCAAGCAGATCGCCGCCCACTACGGCCTCAAGGCCGGCGACCGCCTGCTCGACGTCGGCTGCGGCAAGGGCTACATGCTCTACGAGTTCACCCGCGCGGTCCCCGGCCTCGAGGTCGCCGGCCTGGACATCTCCCAGTACGCCATTGACCACGCCAAGGAGGAGGTCAAGCCGTTCCTGGTCCAGGGCCACGCGCGCCGGCTGCCGTTCCCCGACAAGTCCTTCGACTTCATCTATTCCAACACCACCCTGCACAACCTGCCGCCGCAGGACCTCTACCCGGCTATCCGGGAAATCGAGCGCCTGCGCCGGCGCGACGCCTGGATCGGCGTGGAATCCTTCCGCAACGAGC
>CAZEVX010000141.1:8306-8667 GCA_964515705.1 uncultured Verrucomicrobiota bacterium | reverse complement strand
TCCCTTGCGGCGCGTCAGGTCGCGCGCCTTGCGCGCCGCCTCGCGCGCCCGCGCGGCCGGCAGCCCTTTGTCCACGATCCGCCGCGCGATCGGCGGGTTTTCCTCGAAGAACGCGCCAAGCTCGTCGTTGACCACGGACTCGACCAGGCCCTGGGCCTCGCTGTTGCCGAGCTTGGTCTTGGTCTGCCCCTCGAACTGGGGGTTGGGAATCTTGACGCTGATGACGGCCGTCAGGCCCTCGCGCACGTCGTCGCCGGTCATGCTCTCGGCGTCGTCCTTCAGCAGGCGGTTGGCCTTGGCGTAGGCGTTGATCGTCCGCGTCAGCGCCGAGCGGAACCCGCTCAAGTGCGTGCCGCCCTCG
>CAZEVX010000141.1:0-8296 GCA_964515705.1 uncultured Verrucomicrobiota bacterium | reverse complement strand
GTGTTGATGTTGTTGACGTAGGACGAGAGGGTCTCGGTGAAGGCGTCGGTGTACTGCAAGGCGATCTCGACGCCCAGGCCTTCGCGCTCCTTGCAGAAATAAATGACCTTGGGGTGCGCCACGTTCTTGTTGCGGTTCAAATGCCGGACGAACTCGGCGATGCCCCCCTTGAACAGAAAGGTTTCCTGGCGCGCCGGGTCTTCCTGGCTCAGGCGGATGTCCACGCCGCGGTTGAGGAAGGCCAACTCGCGCAGCCGCGCGGCCAGGATGTCCCACTCGAAGCGCGTCGTGGAGAAGATCGTGGCGTCGGGGAAAAACGTGACCTTGGTGCCCGTGCCCTTGGTCTTGCCGATGGTCTTGAGCGGCGAGGCGGTGATGCCGCGCTCGTAGCGCTGGTGGTAGACGAGCCCGTCGCGACGGACCTCGACTTCCATCCACTCGCTCAAGGCGTTGACGCACGAGACGCCCACGCCGTGCAGGCCGCCGGAGACCTTGTAGCTGCGGTGGTCGAACTTGCCGCCGGCGTGCAGAGTGGTCATGACCACCTCGAGCGCGGGCTTGTGCTCCGAGGCGTGCATGTCCACGGGAATCCCGCGGCCGTTGTCGTTGACGGTCAGCGAGCCGTCGGCGTTGATCGCCACCTGGATGCTGGTGCAATACCCGCCGAGCGCCTCGTCCACGCTGTTGTCCACGACCTCGAACACGCAGTGGTGCAGCCCGCGCACGGCCGTGTCGCCGATGTACATCGCCGGGCGGTGGCGCACGGCCTCCATGCCCTCGAGCACCGAGATCGTCGTGGCGTCGTACTGCTTCGAGGCCGCCTCGCGCTCGATCTCGGTCAGCGGACGCGCGGGCGCTTCCCCGTCCGGCAGCGCCGGCGCCGGTCCCGGCGCGGCGGCCTCGGTTGCCGGCGCGGCCGGCGCTGGGTCAGCGGGGGGAATGGGGGCAACGGGCTGGGGGGTGGGTTCCGAGCGGCTCGCGGCGGTCGTTTTCCGGGCTCTGGCCATAGGGGTCCTTTCGCTTCGCGCAAACCAAAGCATTATAGGCTGCGGGCCGGAAAACCGCAACACATATTCGCGGATTATCAGCGGGTCTAGCTCCCCGTTGGCGGAGTTATAAAAGGTTGAATGACAATCTGATATGCCCATCAGAAATTCCGTTCGGCGGCGCGGCAACCGCGCGGGCGGCAAGGCGCGCTCCGGCCGGGTCGGATACCGCCTGCGGGAAGCGACGGTCAGACCCGCGCCAGGGCCAGGCGGTGCGTGCTTGCGCGCGGGGTGCCGCGCGAGGCCTACCGGCAGCAGAAGACCCCGCTCGAGTGCTCGCACGGCCTTTGCCCGGACTGCCTGCGCCGCGGATCACGCGCGGCGGAGGCGCCGCCGCTAGTGTGGGGCGTCAGAAGACCATTTCGCCAGGAGTAGCCGCCGAAAACAGCGACGAACCCAAATGGCGCGCCTGGCGGCGCGCGACCTCCGGGCGCGGGCCGTTTCTGGTGTCAAGGGACTTCAGACGCACGACACTAGCGGCCGCCCAGGCTGTGCGGCCCTACCCATACCGGGCATCGCGGGTAGGGCGGGACAGCCTTGTCCCGCCGCCATTGTCTCCATCGCAGCCACCGAAAAGAGCGAGGAACCAGAAACTCTCCTCGCGCGCGTCGCCTGGCCGGGCCGCGTCCCGCAGGGCCCGGAAGTAATCGGCGAACAGTGCGGTGTTGCTCATGGCCGTGAATCTTCCGCCAGGCCGGCGGTGTCTTCAAGCGGTTATTGGCGCCGCGGCTCTTTTGGCGAACGCGCAGCGGCGGATGGTCACCCCCTGGGCGGCGAACAGCCGCTCGAAATCGGTCTGCTGGTCTGGCGGCAGGAGCAAGGTCGGCGCTTCCGCGAAGCGGGCGTCGGCGGCCAGCAGCGCCCGGATGGCGTCGCCATAGGCCAGGTGGTCGGTGGCGACGTGGAGCGTCCCGCCGGGCGCCAGGACGGCATGCAGTGCGTCGAGGAATCCGGGTTGGACGAGGCGCCGGCGATGGTGGCGGCGCTTGGGCCAGGGGTCGGGGAAAAAAACATAGATGGCGCGCGCCGCTCCGGCCGGCAGCAGCCGGCGCACGGCATGGGCGGCCTCGGCGTAGAGCAGCCGGATGTTGGCCAGTCCGGCGCGCTGCGCGCGCCGGGCGATGGTGGCCAGGCGCGCCCCCTGCTGGTCAATACCGAGGAAGCGCGTGCCGGGGTTGGCGGCGGCGCGCGCCAGCAGGAAGCGGCCTTTGCCACAGCCCAGGTCCACCTCGAGCGGGCCGCCCAGGCCGCCGAAGGCGGCGTCCAGGTCGAGCGGGGCGGTCCAGTCCGCCGGCAACACCTGGATTCCCGGCGGGGCGTCGCGCAGGACGCGCCGGAACCGGTCGAGCGGCGAGAAGGGGCGCCGGGGCGCCCCGCCAGCGACGGCCGGCATCGGGATGTCACCAGCGGAGAGCATGGAAGGTCGCAAAGAGCAGGGCGGTGAAGGCGGCCTGGGCGAGCACGCACGGCAGGATGCGGCGGTAGATCGGCCACAGGCCGGCCTTGAAATAATCGCGGGTTACCAGCAGGCACAGGTGGATCGGGGAGAGCATCATGCCGAGGATGCCGCTGCCGAAGGCCAGGCCCAGCGTGGCCATCGGGCTCAGGCCGGACCCGGGCGCCGCCAGCAGGCCGACGACCAGCGGAAAGGTCGTGCCGGCGAACCCGGCTGAGGCGCCGGTGACGAACCCGGCCAGGAACGGCAGCAGCGCGATCACGGGAATGACCGGGAATCCGCTGTCGAGCAGATCGCGGCTGGCACGGGGGACGATGCCGGAATCCTGGAGCAACGACTGGAACACGGCGACGCCGCCGACGATCAGGAGCACATTCAGGGAATGGCGCGCGAAGAGCGTGCGCAGCAGGCCGGTGCGCCGGCCGCGTTCCTCCCAGGCGATCAGGCCGATCCCGGCCAGCATGCCCGCCAGCATGGCCAGCAGGGTGCGGACCTGGCCATCGAGGCCCGGCGCCAGCCGCCGCAGGAGGGGAGGGAACAGTAAGACGGCGGCGATGATCACCCCGAGCGGGAGCAGCACCCGCGCGCCGCGCCGCGGGCAGTCTGGGGCGGCCGGCCGCGGCGCGGCCAGGCCGGCGCGGTGCGGGTGCAGGAGCCAGACGAAACCGGCGGCGAACGCGGCGGGGGTGAACGGCAGCAGGGCGGCGAAGAACTGCCAGGTGTCCATGGCGAAGATCGCCAGGCCGATGATCACGGCCGGGTAGAGCGGCCACCAGTATTCCCAGACGTGCCGGAACCAGTAGTTGACGGCCGCCTTCCAGGCGGGGTCCGGGCGCGGATCGTCGAGCGCCTGCTGCACCATGGGGGCGGAAAAGAGCGCGCCGGCGGGCATGGGCACGAGGCCGACGAGCGCCGGCAGCGCCATCAGGCTCCAGAGGCGGCCGTGGCGTCCGCCGAGGCGGCGGGCGAGCGCCAGCATGGCGGCGGTGTTGTCGGGTCGCGCCATGTGCCGGCCGAACTCGACGATCAGGGCGGTGGTGGCCATCAGCAGCCAGACGAACGGCTCGGCGGCCGCGCGGCCGAAGGCCGCCAGCACGTCGGCGGGCGCGTGGCCGGCCCAGGCATGCAGCGCGGCGCCCCCAAGCAGCAGGGCGACGCCCAGGGGCACCTTCAGGCGCGCCGCCAGCAGCATGCCGGCGAAGACCAGCAGAATCTTGAAAAGGGCCGGGACGGCATCCATGGCGACGGGGGCGGTTATGGGCGGAGCCCGAGCACGAGGGCCAGCAGACCGGCGGCGGCAAGGTAGGGGCTGAAGGCGTGCAAGGGGTAACGCCGCACGATTGCCAGGCACCCGCGGATGGCGGCCAGGCTGGTCAGCAGGCTGACGGCGAACCCGAGCGCCAGGCGCGGCCCCGAGTCGGCCGCGGCGGTTCCCAGGCCGAGGATGTCGCGCAACTGGAAGACGAGGGCGCCGGCGAGCGCCGGGATGGCCATGAGGAAGGCGAAGCGCACGGCCGCCTCGCGCGGCTGGCCGATCAGGACGCCGCCGGCCGACGTCCAGCCGGCGCGCGAGGCGCCGGGCAGGAGCGCCACGACCTGCATCAGGCCGATCAAGAGCGCCTGGCGGACGCCGAGCGGGCGGTGGGGGGGCGTCGGCGGGCGCAGATCGCAGAGCCACAACAGGAGCGCCGTCGCGAACATGCTCAGGCCGACGGCAACGCCGTTGCGCGCCAGCGATTCGCTGTCGAGGAACGGCTCTAACAGCGGGCCGGCGAGCACCACGGGCGCCGTGGCGAGCGCCAGCAGTCCCAGCAGGCGGCGTCCCGCCGCGGCCTCCGGGCGGGACCAGCGGAAGACGCCGGCCAGCAACTCGCCCACCGTGCCGCGGAAGGCGATCAGCAGGGCGGCCAGGCTGCCGGCGTGCAGGACGGTGTCGAAGGCCAGGCCGCCGGCGTCCGTCCATCCCAGCAGGCGCCGGACGAGGACCAGGTGGCCGGAACTGCTGACCGGCAGAAACTCGGTGATGCCCTGGACGGCGGCCAGGATCAGCGCCTGGAACAAGGTCGGCTCGCCCCCCATGATCACTCCAGGGTCAACCAGCCGGGCCCGCCGACCGGGGTGAAGAGCGAGAAGGACTGGTTGCCATCCGCCGTGCGGAAGTGCCAGTAGCCGGTGGCCGGCTCGTAGACCGCCAGGTCGAAGCGCCCGTCGCCGTCGTAGTCGCCGGGCACCGGCAGGCAGGTTGGGCCGCCGAGCGCGAGGCCGTTGACGATTGCCGTGCCGCGGCGCGAGGAATAGACCATCCAGGCGCCGGTGGCGGGCTGGTAGAGCGCCAGGTCCGAATAGCCGTCGGCATCGTAATCGCCGGGCACCGGCCGCAGGTTCGGGCCGCCCCAATAGCGCCCCCAGACGATCGGGCCGCGGACCAGCGAGCCGATGAACCAGTAGCCGGTGGCGGGATGGTACATCGCCAGGTCGAAGACGCCATCGCCGTCGAAATCGCCCGAGACGGGGAGATAGCCCCGGCCGGTGTAACTGACGCCCGACAGCAGCGGCACGCCGGCCGAGGTGATGACATGCCAGAAGCCGTCGGGCTGCTGGTAGAGCGCGCCGTCGAAGACGCCGTCGCCGGTGTAGTCGCCGCAGACCGGGGTCTTGTCCGGGCCGCCGAACCGCACCGAGGGCGCCAGCACGGTGCGCCGCTTGAGCGAGGCGATGCGCCACTCGCCGCTGCGGGGATTGTAGACCGCCAGGTCGGAGGCGCGGTCGCCGTCGTAGTCGCCGTCCACCGGGATAAACCCCGGGCCGCCCCAGATGAAGTTGTCCCAGGCCAGCACCTGCCAGCGCTTGAGCGAGGCGATGCGCCAGTAGCCGGTGGCGGGCTGGAAGGCGGCCAGGTCGGAGGCGCCGTCGCCGTCGAAGTCGGCGTTGACGAAGTGCAGCGCCGAGACGCCACCGGGGTCCACGGCGCGCGCGGCGGTGCTCGAGAGCAGGGCGGGGTTGAGGCTCTGGGCGTGCTGGGTGGCGCGGGTCAGCAGGGTCTGGGCGGCGGCGTAGGCGTGCAGTTCGTGGAAGCTGTAGTCGCGGTCGAGGTTGGTGTTCACGAGTGCCAGGGTGGAGCCCTTGAGCAGGAAGCGCGTGTACAGGCTATAATAGTCGCTGGTCCAGGAGACCTCGTGGTAGTCGCTCGAGGTCATGAAGGCGATGTTCGCGCCGAGGTTGGCCGGCAGGTCGAGCCCGGCGGCGGCGTAGCGCCGCGCCAGGGCGCGCCGGTACTGGGCCATGACACGCTCGGCGAACTGCCAGGCCGGCGGCCGGCCGCCGGCCTCGAGTCGGTACATGCCGGCCGAGAAACAGGCGTCGAGGATGATGACGACCGTGGTGTCCGGCCGGAACAGCGCCAGGTCGGCCCCGAGTTCGGCGTCGCTGTAATCGGCGTTGTAGGTGCAGAGGTAGGTGTTCGAGGGGTTGTCGCCCGGGGATTGCCCGCCGTGGCTCGACTGGTAGTAGAGCGCGACGTCCCCCGCGCCGCTGGCCCGCGCCATGCCGTAGAGCGCGGCGCGGATCGCCTCCTTGGTGGCGCGGCTGTCGGTCAGCAGCGCGATCCGCGCGGCCGACCAGCGGTTCGAGGGGTCGCCCAGCAGGAGCTGGCGGCGGACGCCGTCGGCGTCGTTGGTGCAGGTGGCGAGGTCGCCGGGCCCGTAGCCGTAGCGGTCAATGCCGACCAGCAGGGCGCGGCGCGCGGCGAGCACGTTGGTGGTCCCGCGGTAGCCGGTGTCTTCCGGGCTGAACGCGCTGAGCCCGTAGGCGTTGCGGGCCTGCAGGCGGTAGGAGAACACCGGGTTGGGCGCGGCGCCGTAGTCCTGATAGGTCGTCGCCGGGCGGTTGGTGGTCAGTTGCGTGAAGGCGACGGCGTCGGCGTTGCGCCAGACGTCGTAACCGGTGACGTTGGTGGTGGCGCTGGCGGTCCACGTCACTAGCACGAAGTTGGAAAACGTCCCGTCGCTGGCCGCGACGGCCGGCGGCGGCGCCGGCAGCACGCTGCCGCGGTAGCCGCTGTTGGTGTTGCTGAAGTCGCTGACCGCGGTGGCGTTGCGCGCCGCGACGCGGTAATAGAACACCGTGTTGGACGGGACGTCGTAGTCCTGGTAGGTCGTCGCCGGGCGGTTGGTGGTCAGTTGCGTGAAGGCGACGGCGTCGGCGCTGCGCCAGAGGTCGTAGCCGGTGACGTTGGTCGAGACGCTCGGCGACCAGCTCACGAAAATCTGGTCGGCGTAGCTGCCGTCGCTGGCGGCCAGGTTGGCGGGGGCGCCGGGTTTGTTCAGCAGCAGCGACGGGCTGCCGGGCAGGAACTCCATGAACAGCGCGTAGCGTACGCCGGAGCGGTCCTGGGCGTCCTTGCAGACGATCGAGTAGACGCCGTTCGAGGACAGCAGGACATTGGTGAGGGTCGCCGATTCCTGGAAAAGGTCGCTGCCGCGTGCCAGGCGCGTTCCGTCTGGATCGAAGAGTTCGACCACCGGGTTGAGCGCCACATCGTCGGGAGTGGCCTCGCGCATGTAGACGTCCACCCGGTCGCCGGCCAGGCCGGAAAACGTGGCGATGTCCAGGTCGCCGGGGACATGGACGGTCCCGATCTTCCATTCCCCGCTGATCAGCGGGCCGAGATCGGTGTCTGGTCCCACCGGCGCCTGGCCCATGCGAACGAGCGACACGTGGTAGCGGCCGCGACCCTCGAAATAATCATTGAGCACCACGGTGTAAATCCCGCGGTTGGTCAACGTGGCCGTGAGTTCCGCGCGGTATTCCGCCGGGTAATCGTTGCTGACCGCGGTGCCGAACGGATCGAAAATCTGGACGGTTGGCACGAGGGCGACGTCCTGCTGGCCCATGCGGACCTGGACGGTGCACGGGTTGGAGACCGCGAAGGCGGCGGCGTCGAGATCGGCGCCGACGTTGATCGTGCCCGCGAGGTGGTCCCCGTTGCGGACCGGGCCGACGTCCAGGTCCTCCCGGCAGAGCGGAGCCCCCGGCATGCGCAGGATCGACACGCTGTAGGCCAGGGTGTTGGAATAGGTGTAGAGGCTGGTCGGCAGGCTGCAGGTGGCGAAATACCAGCCGAAATTGGTCGCGGGGAGCACCAGGTCCTGCGACCCGTACAGGCCGGTCCAGCCGGTGACGACGGGATGGCTGTACGGCAAGGTCGAGCGGTCCTCGTAAGTCAGGACCAGATCGGGAATTTCCCAGCGCCGGCTGTCTTCGTTGGCGACCCGGATGATCACGGTGTCGTTGGTGTCGGCCTGGAAGGCGTAGATGTCGCTGAAGGCGTTGGTCGACACGTCCTCGGCGAACCACTGGCCCGATTCGATGTCGCGTGCGGCGCCGGATATAGCCATGGCGACTCCCGCGGCGCAACCCAGCAGCGTGCTTCGGGTGCGTGTGGTGATGGTGCGCATGGCCTGTTCCCTCCAGCGAGTTGGCCGGATGGCCGCCTCCGCGAGCTCGGCCTCGGCATCAGTATGCCATGCGGATTCCCGGCCGGCAACCCGATAATCGTCCGGTAGGCATCTGTTCGATCACTGATGTTCGGGCCTTGCTACGGTCACCGGCGTTCCCGCCGACCCCAACACCGCGGGAGTTGCGCCTGCCCCTGTTGCCCAGTCAGGCGCCAGACCGTGCGCCTGCGGCTCGGCACAGCCTCGCCCTCCACGTCCTCCCGTCGGTCAGCGTGCAGGCGTACCTTGACAACTCCCCGTGGAGGGCGAAGCTGCGCTGAGCCGTTCCCTCCACGTGG
>CAZEVX010000140.1:0-8751 GCA_964515705.1 uncultured Verrucomicrobiota bacterium | reverse complement strand
CCAGCCCCCGCTCCCGGATCACAGGCCATGCTGCGGACCAAACTCTTCAAGGCTTTCGCGCTGCTGGTGGCGGCGTTCGCCGTGCTTTCGGCGGCATTCGTCATCCGCGTCATCCAGGCGCGCATCGTCACCGAGGCGCAACAGCAGGTCCGCCTAAACCTCGGCAGCGCCTGGGCGGTCTTCAACGGCCAGCTCCAGCAGATCGAGACCGTCCTGCGGCTGCTGGCCGGCAAGAAGGAGGTCGTGGCGCTCTGCGAGGCGCAGGACTGGGACCATCCCGAGATGCAGGACCGGCTCGAGGCCACGCGCGTCGCCTTCGGTCTGGATTACCTGACGCTGCTAGCCCCGGACGGCAAGGTTGTGATGCGCTGCGCGCCGCCTTACCACACGGGCGATTACCGCCTGGCGGACGCCGCGGTGGGCTGCGCCCTGAAGGGCGAGCCCTGCGTCGGCCTGGGCGTGCTCTCGGATGTCGAACTGCGGCGCGAGGGCGACGGCCTGGCCGAGCGCGCCAGCCTGGTGCTCGACGCCACCCCCGGCAGCCGCCCAACGCCCAAGCCGGTCGAACCCCGCGGCATGGTGATGAAGGGCGCGATCCCCATCCGCCAGGGAACCCGCCTGGTCGGCATCCTCTACGGCGGGGTGCTGCTCAACCGCAACGAGCGCATCGTGGACCACATCCGCAACACCGTCTTCCGCGACGCCGTCTACCACGGGCAGGCGGTCGGCTCCGCCACGATCTTCCTGGAAGACAGCCGCATCGCGACCACCGTGCGGCTGCCCAACGGCAACCGCGCGCTCGGCACGCGCGTCTCGAAGGAAGTCGCCGACCGCGTCCTGGACAACGGGCAGCCGTGGGTCGGCCGCGCCCTGGTGGTGAACGACTGGTCGCTGACGGCCTACGACCCGCTGCGGGACCCGGGCGGCCGGGTGATCGGGATGCTCTACGTGGGCACGCTGGAGAAGCCCTTCCGCGACCTGGCCCGCGACACGATCGTGCGCTACGCCGGACTCTCGGCCCTGGCCCTGGTGGCGGCGCTCGGCCTGGCCTTTTTCTACGCCGCGCGCCTGGCGGCGCCGACCCACCGCCTGGTGCAGATGGCCGACCTGATGCGCGCCGGGCAGCGCCCGCCGTCGGTGCCGTCCTTCCCGCACGCCTCGCAGGAAAGCAACACCCTGGTCGCGGCCTTCAACCAGATGGCCGCGGCGCTCGACGAGCGCGAAGCGCGCCTGCTCGAGGCCAAGCAGAAGCTCGAGGCCGCCAACCAGTCGCTCTCGGCCCTCAACCGCGCCTACATGGACATGCTGGAGTTCGTCTCCCACGAGCTGAAGAGCCCCCTGTCCGCCATCCTGAACTACGTCTACCTGCTCAAAACCGCCAAGCTAGGGGCGGTCACCGACAAGCAGGCCAAGGCCCTGCGGGTGGTGGACACCAACCTGCAACGGCTGGTGGAAATGGTGCGCCATTACCTCAACCTCTCGCGCATCGAGTCCGGGGAGCTGGCCCCGATCCTGGGACGGGTGGACGTCCTGGCGGACGTCGTCCAACCCCTGCTGGACACGTTCGACGCCGACTTGCTGACGCACCGGATTCGGGTTGCAAACGGCATCGAACCCGGTATCATGCTGCGCGCCGATGTCAACCTGGTGCGGGAGGTGTTCGAAAATCTGATCAGCAACGCCATCAAGTACGGGCGCGAGGGCGGCGCGCTGACGCTCAGCGGTCGCCGCGCGGACGCGCTGGCGGCTTTCGCCGTGCGCAACGAGGGCGAAGGCATTCCGCCCGACCAGCGGGAGGCCGTCTTCCAGAAGTTCACCCGCCTGACCGCCGCCCCAGCCGTGCGCGCCCGCAAGGGCACCGGCCTGGGCCTGTTCATCACCCGCGCCATCGTCGAGGCGCACGGAGGCCGGATCGACGTCGAATCCCATCCCGGCGCCTGGATCGAGTTCCGGTTCACGCTGCCCCGTTGGACGCAGGAGGAAGGATCGTAACCCATGCCGACGCCCATGGACCGTCTGCTGGAGATGCGCCGCAAGGCCGTCTTCCGGATTTTCGAAGGCAAGTTCAAAGCCGGGATGCGCATCACCGTCGGCTCGGCCACCTGCGAGAACGCCGCCGGCGCCGAGGCCGTCTACGCGCGCTTCCGTGAGCGGCTCCAGGCCAGCGGCCGCCGCGACATCGCCCTCGGCCGCGTCGGCTGCGCCGGGCGCTGCGACCTCGAACCGATGGTCACGGTCGTCGGCCTCGGCGCCATCCCGGTCAAGTACGTCCAGATGACCCCGGCGCGCGTCGACAAGGTCTTTGAGAGCCACGTCCTCGGCGGCCAGCCGGTGGACATCTACACCATGCAGTACCAGGCGGGCGTCAAGCGCACCCGCACGGTCATCAGCCTCTGCGGAGGCGCCCTCTGCCCCAAGGGCGCCGGCGCCCTCGAGGGGGCCTTCCTCGAGGCGCTCGCCGCCCACGGGCTCGCCGGCCAGGTGGCGCTGACGCAGTCGGCCTGCCACGGCCAGTGCGGGGACGGCCCGATCGTCTACCTCTATCCCGACAACGTCGTCTACCAGCGCGTCACACCGGACCTGGCGCGGCGCATCGTGGTCGAACACCTCGTGGGCAAGCAGCCGCTGCGCGAGCACCTCTGGACCGGCAGCCGCATCGCCAACCGCTTCGCGCCGCTCTACGGCGACGTGCATTTCTTCGCCAAGCAGATGCGCCTGACGCTCCGCAACTGCGGGGTGATCGACCCCGAGAGCATCTACGAATACCTGGCCGTCCGCGGCTACGAGGCCATCGCCAAGGCGCTCACGGACATGACCCCCGCCCAGGTGGTCCAGGCCGTGACCCGCGCCGGGTTGCGCGGACGCGGCGGCGCCGGGTTCCCCACCGGGCTGAAATGGAAGTTCGCCGCCGCGCAGGCGGCCGACGAGAAATACGTGATCTGCAACGCCGACGAGGGCGACCCGGGCGCCTTCATGGACCGCAGCACGATCGAGGGCGACCCCCACACGGTGATCGAGGGGCTGATGCTGGCCGCCTACGCCGTCGGCGCCCGCCACGGCATCGTCTACATCCGCGCCGAGTACCCCCTGGCCGTCGAGCGCCTGCGCAAGGCCATCGAGATCGACCGCGCCGCCGGATTCCTCGGCAAGAACATCTTCGGCTCGGCCATGGACTTCGACATCGACATCCGGCTCGGCGCCGGGGCCTTCGTCTGCGGCGAGGAGACCGCGCTGATCCAGTCCATCGAGGGCGTGCGCGGCATGCCGCGGCCGCGGCCGCCGTTCCCGACCACCGCCGGCCTGTGGGGCAAGCCCACGGTCATCAACAACGTCGAGACCCTCGCCAACATCCCGGTGATCCTGCTCGACGGCGTGGACTGGTTCCACTCGATCGGCACCGAGCGCAGCAAGGGCACCAAGGTCTTCGCCCTGGCCGGCAAGGTGCGCAACACCGGCCTGGTCGAGGTCCCCATGGGCACCACGCTGCGCGAGGTCGTCTACGACGTCGGCGGCGGGATCAAGGACGGCAAGGCCTTCAAGGCCGCGCAGACCGGCGGGCCGGCCGGCGGCTGCCTGCCGGCCGCGGCGCTCGACACGCCGGTGGATTACGAATCCCTGGCGGCGGCCGGCAGCATCATGGGCTCGGGCGGCCTGATCGTCATGGACGAAGACACCTGCATGGTCGACATGGCCAAGTTCTTCCTGGACTTCACCCAGGACGAGTCCTGCGGCAAGTGCGTCCCCTGCCGCGAGGGCACCAAGCGCATGCAGGAAATCCTCGGCCGCATCGCCGCCGGCCAGGGCGTCGAGGGCGATATCGACACCCTCCTGCGCCTGGCCGACACCATCAAGCGCGCCTCGCTCTGCGGGCTGGGGCAGGCGGCGCCCAACCCGGTGATCAGCACGATCACCCACTTCCGCGACGAGTACGAGGCCCATATCCGCGACAAGCGCTGCCCGGCCGGCGTCTGCCGCGCCCTGGTGCGCTACACGATCATCGCCGAGAAGTGCGTCGGCTGCGGCGCCTGCCGGCGCAAATGCCCCGTCGCCTGCATCTCCGGAAAACCCAAGACGCCCCACGCGATCGACGCGGCGGCCTGCATCCGCTGCGGCGCCTGCCGGCGGGCCTGCAAGTTCGACGCCGTGAAAAGGACCTGACCATGACGGCCACGACCCCCATCGAGCTCACCATCAACGGCGTCAAGACCGCGGCCGCCCCCGGCGCCACCATCATGGAGGCGGCCGACGCCGTCGGCATCCGCATTCCCCGGCTCTGTTACCACCCGGCCCTCAGCATCCTGGGCGCTTGCCGGGTGTGCGTGGTCGAGGTCGAGGGCCAGCGCAACCTGGTGGCGGCCTGCTCGTTCCCGGTGACACCGGGGATGGCCGTGCGCACGCATACCCCGCTCCTGCGCCGCGTGCGGCGCGACATCGTCGAGCTGATCCTCGACAATCACCCCCCGGAATGCCAGACCTGCTCCCGCAACACCCAGTGCGAGCTCCAAACCCTGGCCTACGATCTCGGCGTCCGCTCCCGGCGCTTCGCCGGCGAGCGCAAGCGCTACCCGCCGGACACCTCCTCGCCGGCCGTGCTCCGCGACCCGGAAAAGTGCATCCTCTGCGGCCGCTGCGTGCGCGTCTGCGACGAGGTCCAGGGGGTCACCAACCTCAGCCAGCAGCACCGCGGCTTCCGTATTACGGTCGGCCCGGCCCACGACCGGCCAATGGCCGAGTCGGTCTGCGTCCACTGCGGCCAGTGCGCCGCGGTCTGCCCGACGGCCGCCCTGCTCGAGCGCAGCCATACCAGCGCCGTCTTCGAGGCCCTCCATAACCCCGCCCTGCACGTCGTCGTCCAGACCGCGCCCGCCATCCGCGCCACGGTCGGCGAGGGCTTCGGGCTGGCCCCCGGCACCCCCTCGACCGGCAAGCTGGTGCACGCCCTGCGCCTCATGGGGTTTCACAAAGTCTTCGACACCAATGTCGGCGCCGACCTGACGGTCGTCGAGGAAGCCCACGAGTTCCTGCGCCGCTTGCAAGCCGGCGAGCGGCTGCCGCTGCTGACCTCCTGCTCGCCGGGCTGGATTTCCTTCATGGAGCACTTCTACCCGGACCTGATCCCCCTCGCCTCGACCTGCCGCTCGCCGATGAGCATGCTCTCGGTGCTCCTCAAGACCTACTACGCCCAGACCCAGAAGCTCGACCCTAAATCGGTGTTCGTCGTGGCGGTGATGCCCTGCACGGCCAAGAAGTATGAGGCGGCCCGCCCCGAACACCGCACGCCCTGGGGCGCGCCCTACACCGACGCCGTCCTCACCACCCGCGAACTGATCTGGATGCTCAAAACGCTCGGCATCGAGTTCGCGAGCCTCGCCAACCAGGACTTTGACGCCCCGCTCGGCCTCTCAAGCGGCGCGGCCGATATTTTCGGGACGACCGGCGGTGTCATGGAGGCCGCCCTGCGCACGGCCTACGAAACCCTCACCGGCCGCGACTGCCCGACCCTCGAGTTCACCCAGGTCCGCGCCGTCGAGGGCCTGCGCGAGGCGGCCGTGACGGTCGACGGCAAGACGCTGCGCGTCGCGGTCTCCAACGGTCTTGCCAATGCCCGGCACCTCCTTGACAGCATCCTGGCCGGCGACAAGCAGTTCCACCTCATCGAGCTCATGGCCTGCCCCGGCGGCTGCATCGGCGGCGGCGGCCAGCCCTACCCGCCGCCCGGCATGCACTTGCTCAACCCGGAACTGATCGCCCTGCGGGCCAAGGCGCTCTATGCCATCGATAGCGGCAAGACCCTGCGCCGCGCCCACCGCAGCCCGGTGATCCAGACGCTTTACGCCGACTTCCTGGGCAAGCCCAACGGGCCCCGCGCCCACGAGTTGCTCCATACCCATTACACGCCGAAATCCCCGCGAGGTGTCTGATGAAACTTCCGCCGCCACCCGCCCGCCCGCGCCCCGCCCCGGCCGACCTTCCCAAGGCCGTCCGGGACTTCATCGAGGAATGCCGGCTCCGCCCGCACCCCGAAAGCTACCTGATCGCCGTGCTCCAAAAGGTCCAGGACCATGACGGCTACCTGTCGCCCGCCCGCCTCGACGCCGTCTCCCAGGCGCTCCGCATCCCCTCGGCCACGGTCTCGGGCGTCGCCAACTTCTACCATTTCTTCACCTTCGTTCCCCGCGGCAAGCACCGGATTGCGGTCTGCCTCGGCACGGCCTGCTACGTCAAGGGCGCCGGCCTGATCGTCGACCGCTTGAACCAGTTGCTCGGCATCGGCCCGGGAGAAACCACCCCCGACCGCGCTTTCTCGCTCGACGCCGCCCGCTGCCTGGGCGCCTGCGCCATGGCCCCGATCCTGGTCGTGGACGGTAAGGTCTATGGCAACGTCAAGCCCGACGATGTCGAGCGCATCCTCGCCGACTACGGTTTCCGAAAACCGGCCACCCCCGCAACCCCTGGAGGCACGCCATGAGCACCCTTGCGCCGGAGCCCCCCGCGCCCTCCCGCCGCATTCTGATCGTGGACGACGATCGCGAGTTCGTCGAGTCCAACAAGGACCTGCTCGAGGCCGAAGGCTATACGGTCCTGACGGCCTATGACGGCGCCAGCGGGTTCGCCATGGCAGTCCGCGAAAAGCCGGACCTGATGATCCTCGACGTCATGATGGCCACCAATACCGAGGGCTTCGAGATCAGCCGCAAAATCCCCAAAACCCCCGAGCTGCGCGACATGCCGGTGATCCTGCTGACCGGTATCCGCCGCGCCATGAACCTGCCGTTCCGCTTCGAGCCGGATGCCACCTGGCTGCCGGTGGAGTCGGTGCTCGAAAAGCCTGTCCCCCCGCCGCAGTTGCTCGAGGAAGTCCGCAAGCGCCTGGCCCGGAAACCAGCCTGATTCCACGCGCCTGCGTGCCGGGCGTCACGTGCCGCCGGGCACGTAGGCGGCGGTGAACAGCCGGCCGGGCGCGGGCGCGCGCCGCGGATCGCGGATCGCGCGGATCAGGGCCGCCACCCCGTAGCGCGCCTGTTCGGCGACCTGCAAGTCGTAGTGCGACAGGCGCGGCCGCGTCAGCGCCGCCAGAGCCGTGTCGCCGAAGCCGATCACACGGCAGTCCCGCCCGGGCGCCAGGCCGCGCCGGCGCAAACCGAAGAGCACGACGTCCGCCAGGTCGTTGTCCGTGAGCACGAACGCCCGCGCCGCCGGCCGCCGCGCCCAGACCGCGTTCAGCATGGCCATGACGCCGTCCGGCGAACGCTCCGGCAACGCGAACACGGCCGCGCGCCCCCCGCCCTCCAGCGACGGGCCGGCGGCGTCCAGGAACCCGGCGATGCGGGCTTCGCGTTCCGTGCCGGGCCGCAGGTCGAGCAGGACCACCTCGCGGCGCTCGGCGCCCAGCAGCCGGCGCGCGGCGGCGGCCACAGCCCCGCGGCGGTCCACGTCGGTCCAGGTGCACCGCGCGCCCTCGAGTCGCGTGCCGGAGGCGACGGCCGGCTTGCCCGACGCCGCCAGCGTCTCCAGCACCCGCCGCGCGCGGGCGGCGTCCCAGCCCAGCAGCAGCAGGCCGTCCACCGTGCGTCCGGCCAGGTCGGCGCCCAGCCGGGTCGGCGCCTGCCCGCGCGGCGTCTGGACGATCTCGATCGCGTAGCCGGCGGCCTGCACGCGCGCGGCGGCGCAGGCCAGCCGCTCGTGCAGGCTGAATTGCCCGATGATCGGGTGGTCCCCAAGCGCGCCCTCCAGGCACAGGCCGATGCGGTAGGTGCGCCCTTCCGCCAGCGCGCGCGCCGGCAGGTTCCGGCGATACCGGCGCGCCCGCGCCAGCGCCAGAATCGCCCGGCGCCGCACCGCGCCCACCCGACCCCGGTCCTTGCCGCTGAGCACCAGCGATACCGTCGCCACGGACGTTCCCGCCAGCCGCGCCAATTCCTTGATCGTCATTTCAGGGACGTCATTTCAGGGACGTTCTAGATAAGCTATTTGTCATCAATCGGTTCTGATGTAATTAACGCACCGGCGGCGGCTTGCCGGCTTTCCAGCGATGGCGGCCGTGCTCTGTTTTGAGCATCCCGCCAAAATGCCGGCTTCCCAGCGGACGTGCGCCTTCCATTTGGCGAATCAGGGCCTCGCCGTCAATCTCCGCCATCAGCGCGGCGGCGTATGCCTGGCGCGCGGCTTCATCGAGCTTGCCCAGGTAGGGGTTCTCATCCGTCAATCCGTCGTCCGCCCGCCGCACATAGGCCGCGGCGCTCGACCAATGATAGTCCCAGGCCGCGGAGACCAGGCCGGCCCGCACCGGATTGCGCTCAATATACCGGCCGCACCCGATCAAATAAGGGCCGATTTCCACCGGCCTGCTCTTGAACCGACCCTGCCAGAACACGCCCGCCCCCTGGTGACGCGCATGATGATATTGCGCGTACGCCTGCTGCAAGCCGCCCACAAACCCGCGCAGATTCTCATGTGCCACTTCCGCCAGAATGTGATAGTGATTATCCATCCAAGCCCAATGATAGAGCTTGACCTTGAATGTCTGCTTGTACCGGGCCACCACTCGGACAAAGGCTTCCCGGTCATAGTCGTCCGCAAAGAGAGGCTGTCGGTTCACCCCTCGATTCATGAGGTGATAACACAGCGCCCGCTGATAGGTTCTCGCTATTCTTGGCATACCGGCTAAAAGATACTTCCGGGTTGACAATGGTGTCAATTACATTATTACTTATTATCGATAAATCACTTATCTAGAACGTCCCTGGTTTC
>CAZEVX010000139.1:0-8769 GCA_964515705.1 uncultured Verrucomicrobiota bacterium | reverse complement strand
GCGGCCCTACCCATGCCGGGCATCGCAGGTAGGGCGGGACAGCCTTGTCCGGCCGCCGCTGTCCCGCCGGCGTGTGACGGCCACCCGTACCGGCCCGCGGGGCGGGCGCCGCGCTGACGCCATGCCCGCCACTGAAAATAGCGCGGAGCCTATCCCCATGGCATGGAAGGCGTGATGGAGGGCGAGCGTCCTCGCGAGCCGGAAGGACGGTGTCGGGGAAACTGCTTGCCGAGCGGGCCGGCGGCGGCTATGAATGCCGAAAGCCCCGGGCGGCCGGCGGCGCGTCCGGCCCCGGGCTTCCCGGAGGAGTTCGCCATGGAAGTCATCATTCAGCCCACGGCGGAGGCGGCGGCGCGGCTGGTGGCCCGGCTGATCGCGCGCGACCTGCGCGCCAACCCCCGGCTGGTGCTCGGGCTGGCGACCGGCCGCACCATGGAAGCCGTCTACGCCCTGCTGGCGGACATGCACCGCCGCGACGGCTTGGATTTCTCCGGCTGCCAAACGTTCAACCTCGACGAATACGCCGGGCTGGCGCCGGACAACCCCCATTCCTACCGCCACTACATGACCGAGCACCTGTTCCGCCACGTCAACATCGCCCCGGCCAACACCCACCTGCCTGACGGGGCGGCCGCCGACCTCGACGCCGAGTGCCAACGCTACGAGGAGGCCATCCGTCAGGCCGGCGGGATTGACTTCCAGTTGCTCGGCATCGGGCACGACGGCCATATCGGGTTCAACGAACCGCTCTCGGCGCTGCGCTCGCGGACGCGCGTCAAGGCCCTGACCCCCCAGACCGTCGCCGCCAACGCCCCGCTGTTCGGCGACCCGGCGCGCATGCCGCGCCGCGCCCTGACCATGGGCGTCGGCACGATTTTGGACAGTAAGCGCTGCGTCCTGCTGGCCACCGGGCCGGCCAAGGCCGAGATTCTCGCGCGGGCGGTCGAGGGTCCGATCACCGCCATGGTCTCGGCCTCGGCCCTGCAGCTTCATCCCCGCTGCACGATCGTCGTGGACGAGGCCGCCGCCGCCCGGCTGGACGGCACGGACTATTACCGGTTCATCTTCCAGAACGAGCCGGAATGGAAGGAGTTCCGCGCTTGCCTTCCCGGACCACCACCCCTATAGTGTACGCATTCGGTGTTCGCGCGGCGGGCGGCCGCCGCCCAACCGGGACCGCCGGTCCCCCAACGAGGAACTGACGATGGCCAAGACGATCCCCCTGTCGGAGTTCACGCGCCGCCACGCCGCCGCCCAGCGCCTGATGCGGCAGCGCGGCCTGGACGGCTTGCTGGTCCACAGCGACGAGGCCGAATTCGCCAACGTGCGCTACCTCTCGAACTACTGGCCGCTCTTCGAGAGCGCCGGCGTCTTCTTGCCGGCGCGCGGCGCCCCCACCCTGCTGATCGGGCCGGAAAGCGAGACCTTCGCCCGCGATCACAGCGTCATCCCCGACATCCGCAAGATTCTGCAGTACCGGGAATCGGCCGAGCCGGAGTACCCCGGCATCGCCCTCGCCGATTTTCAGAGCCTCTTCGCCAAGGCCAACGGCGGCCGCGGCGTCAAGACCCTCGGCATCGCCGGCTACACCGCCATGGCGGTCAGCGTCTACGATGCCGTGCGCGCGGCGCTGCCGCGCGCCCGGATCGTCAAGGCCGACGACCTGCTCTACCAGATGCGCATGATCAAGAGCCCGCCCGAAATCGCCGTCCTGCGCGAGGCCTTCCGCATCTCGGAACTGGCGCTTCAGGCCGTCATCGAGCGCATCCGGCCGGGCATGACCGAACTCCAAACCGTCGGCATTGCCCAGGAAGCCTTCTACCGGCACGGCGCCGAATACGAGGCCCACCCGACCTACGTGCTCGCGGGCGTCAACAGTTCGCACGCCATTGGGCGCCCCGGCCACCGCGTCCTCAAGAAGGGCGACCTCGTGCAACTCAATGTCGGGGCGCGGGTGGCCGGCTACTCGCCGAGCGTCGGCGTGCCGATCTGCCTCGGCAAGATGCCGGGACCGATGCGCGACCTGGTCTCCTTCGGCCTCGAGGCGCACCTCAAGACCATGGACTGGATGAAGGCCGGCGTCCCGGCCGGCGAGGTCGCCCGGAACTTCTTCGCGTTCGTCAAGGACCGCGGCTACGCCAAGAACGCCCTCTACGGCCCGTGCCACGGCCTGGGCATGATCGAGGTCGAACGCCCCTGGATGGAAACGACCTCGACCTACCCCTTGCGGGAAAACATGACGTTCCAGGTCGATACCTTCCTCTACGGGCGTCAGTACGGCCTGCGCTGGGAATCCGGCGTGCGTATTACCCGGACCGGCGTCGAGCAGTTCTCCAAGCGGTTCCGCGACATCGTGGAAGTGACGTAGGCGCGAGCCATCGTCAGATGCCGTGACCCAATCGCCCGGTGGGGGCACCGGGCCTACAACGATTATCGAAAAACACAGGAACCCTGTAGGCATGAATCCCCGCGTCGTTTTCGGGTTCGACATGGAGACCGATGTCGGCAGCTTTACCCCGTTTTACACCGGCCTGGACCGCGGCACCCCCCGCATCCTGCGGGTCCTCGACCGGCACGGTATTCCGGCCACGTTTTTCTTCACCGGGGACGCCGCCCGCCGCTTCCCGAAGGTCGTGCGCGAGGTCGCCCGCGCCGGTCACGAAGTCGGCTGCCACACCCTGTACCATGAGACCATCGGGGACGAGATTTTCCCGATCCCCGGCATCAAGCCGCTGCTGCCGGAGGAATGTCGGCACCGGATCGAGCTTGCCGCCCGCTGGGTGGGCGACGTTCTCGGGCGGCGCGTGGTCTCGTTCCGCGCCCCGCGCCTCTTCGGCAGCACGGGCATGGTCAACGCCCTCGAGGACCTGGGGTTCGTGGCCGACGCCACCTATCCGCTGTACCATTTCGAGAAGCGGCTCGTGCCCTACCACCCCAGCCGCGCGGACTGGACCCGCGAAGGCCGCCTGCGGATCGTCGAAATCCCGAACTTCGCCGACCTGACCATCAAGAGCCGCGATCCCTACGGGCGCGATCGCGACCAGTGGCCGCTGTTCCGCACTCGCGGCGCCGCGGCCCTCATGACGCACATCGACGCCATGCTCGCCCTGTACGCCCGCCGGCGGCTGCCGCCGGTCCTCTGCTTCTACCTCCACCCCTGGGAGTTCCACCCCATGCCCAAGGGCCTGATCCATTTCGGGGAAGGCGCCGTGCTCCCGGACCCGTTCATCGTCAAGAACTGCGGCGCCGTCGCCGTCCGCGAACTCGACCGCCTGATCGCCCTGCTCAAGGACCGCGCGGCCACTTTCCATACCGCGCACGACCTCGCCCGGCAGTTCTGAACCGACCGCCATGTCCACCTCTCGCTTCAAGGAGCCCGTCATGGCTGCCCGTTGGATCGTCGTTTCGCTCGCCGGCCTGCTGCTCGCCCTGCCCTCTGGCCCGGCCGCCGCCCAGAGCCCCCACACCGTCAGTCTGGGCGGACGCTACCACACCGAAAACACGCTCTTCACCGACCTGCCCTTCGACCACGGCGACCTCTCCTACGCCCTGGCCTACACCTTCGCCGAACGCTACCTCGGCCTGCAACTGGCCGTGGACGTGGCCCCCGACGTCTCCGGCGCCCGCGACGCCCCCCGCACCAACCGCACCGACCTCGCCGTCAGCCCCCAGGCCCATCTGATCGTGCGCGACCGCTTTTTCCGCGGCGGCGTCGGCCTGCTGACCAGCTACCTGCGCGACGACCAGGGCGACGGCGACTGGCTGGAGCCCTACTGGCAACTGCAACTCGGTCTGTCGCTCCCGCTCGTTCGCGGGTTTTCGCTCGACGCCGCCACCTATTACGTCCTGGAATACTGGGGCGACCTGGCCCATTTCCGCGGCCGCGACCTGGAATACGGCCTGTGGTTGAATTACACATTCTGACCCCCGACCTTCCCATGGCCTCCCAGCCCCCAGCGCCTGCCGACCCCGAGACCCTGCCGCTCTTCGAGATCGGCGCCGAGGGCGTCAACGTCGAGTCCGTCATGGCCGAGATCCGCGCCGCGGTGGCCCGCAAGCTGGAGGCCGGCGCCTACCGCGATCTTGGCATCGCCCAGGCCGAGCGGACCAATTTGGCCGCCTTCCAGGACGACGACGCTTTCCTGCGCTATTACCTCGACTGCCTGCGCCGGGCCGCCACCGTGGACATCAACGATTTCGCGATTGGCGAGCGGCGCCGGTTCGGCGCCGGCCTGCTGGTGGCCGCCAAGACCCTGCTCTGGCGCCTGCTCAAGTTCTACACCTACCGCCTCTGGTCCCAGCAGAACGAGGTCAACGCCCTCCTGGTCACCGCCCTCGAAGGCCTCGAGGACAAGGTCCGCCAGCGCCTCGGCGACCTCGAGCGCCGCCTGGCCGCCCTCGAGAAGGACTCCGACCCTCCATGCCGGCCGCCCAGCGCCTAGCCTTCGTGTGTCCGCGCTTCGCCGAGGGCGCCACCGTCGGCGGCGCGGAAACCCTGTTCCGCGCCCTCGCCGAGCGCGCCGCCGCCGCCGGCCACGCGGTGACCTTCCTGACCACCTGCGCCGACGACCACTGGACCTGGGCCAACACGCGCCCAGCCGGCATGCGCCGCGCCGGCGCTCTCGAGGTCCATTTTTTCCCGGTGGACGAAGGCCGCGACCTCGAGGCCTTCCTGCGCATCCAGGAGGCCATCAGCCGCAAGGCCCGGGTCGACGCGGAGGCCGAGCGGACCTGGCTGCGCAACAGCGTCCACAGCACCGCCCTGACGGACTGCCTGCGCGCCCGCCGCGCGGACTTCGACTGGATTCTCGCGGGCCCCTACCTCTTCGGCTTGACGGAGGCCGCCAGCCGGGTGTGTCCCGCCAAGACGCTGCTGGTCCCCTGCCTGCACGACGAGGGGTTCGCCTATACCCGCATCCTGGGCGCGA
The DNA here is from genome assembly GCA_964515705.1 of uncultured Verrucomicrobiota bacterium. Classification (GTDB taxonomy): domain Bacteria; phylum Verrucomicrobiota; class Kiritimatiellia; order JAAZAB01; family JAAZAB01; genus CAZEVX01. Next base: position 3,841 of record CAZEVX010000139.1, on the reverse strand, counting down.
TGTTCCGCGGCGTCGCCGGGGTGCTCTGCAACAGCCGGCCGGAACAAGCGCTCGCCCAGCGGCTCTACGGCCTGCCGGACGACCGCTGCGCGGTGGTCGGCATGGGGATCGAGCCGTTCGAGGCCGCGCCCGACGCCTTCGCCCGGCGGCGCGGGATCGCCGCGCCCTACGTGCTCTACGCCGGCCGCCGCGAGGCCGGCAAGGGCACCCCGCTGCTGCTCGAGTACCTGGCGCTCTTCCGGCGCCGCACGGGTTTGGCGCTCGACGTCGTCTTGGCGGGCGCGGGCGCCGTCGCCCCGCCGGCCGACCTGCGGCCGCACCTGCACGACGCGGGGTTTTTGCCGGAACCGGACAAGCGCGAGGCCATGGCCGGCGCCGCGGTCTTCTGCCATCCGTCGGTCAACGAGAGTTTCGGGATCGTGCTGCTCGAGGCCTGGATGGCGCGCGCGCCCGCCCTGGTCCATGCCCGCTGCGCGGTCACCCGCGACCACTGCGCGCGGAGCGGCGGCGGTCTCTGGTTCCAGGTCTACCCGGAGTTCGAAGAAGCGCTGCTGGCGCTCCTTCGGCAACCGGCCCTGCGCCGCGCCCTCGGCGACGCCGGCCGCGCCTACGTCCTGCGCGAGTACGCCTGGAGCGCCGTGCAACGGAACTTCGACAACGCCTTGCGACGATTCGCCGGGTCGGCGTGACCCCCATCCGCCCCCCCCGATGCCTGCCATCCATCAACTGGTCGCCGGGTTCGCCCCGGGCGACGCCATCAGCAACGACGCCCTGGCCTTGCGGGCGCTGTTTCGCCGCTGGGGCTGCGCCGCCGAGATCTTTTGCGAACCCCGGCGCACCGCGCCGGCCCTGCGCCGCGAGGCGCGGCCGGCGGCCGAGGCCGCCGCCGCGCTGGCGCCCGGCGATGTCGCGCTGCTGCATCTCTCGATCGGCTCGCCGGTCAACGAGCGGTTCGCCGCGCTGCGCTGCCGCAAGGCGATCCGTTACCACAATATCACGCCGGCGCACTTTCTCCGCGGCTTCCAGGAATCCCTGGCGCGCGACCTGGCCTGGGGCCGCGAGCAGGCGCGCGCCCTGGCCGGCGCGGCCGAGGTCACCATGGCCGACAGCCGTTACAACGCCGCCGAACTCGAGGCCCTGGGATACGCCGGCGTGCGGGTCGTGCCGATCGTCCTGGACTTCGCCGCGCCGCGGGCGGCGCCCGACCGGCGCCTGCTGCGGACGCTCGGGGACGGACTGACGAACGTCCTGTTCGTGGGGCGCGGCGTGCCCAACAAGCGCATCGAGGATTGTCTCCGCGCCTTCGCCTGGTTCCAGCGCACCGTCGAGCCGCGCGCGCGCTTCGTGCACGTCGGGTCGTTCGCCGGCCTGGAACGCTACCGGGCGATCCTGGCGGCCACCGTCCGCTCCCTGGGCATCGAGCACGCGCTCTTCGCCGGAGCCGTGCCGCCGGCCGCCCTGCGCGCCTGCTACCGCGCGGCGCACGTCTTCCTCTGCCTGAGCGAACACGAGGGGTTCTGCATCCCGCTGCTCGAAAGCATGGATGCCGGCGTGCCCGTCCTGGCCTACGCCGCCGCGGCTGTCCCGGAAATCCTCGACGGCGCCGGCGTGCTCGCCCGCCGCAAGGACTGGGCCGCGCTCGCCGAGATGATCGGCCGGCTGGCCGCCCCCGGCCCGCTGCGCGCGGCCGTGCTGCGCGGCCAGCAGCAGCGCCTCGAGCGCTACCGGGCGCGCGACCCGGAAGGCGCCCTGCGGGCGGCCCTCGCCCCGCTGCTGGGCGGCGCCGCGGGCTAGTCTGGCGCGTCGAATGCGTCTTTACTTTCGGCGCCCTGGAGTTTGGCCTTTCGATAGCGGATCGGCAACCTTTTGGAGTGCGGAGGCTTGACGCCGCTTTCCGGCGACGATATGGAAGGGTCCGCTCCGAAAAACCAGCGCCTGCTGTGACGCATAGAACGCGAACGCGGGCGAGCCGGAGCGCGGGCGTCCCGCCCGCCATCCATACTCTCGATTGCTTGGCGCCGCGGACAGAGAGGGGACCGGGAACAAGGTCTGGCTTCCTCCTTGTTTTCCCCAGGACCATCGCTTTCGCCATGGCCAAACTCCAGGGCGCCGCCCGGAGGTCGGCGCCCACCGTCGAACCATGGCGCGTCGGGTGGCCCGCGCCCGGTGGTCGCGGGCCGTTTCTGGTGTCAAGGGACTTCTGAGGCCCCACACTCGCCGCGTGGTTCAGGCGATCGGCTGGGTATCGCCGCTCGGCGCTTCCATGCCTTTGAGGATACTGTCCATCTGGGCCAGCGCCGCCCGCAGCACCGCCAGCTGGCTCTTGAGTTGCTCGATCCCCTGCGCCGCCCGCAACTGGCGCCGCTCGAGCACCCGGCGCCGGCCGCGCACGTCTTCGAGTTCGGCCTCGAGCGCCGCGATGCGCTCGCGGCAGTCCGCCAGCACGGTCGAGACGTCCGGCAGCGTGTCGTCCGAGGCCGCGCCGGCATCCGCCGGCGGCACCTGGACGTCCACGCCGCAGGCGACGCAGTTGATCAGCAGCCCCGCGCCGCGCTGGTTGATCACCATGCTCTTGCCGCAGGCCGGGCACTCGAAGACGATGTCGTCGGGGCCGATGTCCTCCCCGGCAGCCCGCGGGTTGTCAGCCGTGTTCGCAGTCGTATTCATGGTGGGATACCCCTGGCGTCGGCGGCAGCATAGCCGCGCGGCCTCCGGCGCGCAAGCCGTAATCGAAAAAAGATTGACGCCCCTCCCGCGAGACGCTAGAGATGACGCCCGGGTCGGCAACAGGCCGGGGCGCGTCCCGGCCGCCGCCGCCCGAACCGGGAGCCGTTATGATCGTCAACACCACCGCGCTTTTCAAGCACGCCTACGGCCGCTACGCGGTCGGCGCCTACAACATCAACAACCTCGAACAGACCATGGGGCTGTTCCGCGGCAACCTCGAGAGCCGCGCCCCATTCATGGTCCAGATTTCCAAGGGCGCCCGCTCCTACACCGACAAGCGCATGCTCGAAGCCATGATCCGCACGGCCGACGCGATTTTCCCCGAGGCCGTCTTCGCCGTGCACCTCGACCACGGCGATGAAGAGACCGCCATGGACTGCATCCGCAGCGGGTTCTACAGCTCCGTGATGATCGACGCCAGCATGCACCCCTATGCCGAGAACGTCGCCATCACCAAGCGCGTGGTCGCGGCCGCCCACGCCCGCGGCATCGTGGTCGAGGCCGAACTCGGCCAGCTCGGCGGCGTCGAAGAGCATATCTCCGTCGCCGAGGACCAGGTGCACCTGACCGACCCCGGCCAGGCCGCCGACTTCGTCAAGCAGACCGGCTGCGACAGCCTGGCCTGCGCCATCGGCACCAGCCACGGCGCCTACAAGTTTTCCGGCAGCCAGGGCATCCACTTCGAGATTATCGCCGCCATCCAGCAGCGCCTGCCGGGATTCCCGCTCGTCATGCATGGGTCGAGCTCGGTGCCCAAGAGCGAGGTCGACCGCATCAACGCCGCCGGCGGTAAGCTCAAGAACGCCAAGGGGGTCGACCCGACCGAGTTCGCCAAGGCCGCCACGCTCGGCGTCACCAAGGTCAACATCGACACCGACGGCCGCCTGGTCTGGTGCCGCGTCCACCGCGAGCACTTCAAGGAGCACCCCGAGAACTTCGACCTGCGGCCGCCGGGCAAGGTCTTCATGGCCGAGTTCGCCGCCTATATCGGCGAGAAAAACCGCTACCTCGGCAGCGCCGGCCAGCTCGATGCCGTCCGGAAAGTCGTCAAGCCGTCGTAAGCGCCGCCGGAGCGCGGGCATCTTGCCCGCCGCCGCCGGAGCGCGGGCATTTT
>CAZEVX010000138.1:5522-8824 GCA_964515705.1 uncultured Verrucomicrobiota bacterium | reverse complement strand
GCGTGGCTGCGCGCGCAGGGTTTCGCCGAGCGGCGCGAGAAGCCGCTGGCCGGCAGCGTGTGGCGGATCACCAAGGAGGGCGCGGCCGCTCTGCGGTCGCTCTGAAGACATGGCCCCGACCCGCAAAACACGCAGCGACCGCTGGGACGCCAAGGCCGGCCTGACCGACGGGCAGGTGTGGCGGGCCTACGACGTGTTCCGCCGCAGCGCCTGGGCCGAGTTCCTGGCCTGGGCCGAGAAAGATCTGCCCGGCGCGCGGATCCCCAGCCGCAACTCCATGTACGAGTGGCAGCGCGACCTGGCCGCCAAAGAGGCGACGCACCGCCTGCGCATGGCCTCCACCGCCCGCGACGAGGTCGGCGCGCTGGCCGAGACCGCGGCGATGGACTCCGATCTGGTTGCGGCCTACAAAAGCATGGCAGCCAAGGCCGCGCTGCTCGGCGACAAGGACGACGCCGTGGCGCTGACCAAGATGGCGCTGGGCATAGCGGCGCAGCAGGTGGAGGCCGAGAAGCTCCGCCTGCAGCGCGAGAGGTTCGAGGCCGCCGAGTCGCGGCTGCGGGCGGTGGAAGACGTGGCGGGCGACGCGGCGCTCAGCCCCGCGGAACAGGCCGCGAAAATCAAGGCGCTTTGCGGGCGCAAATGACATGAGAGTTAAAGACACAGAGATGCGCGGCATACTGGAGGACATCCTCCTGCCCTACCAGCTCCGCTGGTTCGACGATGCCGCCCGCTTCAAGATCGGCATGTGGAGCCGCCAGACCGGCAAGAGCTTCGGCACGGCCTGCGAGGCGGTGTGGTCCTGCATGGTCGAGCCGGGCGCGCCGTGGGTGGTGCTGTCGGCGGGCGAGCGGCAGGCGCTGGAGTGGATGGCCAAGGCGCGGCAGTGGGCCGAGGCCTTCCGGCTGGCCGTGGCCGCCTACGACGAGATCCGCGCCTCCGCCAACGCCGTCATCACCCGCAGCGAGATCAGCTTCGCCAGCGGCGCGCGCATAGTGGCGATACCCGCCAACCCCGGCACCGCCCGCGGCTACAGCGCAAACCTGATCCTCGACGAGTTCGCGATCCACGAGAAGCCCTGGGACATCTGGGCCGCGATCTACCCCAGCATCACCAACCCGCTCACGGGCCGGAAGCGCCTGCGCGTGGTCTCCACGCCCAAAGGCCGCGCCAACAAGTTCTACGACCTCTGGACCAAGAACGACTCCTACAGCAAACACAAGGTGACGATCCTCGACGCCGCGGCCGACGGCCTGCCCGTCGACGTCGACGAGCTGAAGGCGGGCGTCGACGACCCCGACATCTGGGCACAGGAGTACATGTGCGAGTTTATCGACTCCAGCGCCGTGCTGCTGCCATACGAGATGATCGCGGCCTGCGAGGCGGAAGACCCGCGCGACCCCGGCGAGGGCGACGTCTTCATGGGCTACGACGTGGGCCGCCGCAAAGACCTCTCCGTGCTGGTCACGGCCGTCCGCGCGGCGGGTGTGCTGCACGTGGTCTCGGTGGAAACCTTCCGCGCCATGCCCTTCCACGAGCAGCTCGCCGTGCTCAAGGACCGGATCGGCGCGGGCTCGCGCGTGCGCCGCTGCTGCATCGACTCCACCGGCATCGGCGCCATGCTGGCCGAGGAGGCCCGGCGCGCCTGCGGCCCAAAGGCGCAGGGCGTGGACTTCACCGCCAAAAGCAAGGCCGAGATGTACACGGCCATGCGCCGCGCCTTCGAGGATAAGACCGTGCGCGTGCCGTGCGACCGCGGCCTGCGCGAAGACCTGCACGCCGTGGTCCGCAACGTTTCCTCCGGCGGCAGCGTCTCCTACTCCGCCCCGCGCAACGAAGACGGCCACAGCGACCGCGCCGCAGCCCTGGCGCTCTGCCTGCGCGCCGCCATGCGCAACCCCGGTCCGACATTCATGCCCCGCCCCTGGACCCCACTCAAGGAGGCTACGCTATGAGCTGGCTGACCTGGATATCGCGGCGCGGCAAGCCCAGCGCGCGGCCTTTCGAAAAGAGCGAGACCGAGGCCATGATGGCCGCCATGAACCCGCTGACCGGCATGACCGAGCGCGGCCTGCAGAACGTGTTCGACACCGCCCGCCGCGGCTGCTACGCCCGCCTGCAGTGGATCTACAGCGAGATAGAAGCCGCCGACCCCACGCTGCTGACCGTGGCCGAGCGCCGCGAGAGCGCCGCAGGCGACTGCGACTTCCGCGTCACCTCGCCTGCCGCCAGCCGCGACCCCGACTTCGACGAGACGCTCGCCGCCGAGCAGCGCGCCGCGCGGGAGTTCGCCTTCGGCCGCGTCGAGCGCTCGCTGCCCGAACTGGCCGCGCACCTCTGCGGCGCGTACTTCCGCGGCTTCGCCCACTCCCGCCCGCTCTTCGACGGCCCGCGCCTGTCCGGCTTCGAGCACCTCGACCAGTGGAACTTCTGCCGCGACACCCTCTCCGGCCGCTGGTGGTGGAACCCCTCCGCCTCGGACGGCGCGTCCGGAGCCGCCGAGATCCCCGCAGGCGAGCTGCTCACGCTCACGGCCCGCCGCCACATCGACTACCCCGCCCTCGCGATCTACATCCGCGCCGCGCTCGGCGAACGCAAATACGGCGTCTGGCTGGAGCGCTACGGCATCCCGCCTGTTTCGGTCATTATGCCCGAGTTCACTGAGAAGACCGAAGAGGAGAAATACTTCGAGGCCGCCCAACGCGCCACCAGGGGCGGCGGCGGGGCATACCCCTACGGCACGCAGGTCACATACGCCAACGAGGCGCGCGGCTCGAATCCATTCGACCTTTTCCTGCGCCACCAGCAGGAGCTGATAGTCACCATGGCCACCGGCGGCACGCTCACCACGCTGGCTAGCCCCACGGGCATCGGCGGCGGCGCGGCCGGCGCCCAGGAGAACGTCTGGCGCTCGATCACGCGCCGCGACATCCGCGCCGCAGGCGACGCCATCGACGCGGCCCTCTCCGCCCGCCTCCTGGCCCCGGACTTCCCGGGGCGGCCCGTGCTCGCCCGCTTCGAGTTCGCCACCGAAGAGCGGCCCACGGCCAAGGCCGTATTCGAAGAGGCCGCCGCCGCGCGCACAGCGGGCTACACCGTGGACCAGGCAGAGCTGGAAGAAGAGACCGGCTGGACGCTCGCGCCCCACGCGGCCGCGCCTGCCATGCCTCCGACCGGCCTGGCGCTGAACAAGGACGACGCGCCGCCCCCCGACCCCCGGCCCCCGACCTCTGGCACATCCGCCCTGGCCGCCGACCTCGCCCCGCTTTCCGCCCGCCTGGCCGCCGCGCTAGAACTGCCCG
>CAZEVX010000138.1:0-5422 GCA_964515705.1 uncultured Verrucomicrobiota bacterium | reverse complement strand
GCCGCCGACCTCGCCCCGCTTTCCGCCCGCCTGGCCGCCGCGCTAGAACTGCCCGACGCCGAGATGCTGGCCGAGCTTGAGGCCATCCGCGCCGACGCCCCCGACCTCTTCCGCCGCATGGACGAGAGCGGGCTCTTCACCGCCGAGCTGGAAGAGCAGCTCGCCCGCGCCTTCGCGGCCGGGTTCAAAGACCCCGCACAGGAGGAAGCGCCTTGACCAAGCCCATCGACATCCCTAAAGACACGCTGATCGCATGGTGCGAGCTCGCGCCCCAGGGCGAGTTCACCCGCAAGCGCGCGGACGGCAGCGAATACACCCAGCTCCTCGACGACCGCTCCTTTGACACCCTCATCACTGTGTTCGATGCGTCCGCCCGCGAAGTGCTCCTAGATTTCGAGCACCGCTCCGAGAACACCGACGACAGCCGCGCCGCCGGCTGGATCACGCGCCTCCGCGTGAAAGACCGCATCCTGCAGGCGCTCATCCGCTTCACGCCCGAGGGTGCCGTGGCCGTGCGCGACCGCGCCCTGCGCTACCTCTCCCCCGTGTGGGAGCTGGGGCCGGACAACCGCCCGCTCGCGCTCGCCTCCGCAGGCCTCACCAACACGCCCTACTTCAAACAGCTTCGCCCCGTGCTCAACAAAGACGGAGGCGCTGACACCAAACCCACAAACAAAGGAACCGCCGTGAAAGAACTGGCAATCCTCTTCGGCCTCGCGGAAGACGCGACCGAAGCCGACATCCTTGCTGCCGTCAAAAAGTACAAGGAAGACATGGACGGCAAAGCCGTCGCGGTCGAGGCCGAGCAGGCCGCCGCCGCCAACAGCGCGAAAATCGCCGACAAGGCGGCTTTCATCAAGGCGTACTGCCTGAACAAAGAAGCCGCCCTGGCCGCGATCGCCTCCGCGAAAGCCCCGGCCGTGACCAACAAAGCCGACGCCCGCGCGCCGAGCTTCAAGGCCCCGGAAAACAAGGCGCTCAACCGCGCCGACTTCAACCAGGCCCTAGCGGCCCTGCCGCCCGGCAAACGCCAGGCGTACTTCGACGAACACAACGCAAACGTCGCGGACTGACACCCCGCGCATAAGAAAGGAAGATCATCATGGGACTGCAATCGCCCGGACTGGTGCTCGCGGTGGAAGCGCTCTTCGGCTACATCCGCCCCGCCATCCTCAACCTCGCCAAACTCGGCGCCACGGACTTCTCCGACGCCGCCCCCGGCACAGAGATCAAGCCAGGCGCCACCATCAAGGTGCCCGTCTCCTCTGTCTCGGCCGCAGGCGAGTTCAACGCGGAGACCAACAACTACCGCACCGGCGGCGCCACCTCCTGGGCATCGCTGACGGCCACCCACTACCTGCAAGGCTTCGACCTTAAAGGCACCGACATCGACGAGGGCGTCAACGCCGCCAAGGTCAAGCAGCTCTTCAGCCGCCGCGCCGGCGCGGGCATCGCCATGGCCGCGCACAACGTGGCCAAGGCCGGGCTGGACGCCGTCACGGCCTCCACCGGCGTCACGCTGCCGGCCTCCCCGTCCATCGCCCAGTACACCGCCCTCGCGGGCGAGCTGTCCTGGCTGGACAAGGCCGCGAGCGTGCTGGCCGTCAACGGCACCGAGGCCGGCCTCATCAAGGGCGCCTTCTTCGAGAAGGGCGTCAGCGGCGACGAGACCGAGCTGGCCCGCTACATGGGCTTCCTCGACATGGTGGTGATCCCCGGCATGACGGCCCGCTGCTGCGTGGTGCCGCCCTCGGCCGTGGGCTTCATCGGCCGCGTGCCCGCGATCATCGCGCGGTATGTCGAGGCCGGCGCCGAGACCGACCCCGAGACCGGCCTCTCAGTCGGCATCGTGGTGGCCGACGACCAAGACCTCAACCGGCAGATCGTCAACGGCGACCTCTGGTTCGGGGCCACGGTGCTTTCCGCCAACGCGGCGGCCACGCAGGCCGGCGTGGTCAAGGTCGGCACCAGCCAATAAGGAGTACGCCAGGATGTGGATCGATCTCACGCCCGAGCTGCTGCTGCGCCGCGTCAGCGCCCCCGAGAGGGACGCGCTGGCGTCCGCCGCCGCCGATGACTCGCAAACCGGAGTGCTGGAAGACGTGGCCGCCATGGTCGCGGCCGACTGGCGCGCCGGGGTGCGCCGCATCTGCGCCCCGGACACGCGGCCCCTGCGCATCCCGGACGAACTGCTCGCCCACATCCTGGCCGATTTCCGCTACAGGGCGTTCACGCGCCTCCCTGGCATGGAAGCCCTCCTCGACGACCTGCGCGTCCAGGAATGGCGCCGGGCCATGGAGGTGCGCGACGCCCTCAACAAATGGTCCGTCGCCCCGCCCGAAGCGGGGTGGGCGGAAGGCGGCGAGAGCGGCTCATCCGGCCGCCCCTCGCCCGTGATCCGCGACCCAGACGACACCGCCGTCCTCGGCTGATGCCCCGCGCCGCTTTGCAACACCTTTGCAACACCCTGCAAGCGGCCGGAGGGGTTTCGCCCGTGCGACGGCACCCCCGGCGCCCCCGCGCCGCCAGAAGAGGTTTTGAGCATGATTCCGTCCGACATACAGAAACTCGTCGAGAGCCGCCTGCTCCCGTTCCCCGCCTTCTCCGGCGTCCGGATCATCCTTGAGCGCGAAGGCGACATCGCCACCAAGGTCGCCACCGCCCTCAAGACCGGCGGCGGGGCCTTCCGCCCGGGCGTGGCGCTCGTGATCGGCACGGCATCGGCGCGGCTGCGCCAGATCCAGGCGGCCCGCCTCTGCATCGACCCTCTGGGCGTCACCGTCACCGTTTTCGAAAACGAGCTCTTCAACAAGCCGCCCTCCGGCAGCGGCAAGCGCGCCGGCGACCTCGCCTGCGAAGCCGCCTCCGCGCTCACCGGCTGGACCCCTCCGGGCTGCGGCAAGCCCCTGATGCCCGCCGCGGGCGAGGCCAACATCCAGGAGGCCGCGGACGGCAAAGGCGGCGCCGTCGCCGCTTTCGCCATGGCCACCTCGCTAGAACTGCCGCTCCTCCGGCTGCCCGGAGAGTACGGCTTCACCCCCACCGCCAACTAAGGAACACACACCATGACAACCCGCGCCATCATCGGAGGCCCCTGCCTCATACAGTTCGGAGCCCACTTCTACGAGACCGAGGGCGACGTCACCGTCACCCCCAACATCGCCACCCGCACCATCGTCTCGTCCCTGCGCGGCCCCGTCTCCCGCCGCGTCACCGACCGCACCGTCACCGTCGCCTTCACGCCCCTCGGGCGCCTGCTGGACACCGCGGCGTACTATCCCTACACCCCGGCCGACCTCGGCAAGCTCATCGCGCCCGGCGCCGACGCCGACCTCGTCGTCTGGGGCGCGGACGGCGTGAAGCACACCTACCACGCCGCCGTCGTCTCCGGCTGCCCCGACCTGATCCTCTCCGCCAACACCGGACCCTTCGGCCAGATGCAGTTCACCGCCATGGGCGCCCTCACCAAACAGGCAGGCGCCGCCAGCAGCATGTTCACCGCGGCCGCGGCCGAGCTCTCCACCGCCACGTACGACTACGACCTCTCCTCGCTCCACACCCCCGGCTACAAGCTCGTCATCGGCGGCGACACCATCGACAGCAAAGACGGCTTCACCTTCTCCCCCGGCCTCTCGCTGGAGCCCGCCACGGCCGACGCATACGGCACCGTCAACTTCCGCCTCGCCGCCATCGAGCCCGCCATCACCTTCACGCCCATCGGCCCGGCCGTCGCCAAGCTCTACGAGCTGCTGCTCTTCCAGGGCACGGGCGCCGCCGCCATCGGCGCGGCCAACGCCCTCGGCGCGGCCGCCACGGTCTCGCCCGTTTCGGGGTCCGGCGTCACCCTCGCCTTCCCCGACTGCCAGATCACGGCCGCCGCGCTCAGCTACGGCGCCGGCGACCGCCTCGGCGAAATCACCCTGCGCCCCGCCGCCAACGACAGCGACGCCGCGCTCTACACCATCGCCTTCCCCGACCCGCCCGCGCCTACGGAGGAATAAGCAGCATGTCCATCACCATCGGATCCCTAACCCTCTCCGACGGCACCCGCGCCCAGCCGGCCCGCCTCGCCGGCGGCGAGGGCGCCCGCGCCGTCCAGGCCGCGCGCCCGATCCGCGGCGACGCCAGAGTCCACGACCGCCAGGGCCGGATTTTCGAAGAGACCGTCGAGGTCTCCTACTCATACGACACCCCGGCCCTCGCCCACGCCGGCTGGGCCGCCCTGCGCGACGCCGCCCTCGCCGCGCCCAAGGCCGCCTACACCGTCCACTCGGCCAAGGTCGGCAACGCCCTCGTCGACTCCGTCACCCTCGTCTGGGCCGACGGCTGCGGCATCACCGTCCGTTACCACATCACAGGAGAGATGTCATGACCCCCGCCGCCGCCTTTTGCTCGCTCTGCGCCCTCGCGCTGCCCGCCCTCTCCCAGACCGCCCGGCCCGCCGCCTGGGACGCGCGCTCCGCCCCCCCCCAGACCGCCCGCCTCCAGATCTGGCGCGGCGACACCGTGCCCCTCGCCCCGGACTGGGGCCCGTCCGACACCAACGGCTGGTCATTCACCGCCTACTGGTCCACCAACAACGCCGACTGGTGGAGCAAGAGCCTCGATCCGGCCGCGTCCCCCAGCATCGTCGGCGACCCCTTCCTCTGGACCCCGGACATGGACGCCGGCGCCCGCCGCTACCGCCTCTTCATCCGCGCCTCCGACACCGTCGGCGCCTCCTACCGCGCCAACGCCGAGATCGCCATGCTCGACAGCCCCGGCACCTCCCCCGCCTCCCTGCCGCCGCCCTCCGCCTGGCCAGCTCTCGCCGCCGAGCTGCTGCCCTTCACCCTGCCGCACCTGCCAACCTACGAGCAGTGGACCAACCTGGCCGCCCGCGTAGAAGAGGTCGCCTCGGCCGCCTCCACCGGCACGGTATCCTCGGTATCGTCCGACACCGCCCTGAGGCTTGTGTCGGAAGAGGCCGGCTGGTGGGTGAGCGTCGAAGCCGGCACAGCCACACTGTGGAGGGTACAAATCGACGGATCTAACCTGCTCTACCAGATCGGCGAGAACTTCCAGGATCACCTCGGCGCCCGCCCGCCCGCGACCAGCTACCCGCACCCGTTCACGGACGGCGCGTGGCAGAGCATGGCAGGTGGCGGCGGATACGGCATCATCAACACCGCGTCCGGCGCGATGTGGTTCGGCGGGCCGGGGGCATACCCGCTGCTACTCGAGCCGCAAGACGAACGCGCCGAAGGCACCGCGACGTTCGGCTGGATCGCGCAAACGAGCACCAACGCGGTCGGCACCTACGTGACCGCCCTCGACCTGACCGCCGCGATCGAGGCCTACATCCCCGCCGCGGTGACCCAGGCTCTCGACGTGGCGCAGGCCGCGTTCGCCTCCTCCACCAACGCCCAGGCGCAGGTGCAGG
>CAZEVX010000137.1:0-8868 GCA_964515705.1 uncultured Verrucomicrobiota bacterium | reverse complement strand
CCCGCCATTCCCGGCCACCACCATGACTACCCGCGCCGCCAGTTCATCGCCGCCCACGGTGGCCGCCGATGTCCCATCGGCGGCGTCCCGCGCCAACCCATCGCGGCCGGCAGGGACGCCGGCCGCCACCCGCCATTCACGGCCACCACCATGACTACCCGCGCCGCCAGTTCATCGCCGCCCGCGGTGGCCGTCGATGTCCCATCGGCGGCGTCCCGCGGCACCCCATCGCGGCCGGCCGGGACGCCGGCCGCCACCCCGCATTCCCGGCAATGGCCATGACTACCCGTGTCGCCAGTTCATCGCCGCCCGCGGTGGCCGTCGCCATGAGCGGCGGCGTGGATTCGACCATCGCGGCCTGCCTGCTGCAGCGCGCGGGCTACGCGGTGATCGGCCTGACCATGCAACTCTGGGACGGGTCGGCGCCGCTGCCGCCCGCCGACAACGGCCGGCCGGGCTGTTTCGGGCCCGGCGAACCGGCCGCGCTGGAGGCCTTGCGCGCGTTGGCCGCGCGGCTGGGCATCCGGCACGTGACGGTCCCGCTGGCCGACGCCTATCGGCGCGAGGTCCTGGACTACTTCCGGCGCGACTACCTGGCCGGCCGCACGCCGAATCCCTGCGTGCGCTGCAACGGAAAACTCAAGTTCGGGCTGCTGCGCGACCGGGCCCGCGCCATGGGCCTGGCATTCGACCGGTTCGCCACGGGCCATTACGCGCGCGTCGAACGCGACGCCGCCAGCGGCCGCTGGCGGCTGCGCCGCGCCCGCGACGCCGCCAAGGACCAGTCCTATTTCCTGTACGCCCTAGGCCAGGACCAGTTGCGCGACCTGATCCTGCCGCTGGGCGACCGCACCAAGACGTCCGTCAAGGCGCTGGCCCGCGACCTCGGCCTCGACGCCCTGGCCGACCGCCGCGAAAGCCAGGACTTCCTTCCGCGGCGGCAGGTCGGCGTTCTGTTCCGGGGCGCCGCCGTGCAGCCCGGTCCGCTGGTGGATACCGCCGGCCGCGTGCGCGGCCAGCACCGGGGCCTAATCTACTACACCGTCGGCCAGCGCCAGGGCCTCGGTTTGGGCGGCACCGGCGCGCCGCTCTACGTGGTTCGCCTCGACGGCCCGGCCAACACGGTGGTCGTGGGGCCGCGCGCCGACCTGTTCCGCCAAACGCTGCGCGCGACGGACATGAACTGGATCGCCTTCGACCGGCTGACCGCCCCGCGGAAGGTCCAGGCGCGCATCCGCCAGCAGCATGCGCCGGCGCCGGCCGTGGTGGACCCCGACCCGCGCGACCCCGCCGCCGTGACCGTGGCCTTCGAGGCGCCCCAGATGGCCGTCGCCCCCGGCCAGGCAGTGGTGTTCTACGAGGACGACCTCGTGCTCGGCGGCGGGACGATCGCCGCGGGGTGACGCCGGATCGCCTGTTCCGCGCGGCCAAACGCAATGGCGCGGACCGCGAGCGCGGCGCGGAACATCGTCAGGCCCGGCGCCGGGCGAGAATCCGGCGCATGGTCGCGCCGAGGATCGGCGCGAGCACGCGGTCGGGCGCGTCGAGGGAGAGCAGCCGGCCGAGCTCGTAGTCGAACCCGTGCGCCATGGCGTCGGTGCCGAAGACCACCTGGCGCGCGGGCACGGCCCGGAGGGTATCCTCCCAGCGGCGCGCGCTGCAGAAGCTGCCGCACCATTCGAGATACACGTTCGCGTGGCGCACCGCCAGGGCCTCCGCCTTCAGGCGTCCGGCGTCGGTGCCGCCGGCGTGCCCGAGCAGGAAGGCGATGTTCCGGTAGCGCTGGACCAGGTCCCCCAGGAGCGCCGGCCCGTCGTAGCGGCTGTCGCCCCAGGTGTGCATCAGCACCGGCAGTCGGCGCCGCTCGGCGTAGTCCCACATCGGCCGGAAGCGCGGGTCGGTGATCGGCACGCGCCAGTAATCGCAGAGCGTCTTGAAGCCCACGAAGACCGGGCCGGCGAACCAGCGGTCCAGGCGCCGCGCCAGGGCGTCGGCATAGATCGGGTTGAAGGCCACGTAGCCTTTGAGGCGGTCGGCATGCGGACGCAGCAGGCGTTCAAGGGCATCGTTTCCGCGCACGGGATCGTTCAGGAGGGCCTCGAGGCCGGAACTGATCATCAGCCGCAGGCCCAGCGCCGGCATGGCCTTCAGCGCCAGGGCCACTTGGGCGCCGGCCTCCTGGGTCTCCAGCACGTAGCCGCCGCTGGCCCCGAGGTGCGCGTGGGCGTCCACCACGTCCACGTCCAGCGGCTGCCCGGCGAGGAATCGGCCCCAGAATGTCGGCGCGCCGCCCGCCCGGTCGCCGCCGCCCGCCGCCGCGGTCCTGTCGCCCAGGAGCCGGTCGAGGTTGCCGTGGGCGATCAGCCGCCGATCGGCCGCGCCGATCGGCGCGCGCGCCAGGACCCCGATGGCGGCGCCGTTGTGCGAGCGGTAGCCGGTCCCAAAGACGACGCGCCGCGCCCCGAACGCGCGGACCATCAGCGCCGCGTTGTCCCAGGTATGCTGCCAGGACAGGTCGGCCAGGAGGTTCGGACAGCGCCGCATCAGGTCGTAGACCTCGGCGCAAGTCCCCCAGATCAAGCCGGTGACGATGACCGGCACGCCCGGGCAGCGCGCCGCGAACTCGAGCAGTTCGGAACGGGTGAACTCGCGCACCCCCGTGACGACGAAGGGCCGGAGGTCGCGGAGCGCCTGGAGCACCGGGGCGGTCTGCGCGAGGTGTTGCGTTCCGAGCCCGCGGCACCAGCGCAACGCCCGCGTGCGGCCGGCGCGCAACTGCCGGCGCAGCTCCGCCACGCCATCCCGCTCGTACTGGATCAGGCCAGAGACGCTCAGGGCCGGCACGATACGCCCGGCCGTCCCGGGCGTGGCGCGGAGATCGTCGAGCAGTTGCCGGTTGCAGCCCAGGGGATGATCCTGGCGCGCGGCGACGTTCCAGACCAGCGCCCGGCGGATGCCCAGCCGGTCCATGTGCGCCAGGCGGTCGGCGAGGGTCGGGCACTCGGGCGCCTCGGTGGCGCTCGTGCCGTAACTGGCATTCGCGTCGAAGAGCGGGGGAAGCGTCGGGCGCATGGGATGTCCTTTCCGTAACGCCGCCGGGCGGCCTGGCACGCGGTCTCACGCCTGGGTGATGTCGGTCACGTGGAACCCCGCCGCCGCGATCATGGCGAGGTCGGCCGCGTGCCCCTGGCCGGGGGTCGTCAGGTAGCCGTTGGTGAAGATCGAATTGGCGGCGTAGAGCGCCAGCGGCTGGAGCGGCCCGAGACAGGCCTCGCGGCCGCCGGCGGCGCGCAGTTCGCGCGCCGGGTTCACGAACCGGAACATCGCCAGCGCGCGCAAGGCCTCGCCCGGCGCCAGGCGCGGCCGCCCGGCCAGCGGGGTGCCGGGCCGCGGGTCCAGGAAGTTGACCGGGATGGAATCGGCGTCCACCGCCCCGAGGGCCAGGGCCAGGTCGACGCGGTCCTCGAGGGTCTCGCCCAACCCGAGCAGGCCGCCGCTGCAGAGTTCCAGTCCGCAGGCCTTGACCCGCCGCGCCGTGGCCAGGCGGTCGGCATAGGTGTGCGACGCGCAGATCGCCGGGAAGAAGCGCTCGGAGGTCTCGAGGTTGTGGTTGAAGCGGTTTACCCCGGCCGCCTTCAGGCGCCGGGCCTGGTCCGCGCTCACCAGCCCCAGCGAGACGCAGAGTTGCAGCGGGCCCTCGCGCCGGATGCGCCGCGCCGCGTCGCAGACGGTCTCCACCTCGGCGTCGAGCGGCGCGCGCCCGCTGGCGACGATGCAGTAGCGCAGGGCGCGCACGGCGCGGGCGTCGCGGGCGCCCGCGACGATGGCCGCGACGTCCTCCATCGGGTGGCGCGGCACGGCCGCCGCGGAACGGGCGGACTGGCTGCAGAACCCGCAGTCCTCGCCGCAGAGCCCGCTCTTGGCGTTGCGGATCACATGCAGGCGCACGCCGCGCCCAAAATAGCGGCGGCGCAGGACGAAGGCGGCGTCGAGCACCGCCAGGAGGTCGTCGTCGGACGCCTGCAGCACGGCCAGGGCTTCGGCGCGCGTGGCGCCGCCGCCCGCGTCCAGCAGCCGGTCGGCGATGGCATGCCAGGTCATGGGGCGCTCCTGTCGACGGGGAAGGGACCGCGGCCGAAGAGCTGCCGGGTAGACAGGAACCGGACCGGCACGCCGCCGACGTCGCGCGTATAGGCCTCGTGCTCCATCGGCGTGATCACCCAGTTCTCGCCCCGCGGATACAAGGACCGGAAATGCCGGAAGATCTCCGCCTCGCAGCGGCCGGGCTGAATCTTGCACTCCACGGCATCCACGCGCCCGCCCTCCCGGCGGATGACGAAATCCACTTCGCGGCCGCTCTTGTCGCGCCAATACGCCAGGCTCGACTCCCGGCATGTCGCGCGCAGGGAATCCAGGACCAGATGCTCCCACAGTCCTCCCCGATCGTCGTCCCGTAGCGTGTCCCAGCTGCGCGCAAAAGTGACAAAACCCGTGTCGAACGCGTACACCTTCGGGCGGTGCACGATCTCGCGCCGGCCGCCGCCGTGGAACGGAGGCAGGAGGAAGATGGCGTGCGCCACGGCCATGGCTTCGGCATGCGCCTTGACGGTCTGGCGGCTCACGCCCGCTTCGGACGCCAGCTTCGAGACATCGACCAGCCCGCCGCTTTGGCACAGGAACAGCCGCAGCAGATTCAAAAACCCGGTGCGATCCCGGACCCCGAACAGGTCCGAGATGTCCCGGGCATAATAACTGTCCATCCACTCCGCAAAAAAGTCCGGCGCCTTGGTGGCGGCCAGCAGCGGCTCCGGCAGGCCGCCGTGCAACAGGCGTCGATCCAGGTCGCGGACCCCGAAACTGGTCCGGCATTCGTCCCAGAGTACCGGCGGAAGATACAGGGCCCATTTACGGCCGGTCAGGGAATCCCGGAATTTGCGGGTGGCGGCCAACGTGGACGACCCGGTGGCCAGGATCCGCAAGCGGGGGAACTGATCGGCGGCCACCTTCAGCAGGTTGCTGGGATCCGGCAAGCGGTGAATCTCGTCGATCACCAGGAGCTGCCCGTCCCGCTGTTCCTGAAAAAACCTCTCGGGATCCTCCAACCGGCGCACGGCAGACGCCAGATCGCAGTTCAGAAAGACGGTGCCGGGAATCTGCCGCGCCAGGGAGGTTTTGCCCACCCGGCGCACCCCGGACAGCCAAACCACCGGCCGGGTCTTCCAAGCCGCCTGGATCTTCTGCCGCCAGAACCGGCGCGGATTCATGAAACCGTAGTTATCATTTGGGCGACTATATGTCAAGTGCGCGTTCGCGCCTCGGCGCCCCCGCAGGCCGGGCAATCCGGGCGCCGGCGGACCGGCACGCTGCGGAACTCGGTGCGCCGGGCGTCGTAGAGCAGGAGGCGGCCGGTCAGCAGGCCGCCGAGCCCGAGCAGGCACTTGATCGCCTCGGTGGCCTGGATCACGCCCAGCAGCCCGGGAACAACACCCAGCGGGCCGCGCGGACGGCCGGCGGCCTCCGGCGGCGGTTGGCCGCAGAGGCAGCGCAGGCAGGCCGCCCGGCCCGGGACCACGGTCATGGCCTGGCCGCCGAACCCGGAGACGCCCGCGTGCACCAGGGGTTTGCGCGCGGCCAGGCAGGCGTCGTTGAGCATCAGCTTGGCGGTCCAGGTGTCGGTGGCGTCCAGGACCACGTCGTAGGCCCGGCAGAGATCGCGGGCGCGGGCGGCGGCCAGGCGCTCGGCATACAGGTCGAGGCGCACGTCCGGGTTGAGCGCCCGGAACGCGCGCGCGGCCGTCTCAACCTTGGGACGCCCGACGCCGGCGGCGGCATGGGCGATCTGGCGCTGGAGATTGCCCAGCTCGAGCCGGTCGCCGTCCGCCAGCCCGAGGGTGCCCACGCCGGCCGCCGCCAGATAATACCCGGCCGCCGACCCCAGCCCCCCGACACCGACCAGCAGCACGCGGCCGGCGAGCAGGCGCCGCTGGCCGGCGGCGCCGATGCCCGGAAGGGCGATCTGCCGGGCATAGCGCCGGGCCTGGTCGCGCGAAAGCGGGACCGCGTTCATGAATTGCCGCGAACGGGGGATTGTCGGCCGCGCGGGGCGGGCGTGTCCAGGAAGGCGGTCAGCGGGCTGGTGGCGACCGCCTCGTCGCCCGCCGCCATGAGCCCGGCCAGCCGCGCCAGACGGCCGGCCCGCACGCCCTGGGCAAACGCCCTGGCCATGCGCACGGGGTCGCCGGCGGCGGCGATGGCGCTGTTCACCAGCACGGC
Organism: uncultured Verrucomicrobiota bacterium; assembly: GCA_964515705.1. GTDB lineage: Bacteria > Verrucomicrobiota > Kiritimatiellia > JAAZAB01 > JAAZAB01 > CAZEVX01. Next base: position 2,595 of record CAZEVX010000137.1, on the reverse strand, counting down.
GTCACAACCCATTTCCATGGCCGCGGCGGCGTCGGCCGGCGACCGCAGGCCGGCGTCCACGATCACCGGCACGCGGCTGTCGCGCAGGATCAGTTTCAGGAGTTCGGCGGTCGCCAGGCCGCGGCCGGTGCCGATCCCCGAGCCCAGCGGCATGACCGCCGCGCACCCGACGTCCTCCAGGCGCTTGGCGAGCACCGGGTCGGCCGGCATGTAGGGCAGCACCACGAATCCATCGCGCGCCAGCAGGCGGGCGGCTTCGAGGGTCTCGATCGGATCGGGCATCAGGTGATGCGGGTTGGGGTGGATTTCCACCTTGACCCACCGGCTGCCGCACAGCTCGCGGGCGATCTGCGCCGCCTGGACCGCCTCGCGCGCCGTGCGGGCGCCCGAGGTGTTGGGCACCAGCGTGATCCCCCGCATCCGGCGCAACGGGCCGAGCAGGTCGTCCTCCGGCCGCTCGCGATTGAAACGCCGCAGGGCCACGGTGACCAGTTGCGCGCCGGAGGCCCGGATCGCCCGCAGCATAGCGGGAACGCCGGAGAACTTGCCCGTGCCCACGATCAGACGCGAGCGGAATGACAACGAGCCGATCGTCAACCTGTCCATACGCGCATCCCGGTCTGCAAGGTCACCCCGCCCGCCAGGTCCCCAAAGACCTCAGCCGCCCCCGGCCAGGGCCATGATCTCGACCCGGTCGCCCGCCCGCAGCCGCCGAGCGGCGCGCCGGGCGCGGGGCACGACCGTGCCGTTGACGATCGTGGCCACGCGCGCCGGCTTGGCTCCCTGCCCGCGGACCAGCGCCGCGAGTGTCACCGCCGCCGGCCGTTGGGCCGGCTCGCCGTTGATCCACAGCTTCATCGCGCGCGCTCCGGCGGCCACGCCGCCGCGTCCGCGAGGGCCCGGCGGCAGCTCGCGATCCGGTCGTGCACGGCGCGCGGATCGCGCACGCCCCGCAGCACCAGATCGCCCCCGACGCCGGCCGACCCCGCCAGGCGCAAGTCGCCGATCCGGACGAGCCGCTGCCAGAACGACTGCCGAACCTCCATGGCGCGCAGGTCCGCCAGCGCCAGGTCCACAATCCGTTTGCGCACCACCCCGCTCTCGATCACCAGCCGGTCGGGATAGATCCGCAGGCGCGTCGACGCCTGTTTCCAGATCGCGACGCCCAGCGGGACCAGCAGCCAGCCGCACGCCAGCCACCCGCAAAACGCCCACCAGGACGGCTCGACGACCACCGGCCAGTCCTCGTCCGCGTCGCCGGGCCAGCCGCCCCGTGCCCGTTCCTGGCGCCCCGCGTTCACCCCTCGAGTTGGCCCTCCCGGTGCGCCGCGATGAACGCCGCGCCGAACTCGTCCTCGCCCAGGAGCAGCGCCCGCGCCAGCCGGAACGGCGCAGAGGCCGGATCCAGCCCGCGCAGCACCCCGGCATTGATCTGCAGCGGGTCCACGATCCCCCCGTCGGCGCCGGCCTCGACCGCCAGCCAGGCAAAGACCTGGTTGATCAGCTTGCGGGCCGGCATCCCAAACGACACGTTACTCAGGCCGCCGACCACGTGCAGCGCCGGCCCGAAGTCCGCCCGCACGGCGCGGACGGCGTCCAGGAACGCGCGCCCGTTGGCGGCGTCCGTCGAAATCGTGTAGACGAGCGGGTCCAGGTGAATCCAGGCGGCCTCCAGCGCCGCGCCGGTCAGTTGCGGCACCAGGCGCCGGAAATTGTCCAGCCGCTCGGCGACCGTCGCCGGCAGCCCGCGCTCGCCGGCCGCCGAGGCGATCACCGCCGGCCGGTGCTCCGCCACGACGTCCAACAACCCCAGGCGCTCGAGCGAAATCGAGTTCAACAGCGGCCGGCCGAGCGCCGGGTCGCAGGCCGTCAGGCCGGCGCGCAGCAGCTCGCTGTTCGAGGAGTCCAGGCTCACCGGCAGGCGGGCGGCCTCCTGCACCAGCCGGACGGTCCAGGCCATGGCCGCGCGCCGCTCGGCGGCGTCCGCCCCGTACTCGTCCACGTTCACGTCCAGGTAGGCGGCGCCCGCCTCCCGCTGCTTGAGCGCCAGCACCCGCAGGTAGTCGCCCCCGGCCTCCCGCGCGGCGCCCTGCCCGCGCAGCCCCTGCCAGACCGCCGCCGCGCAGTGCTTGACCTTGCCCTGTTCCCAGTCGGCCGCCTTCAGGAACGGCGCGGGGATCGGCAGCGCTTGGGGCCGGCCGGCGGCGTCGCGGTAGCGGATGGCGGCGGCGGCCTCGTCCACGTGCGGGCCGCCGCGCTTGAGGATGCGCGTGCAGTGGATGTTCTCGCCAATGACGATGAACGGAACGCTTGGCATGCCGCTCTCCCTGGTCGCCGACGCCGCGGCAGCACTATCGCATAGCGCCGCCGGACAACGCAAGCCCGGAGAGGCCCTGCCGATTTGCGGGAGTTGCGCTTGTCCGCGGTCACTCCCGGCGCGATCCGTGCACGGGAACGGCTCAACGCAGCTTCGCCCTCCACGGGGAGTCGTCAAGGAACGCCTGCCCGCTGACCGACGGGAGGACGTGGAGGGCGAGGCGCCCGCCGACGCGGCGCGTCAAGCCGCCGCTACGGCGCGCAGGGTGCCGAGCCGCA
>CAZEVX010000136.1:0-8872 GCA_964515705.1 uncultured Verrucomicrobiota bacterium | reverse complement strand
CGGCGGCGTGGGTCATGTAGACGTTGATCAGCACGCTGTTGTGCATGATCTCGCATTCGGCGGAATGGATGAAGCCCATGCCGCCCATGTCGGCCGCCAGCTGGTAGACCTCGTCCACCGGGGCCTCGCCGCGGACGACGGCCTTGCGGCAGTGTTTCTCGAGGCGCAGGTCGAGTTTTCAGAACTCGTCGGCGGCCGTGCGCGCGAACTCCGGGCGCTTGAGGTCCACCCCGCGCACCCAGTATCCTTCCGCCTTGAGCCGCCGCACGAGATGGCTGCCGATGAACCCGCCGGCGCCGCAGACCACCGCTGTTTTCATGCCCACGCTCCTCCGGCCCAGGCCGGCGTCCGTCGCGTCGGGCGCCGGGACCCAGGTGGCGGCACTCTAGCGGGAAGGCCGGCGCCCCGCAATCTCAAATGGCAAGTTCACCCGCGCGGCACGGCCAGGACGGCCAGCGTTTCCCCCGCGGCGGCATACGGGTGCATGATCGTGAGGGGATCCTTGGCCATGTCGTGCTTGCTGACGCCGCGGATCGGCCCGTACTGATAGAGCGTGCCGGCGGCCGGCGCGCGCACCGGGACGGCCTCGAGGTCGGCCAGCCCGAGCACGGCGCCCAGCTCGGCGCCTGCTTCCACGCGGTCGCCCGGCTGGAGCGGCGCCGGCAGGAACAGGCCCGCCCGCGGCGCCGGCACGGGCACCTGCTCGCTGTCGTTGAGCCAGACCATCGGCGCGGCCGGGAGCTCGGGCGCGCCGGGCAGCAGGCCGAGCAGCCGGGCGACGTTGCGCAGGGCGCGCACACCGCGCGCGACCTCGTCCTCCCAGAATCCGAACTGGCCGCTGAGTTCGACACAGATGCCCGCGCGCCCGGTGTCGTTATAGAGCGACGACAGGGTGCATGGAAAGACCGGCCGCTGCTGGACCTCAGGCCGCCACTCCGCATGCCGGCCGAAGGGGAACCCCGTGGCGCGCGCCATGGCCAGGCTCTCGGCGTGCCCCGTGCGCGCGTAGGCGATCGGCGCCCAGATGCGCGAATAGGCGTGAACGTCAAAACCGTGCGTGGCGCGCGGGAGGAGTTGCCGGTAGAGCGCGTCGGCCAGCCGTTCGGCGTTGGTGCCGTCGGCGCGGCCGGGCCAGGAGCAGTTGACGTTGTTGGCGGTGTCGCTGCCGTAATACCGGGTGGGGTCGAAGTCGACGTGGGGTTGGCGCCGACGCACGGCCTCCGGATTGCACACCGGCATCAGCAGCAGGGAGCCGCGCGCCAGGTCGCGCGCCGCCTCCGGTAACAACCGCCAGACCGCGGCGCCGCCCTGCACTTCCGTGCCGTGCAGGATCGCCGTGACCAGCAAACAGGGGCCGGGCCGGCCGGAGTCCACCTCCCAGTATGGGACCGGGTACGCCGTGTTGCGCGTGTCCGTCGCTTGCACCGTCCGAACGGTCAGGGTCGCCATGCCTCCGCCTCCTCGCTCCGGGGGATTCGCCGCCTCCGCATCGGCCGGCACTGTAATCCCTTCCCGCCGCGCTGGCAAGGACGGGGCGGGCGTGCCGAGTTGCGGGAGTTGCGCTTGTCCGCGGTCACTCCCGGCGCGATCCGTGCACGGGAACGGCTCAGCGCCGCTTCGCCCTCCACGGGGAGTTGTCAAGGAACGCCTGCACGCTGACCGACGGGAGGACGTGGAGGGCAAGGCGCCCGCCTACGCGGCGCGTCAAGCCGCCGCTACGGCGCGCAGGGCGCCGAGCCGCAGGCGCACGGTCTGGCGCCTGACTGGGCAACAGGGGCAGGCGCAACTCCCGCGGTTTTGGGTCCCGCCATGATTGGCGCGTAAGCCACGGTTGGACCTGCGCTACGGTCGACATGACAACGCCCAGCGGCGCGGGCCGTAAGACCGCGCCAATCATGAGGATCACGCTGCGCGTGATCGGGAGCACAGCATCACCGGTTGAACGTGAATACGAAAAAGGATGTGCTGACGCGCGATTTTTGGTCCCCTGCCTGCTTGCACCGCCGGCCGCGCGCGGCTATGCTGATCGCCGCCGGACCGCAAGGTTACCTTCCCGGGGTTCCCCGGTCTGGCGCACGCCATGATCCATCCGCCTTCGCGCGACTCGCTGATCGTCCGCACGCGCACCGCGCTGCGCCAGGCCATCCTCGGCGGCGAGTGGACCGGCCGGTTGCCCTCCGAGCGCGACCTGGCCGCCCGGCTGCGGGTCTGCCGGGCCACGCTGCGCGCCGCCCTCGCCGGCCTGCAACGCGACGGCCTGCTGCGCGCCCTGCCCCGGCGCGGGTCCTGGGTCCAGCGTGGTGGCGTCGTCCGGCGCCCGCGCACCGCCACGGGGGTCATCGGCTGGCTGGACGGCGAACCGCACGCCCGGCTGTCGCCCCATTCCCAGGTCTTCTTCCGCGACATCGAGCGCCGCCTGGCCGGCGCCGGCTTCGCCCTCGAACCCCACGTCCTGTCGCGCCCGCGCGGCGCGCGGCTCGATGCCCGCCTGGCCGACCTGACCTCGCGCCATCGCTGCGCCGCCTGGCTGCTCACTCTCTCCTCGGCCGAAATGCAGGCTTGGTTCATGCACCGTGGCCTCGCGACGCTGGTCTCCGGCCACTGCCACCCCAACGTGCGCCTGCCGGCCGTGGACCTGCACTACGAGGCCGTCTGCCGGCACGCCGTGGCCACCCTCTGCCGCGCCGGCTGCCGGCGCCTCGCCTTGCTGGCCCCCGGCGCGGCCTTCGGCGGCGACCTCCTGACCCTTGACAGCTACGCGGCGGCCCTGCGCGCCGCCGCGCCCGGCGGGGTGTCCGGCATCATTCTGCGCTACGAGGATTCTCCCGCCAAGGTCGAGCGCCTGCTCGAACACGCCTGCCGCGGACCACGGCGGCCCGACGGCCTGATCGTCGCCCGCGCCGCCTACGCCATCACCGCCGCCAGCGTGCTCGCGCGGCTGGGCCTGCGGCCCGGCCGCGACATGGCCCTGATCTCGCGCGACAACGACCCGGCGCTCGACTGGGTCCTTCCTCCCATCGCCCGCTACGCCATAAACCCCGAACGGCATGCCCGCCGCGTGGCCGCCGTCCTCCTGGACCTCGCCAGCGGCGGCGCCGCCGCCCCCCGCATGCTCCGCCTCGTCCCGCGCTTCATGCCGGCCGGGACCGCCGGCCTGGGCGCTGTGGTCTGAGAAACAGACCAGGATGTTACCGTTGCGGGGAGCGCGGCATCCCCCTATGCTAGAGGTATGAATGGCATTGCGCCCCGCTCGAAGTCCTGCGTGCCGCACGCTGGTGCGGCCGGGCCAGGGCGCTGGCCGGCGCGTGGGCATGCCGGCGCGCTGGCCAGCCCAAGGATCGAGGTGTATGGTGCCCCCGATTCGCCGACGGACCTCGATCTGCCCTACACCGGCACCGGCGCGACCTTGAAGCAGGTGTTCCCGCCGCGCTGGCCGTCGCGCCCGCCGGCGAGGCCGACATGGGGCAAGCGGGAAACGGCGGGAAGACGAGGAGCGGGAAGTCTTTCGGCAAGGAGGTGCTGTAGGCCGCGTGCCCCCACGCGGCGCACATGACACGCCGGGGCCGGGGACCCGGCCTACAATCCCTGCCGGCCGCGGCGTGCGAACCCCGCGCGGGGTTCGCTGGTCGCGACGTCTCCACAAAGATCATCACCCTATCGAGAGCATGCCATGAACCGTATCGGCCATCCTGTCTGGAGCCTCCTCATGACGAGCGCGTTACTGGCCGCCGCCGCGGCGGCGGCGGAACCCCCGATCCGGGTCGCCCTCTACGAGTCGCCCGGCGCGCGCGGCATGCAACAGGGCCTGCCGGCCGCCGAGGGCTTTGCCACGGAACTCGTCACGCGCCTCGACGAGCCGACGCTCTTCCGCTTCGACATCGTGGCCCTCGGCAGCGTCAAGGGCCTGGCCCAGGCCGCCTGGCTCGATGCCCTCGAACTCTATGTGCGCTGCGGCGGCGGGCTGCTGCTGACCCATGACGCCACCGGCTGCCGCGGCTGGGACGCGCCGCCGATCCCGGAAGACTTTTTCCGGGGCATCAGCCAGGGACATGCCCGCGCGGTCCGCGTCCGGGACGCCGCCCATCCCGCGGCCGCCGGATTACCGCCGGAGTTCCAGCACCGCTATATGGACCACATCGCCCTGCGCGCCGGCGCCCGCGGCCGGACCATCCTCGCCGACGCCGACGGCGCGCCGCTGGCCGTGGCCGCGGAGTGGGACCAGGGGCGCCTGCTCGGCTGCGGGCTGCTGCTGGGGTACGCCGCCGGACGCGGCGCCAGCCCGGAACAGGCCCCCGAAGGCCCGGAGGCTCTGCTCCTCAAGAACGCCGCGCGCTGGCTGGGCGCGCCGCGCCTCTCGGCCCTCGACCCCGCGGCGCTGGCGGCCCGCCGGCAACCCATCGCCGCCGAGCTCGCGCGCCGCGGACCGCGGCCGGGCGACGGCGCCGGGTCGGACGGGCTCTTTGGCCCCGACTGGTACACCTCCTCGATGCTCAACGAGCAGGGCTATGTCCATCCGCCGGTCGAACTCCTGCCGGGCCGCTTCTTCCTGGTCGGCGGCACGGACCTCTCGCCGGTCAACCGCGGCCGGGTCGCCCGCGAGCCGGGCGAAATCCGGGCGCTGCTGCGCCAGTTGAAATGGCTGGGCGTCACCGACATCATCGCCCACACCGGCGGCATCACCCGCCCGCGCTACCCCACGCGGGTGCCGGGCCTGACGCCGACGGGAGACTCCGACCAGCTCGGCGTGGACTATCTCGAGGCGCTGCTCGAGGGCTGCCACGCCGTCGGCCTGGATGTCTGGTGCTTCTGGCATCCCAAGGAGGACCCGCAAGTCATCCAGAAGGCCGCCGATAAGTCCCGCTGGATCCGCAACGCCAAGGGCGAGGTTTACGGCCCGTATATTGACATCAAGAGCCCCGTCACCCTCGAGCTGGCGCGCCGGACAATTGACGAACTGGCCGAGCGCTACAACCGCCACGGCAATCTCAAGGGCATATTTTTGGATGAACTCTGGCACGCGTTCGGCGTGGACAAGATGGAGGGCTGGGAAGACCGCTTCGCCGCGTTCTGCCAGGAACGGTTCGGCGAGGCGCCGCCGGCGGACCTCGACCTCAAGGCCAAGTTCGCGCTCGGCCGCGAGTGGCACGCGCCGGAGAACGTCTGGTGGCGGCGTTATGCACTCTACCGCAACACGTTCCCGGTGGCTTACATCCGCGAGGTCACGCGCTACGCCAACAGCAAGGGCCTGCGCACCATGCCGCAGATCGGCTTCGGGTTCGGCTGGTGGAGCGCGCACGGCGACACCTACAACCTGGCGCGCGCCGCCGACGTGATTTGGACCTACGAGCACCGCAATACCAGCCGCTACGAGAACTATCCGCCCGACCGTGTGATCTGCGGCGTCCACACCCACGGCCCGGCGGGCTACAACTCGGCCAGCATGCTGCGCGCCAATTACGGCTCGCAGTTCGTGTTCAACATGGCCTGGCAGCCGATCGGCGGCGCGCGCAACCCGTTCGCCCTCGATACCCTGGCGCGCCAGATTCGCGTCAACCGCGAGTGGTACGGCGCCCGGCCGCTGAGCACGGTCGCCGTCCTGGCCAACCGCCTGGCGCTCGACTTGTCGTTCAAGGACTCGAGCAAGACCTTCGAGGACAACGATACCGCCGTCCAACTCGCCCTCTCGAGCGCCTACCACGCCCCGATGCTGATCGTTCAGGACGCCGAGTTCTTTGCCAAGTACCGCGTCCTGGTCGCCCCGCGCTACAGCCTGCGGTTTCTCCCCGAATCCTCCCGCGGCGCCCTGGCGGCCTTCCTCGAGCAGGGCGGCAGCCTGGTGCTGCTCGATGCCGATATCACCACCGCGCGCGAGGACCATACCGGCGTCAAGGACTGGACCGAATCCATGACCGGAGTCCGGCGCCGCACCGGCCCCGCCGGCCCGCTCTACGCCCAGACCACCGGCGCCGTGGCGTTCGCCGGCGCGGATTCCGCGGTCTTCGAGTTCCCGGCCGTCCCGCTGGCCGAAATCGAGCGCGACACCGGTCGCGCCACGGTCCTGGCGACGGCCAACGGCGGCAGCACCCCGGCCATCACGGAAACGCCCGCCGGCAAGGGCCGCATCGTCTCGGTGCACTTCGACCTGACGCGCCTGCTGGCCGACCGCGCCACCAGCGACCGCGCGGTGGACCTGATGCGGGCAGTGATCGAACGCGGGGCGAAACCGCCGCTGCGCGTGCGCGGCAACGTCCTGGTCTACAACGCCATCCAGAAGGGGAACTGGGTCTCGGTCGCCTTCCTCAGCCGCGACAGTCAGTTCGATACCACGCTCGGCAAGGAATACCCCGCCCGCGCCCGGCTGTTCGTGGACATGAAGGCGCTCGGCGTGGATCGCGCCCGCTACAAGGTCGTCAGCCTGGCGCGCGACCGCGAGATGATGCCGCAGGGTCGCCGCTGGAACTTTAACGGCGGCGCCTACTGGACGGCCGAGAGTCTCGCCAACGAGGGCATCGAGGTCTATATCCCGCGCCGCTCGCTCCAGGAACTCGCCATCCCCGCGCGGCCGGACGATGTCTATGCCAGCAACGACTACGTCCAGAAGTACGTCCTGCCGCGCTGGTCGCGGTTCAACACGCGCTCCTACGAGCACGAGTTGATCGCCATCGCCCCGGCCGACGAGGCCAGCATGCTGCCGGAACCGGGGTCAGAGGACAGCGGCAAGCGGTAAAAGGAAAGCGGAACACTGCGGACGCGCGCCCCGCCGCGGAACCATCATGGAACCGGCACCCTTATCTTGTGCTTCTGTGGGCCGCGTGCCCTCTCGCGGCGCGCATGACGCGCCGGGTCTGGGGACCCGGCCTACAATCACCGTCGCCCCCGGCGCCGGCGGCAACCCGCCGCGGGCGGGCAAGCACTGCGTCTATCGAAACGCCAGGGAAGCGCGCCGCACGGGTAGGGCGAGTCCTTCCGCCTTCGCGGCGCGTCTTAGCGCCGCTCCGGCGCGACGGCGGGCACGCCCCGCGCTTTCCCCAGCACCGTAATTCACTCGCCAAAGGACCCCGCCCCATGGACATGCGCTTCTGCCTGAAGGTCGAAAAGCACCAGCCGCTGCTGATGGTCAACCCCGCCGTCCTTCAGACCACCACCGGCCCGGCCTACACCAAGGCCGGCCGCGATTTCGCGGTGCGCTTCAAGTCCGTCACCTCCGAGTCGCTGCGCTTCGCCATGGAGCGGCCCGCGATCTCGCCGGTCGTGCTGCGCGGCGAACGCCCCTGGGAACACTACATCAGCCATTTCCGCACCGTGCTCCTCGATGAAGGCCGCTACCGCCTGTGGTACGAGACGTATCCGCCGGCCTGGACCAGCGACCACGAGTGCCGGCTGGCCTACGCCGAGTCGGACGACGGCCTGGCCTGGCGCCGGCCGGCGCTCCGCCTGGCCGCCTGCCGGGCGGCGCGCGGCCGCTCCAACATCGTCTTTCCCGCGCAGCCCGACAAGAAGTTCCACGGCGCCACGGTCTTCAAGGACCCATCCGACCGGCGCCTGCCCTACAAGCTGATCTTTTACGGCAAGGGCGCCGACGGCAGCGACCAGATCGAGGGCGCGGTCTCGCCCGACGGCCTGCGCTGGACGGTCCTGCCCGCGCCGCTGGTCCCGCGTTACAAGAGCGACACCCAGACCGTCGCCTGGTTCGACGCCGACAAGGGCAAGTACGTCGGCTATTTCCGCTACATCTACTTCGGGCGCCGCGCCATCGGCTACGCCGAGACCGAGGACTTTGCCCGCTGGCCGCGCCCGCGCCCGATGCTGGCCTCCGGCTCGCTCCAGGAAGATCTTTATAACAACGCCGCCACGCGCTACCCCTGGAACCCGCGGCAGTATTTCCTGTTCCCGTCGCTCTACCGCAAGAACTCCGACACTTTCGATATCGCCGCCTGGACCAGCCCCGACGGCCTGCTATGGGAACGCCCGGCCCCCGAGTGTCTGCTGGCGCCAACCGACCTCGGCGAGAGCCCCGACGCCCTGATCATGGCCGCCCCCAGCCTGCTGCCCATCGAGGGCGGCCGCCGCGTGGCCCTGCCGGTGACCTACACGCGCACGCCCCACAACGCCGTCAAACTCCTGCGCCAGCTCGGCCGCTGGGACACCGGCCGCTATCACTGGGCGCTCTGGGACCGCGACCGGCTCGGCGGCCTCCGGGCCGACGGCGACGCCTGGGCCGCGACCCTGCCGCTGGCGGGGGCATCCGGCCGGTTGCGCCTCAACTACCGCACCCACATGGCGGGCGTCGTCCGCGTCCAGGTCGGCGACGCTAATGGCAAGCCGATTCCCGGCTATGCCTTCGAGACGTGCCGGCTGCTCAACGGCGACCACCCCGGCCAGTGGGTCGCCTGGGGCGGGCGCAAGACCCTGCCGCCCGGCGAGGCGCTCGTCCTCCAGTTCCACCTGCGCAGCGCCACCCTGTTCAGCATCACCTTCGCCTGATCTGTATCCTCGTCCTTGACTTGCCCAGCCAGCCTGCTATAATGCTTTCGTGTCTCTCGCAAACGCTCAACCGCTTGCCAACAGCCGGCATCCGCCGTTTCATGAGTTCCATTAGGAGGATGAGATGCACACACGTTCCGCAAGGCGAATCGGCCTCTTGATCGTGTCGGCCGGCCTGCTGGCGCTCGCCGGCGCCGCCGCCGCGCGTTCGCTCTACGTCTCGCCGGTCGGCACCAACAACACCGCCCCCGGCAACCAGTACCCCGACTGGGCCGGCGCCGCCACCAACATCCAGGCGGCCATCACCGTCGCCCGCGACGGCGACGTGATCTACGTCACCAACGCCACCTACTATCTGACCGCCTACCTCAACATCAACAGCAACATC
>CAZEVX010000135.1:0-8917 GCA_964515705.1 uncultured Verrucomicrobiota bacterium | reverse complement strand
GGTCTGGCGCCTGACGGGGCAACAGGGGCAGGCGCAACTCCCGCAGTGTTGGGTGATGGGGCAAACGCTGCGGCGGAACACGGGATCCAACCCGGGGAGGCGAGCGCCGGTCAGGCCCCGCCCGGCGGCGTCGGCCGCCGCCGGTAGACGAAGGGCTTGGACGTGACCTGGCCTTCGCGGCCGAGGGCCGCGCGCGACTGGCCGGTGGCCGCCAGGATGGCGTCGGTGGTGCGGAAGTGGCACTTCGCGGTTTTCAACAGAATCGTTGGGCCGTGCTTGGCGATCAGGTCGCGGGCGGCCGCTTGGACCTGGGCGGACGCGCCTTTCGGGAAGGGCGTCGCGTAGGTCTTCCGCAGCCGGGCCAGGGCGTCGAGGAAGGCGGCGCGCGCCAGGATCGAGGCGGCGGCCACGGCGACGTCGGCCTCGGCGCGGTGCCGCTGGGCCAACTCGATCTGGCGGCCGCGGGCCAACAGCGCCTTGCGGACCTGCGCCGGGTCGCCGAACTGGTCCGAAATCGCGCGCGGGCAGCCCGGCACCAGCGCCAGCAGGTTCTCGATCGCGCGGGCGTGGCCCCAGGCCAGCATGGCATTCACGCTGCGCATCGAGGCGTAGAGCCGGTTATAGGCTTCCGGCCCGACCAGCACCACGCTGAACCGCCGGCCGAGCAGCCGCCGGATGTCGGCGGCCAGGGTCAGTGCTTTCCGGTCGCTGGTGATCGCCTTGCTGTCCTTCACGCCCATCGCCAGCATGGTCTTGGACAGGTCGCGGTCGGTGTAGGCGGCGGCGCTCACCAGCGGCCCGAAGAAGTCGCCCTTGCCGCTCTCGTCCACCCCCATGTGCGGGGCGTAGGCTTCCGGCTGCAAGCTTTCCTCGTAGCCCAGTCCCACGCGGCCGAGCACCCTGGGCTCGAGCACGTAGGTCACGAACTCCTCGGCGGCGCGGCCCTGCACCAGCAGCTTGCCGCTGGTGTAGAGGATGATCTTGCAGGCGTCGGTCTCCGCCGCCACCTGGGCGTAGGGCACCTGGATCGGGCGGTAATTGCCCGTCGCCAGCACCTCGGCCAGCAGAATCTGCTGGGCCTCGGTCAGCGGCACGGTGAACGAGGTTTTGACAGGCGTGTCCATGGAGCGGCGGCCGGCGGGTCAGCGGTAGAGCGGGCCCAGCTTGGCGCAGGCCCGGAAATCGTCGCCGCCGCAGCGGTCCCAGAGCGTCGGCCGGAAGACCTGCGCGGCGGGCACGTTGTGCAGGTCCGCCGGGATGCGCAGCATGGCGTTGAGCGTCAGGAGGTCGGCGCCGATCCGCCCGAAGGAGTTGCCGTCGTGGTTGGGGCCGATGCGCGACATGTACTCGAAGGCCGTCATGCCGCGCGGCGCCCAGGCGGTCTCGGGCCAGGTGGGGTCGGTCACCCGGTTGACGTGGTCGGCGACGGCCTTCGGCAGGGCGAGGGTCTCGCCTTCCACGACCGAGACGGTGAGCTCGTCGCCGACGACGTTGTAGCGATAGGCGGTCATCGGAACGCCGCCGGGGGTGCGGTAGTGGCTCGAGAGGCCGTCGCCCGGGAAGTACTCGAGCGCGGCGTGCATGAAGGTTGTGGCCGCCGTGGCGCGGCGCACGAGGGCCGCCTGCGCCGCGCGGTCGGCGCGCAGCGCCGCCGCCAGGTCGGCCGGCGCCAGGCGCCGGCCGCCGCGGACCAGGGCGGCCGGATCGAGCGCGTAGTCCAGGGCGCCGGCGCCCGAGTTGCGCTTGTCGATGAAGCCGCCGGGCGCGATCCGGCCGATGTCGCGGCCGGTCGCCCGCCGGACGCTGGCGGGGGTCCAGGTGGTGCGGATGTCGGCAAAGAGCTGCGGCAGACCGGTGAGCAGGTGGGCGGCCAGCATGCCGAGCCCGTTCTTGGAATCGTTCTCGGTGGCCACCAGGTAGGGCGGGCGGACCCCGCTCCAGTCGAACGAGCTGTTGAGCACGGCCTCGACGACGTCGAAGTTGGGGTAGAGATCGGTCCACTGGCGCTGGCCCTGGGTGCCGGCCAGGATGGCATTGGCGCCCTGGGCGCGCTCGACGTTGGCCGTGAAGCCCTGGGCGCGGGCCGTGGCGGGGTCGGCCAGCCGCGGGTTGCCGACCATCAGGTCGCGCGTGATCAGCGCCATCTGGCAGCACTGCCGCACGAGAGCCTCGGGGGGCAGCGGGCGCGGGCCCTTGCCGAACTCGAGCCGGAATTGCTTCAGGAAGGCCACGGCGCGCGCCAACTCCTCGTGGTCGTAGAATCCCTGGTCAATGCGGCCCTTGAGCGCCACCATGTCCACGGAGACCGTCCCGAGGCCGAAGGTCTCGAGCATCAGGTTGCGCCGGGCGTCGGACCCGATGATGCCCATCGAGACCCCGCCGAGCGACAGGTAGTTCTTGCCGCGCATCTCGGCGGCGGCCGCCGCCGCGCGCGCGAACCGCAACAGCCGCTCGGCGACGTAGGGCGCCAGCGGCCCGTCCTCGTCCTCGAGGTCGGGATGGTAGATCGCGAAGATCGGACGGCGCTTCTCGTCCATCGCCGCGCAGAAGGCCTTCAGCCAGACGGCGCCGGGCCGGTCGGTCTGGTTCAGCCCGTAGGCCGCCTGCTGCCACTCGCTCGAACCCAGCCCCTGGCAGGCGCTCATCAGCTCGTCGCTGTAGGCCCACGAGCGGCTGACCCAGATGTTGGCGCTGACCCCCTCCCGGACGTAGGCCGCCTGCGCCAGCGCGCCGGTGCGCGCGCCATAGACGATCTCCGGCGCCGTCACCACCCGCACCGGCGTCCCGTCCGGCAGCGCCACCCGCGCGCGCAGCAGTGCGCAGACTTTCTCCGCCATGCGCCAGGTGGCCGCCGCGTTGCTCTCGTAGGCGCCCGGCCGGCCGTCGGCCACCGGGGTCACGGCAATGGTCGGCAGCGGGCCGACCAGCCGGCGGGTGGACGGCGCGAATCCGCGCGGCCTGCCGGCCCGCGCCGGGCCGGGAAAAGCGATGGCGGTCTTCATGGCAGGATCCTCCGCGGCGCGGCGTCGGGCCGCGCACAACGCAATTGACAAGGCGCGACCTTATCGGCAAGGTGGCTGGAACGCAACCCGAAACTTCGAGCCCCGAGGAGCTCCCCATGCCTACGCTCGAGACGGTGTCGTACCGCGGGTGGGCCCGCGTCCTGCGGCTGGCCAACCGCGAGATCGAAGTGCTGATCCCCCGCGAGATCGGGCCGCGCCTCCTGCGCTTCGGGTTCGTCGGCGCCGAGAATGTCTTCGGCGAGTTCCCGGAACAGATGGGCCGGGCCGGGGAGCGGGAATGGCAACTCCGCGGCGGACACCGGCTCTGGATCGCCCCGGAATCCCCGGCGCGCTCCTACGAGCCGGACAACAGCCCGGTGTCGGTCGTCGCCGTGCCCGGCGGCGTCCGCCTGACACAGGCCCCCGGCCCCGCCACCGGCGTCCAGAAATCGATCGCCGTGACGCTCGCGGACCGCCGCAACGAAGCGGTCGTCACGCACCGGCTCACGAACCGCGGGCGCCGCCCGGTGACGCTGGCGCCCTGGGCGCTGTCCGTGATGGCGCCGCGCGGCACGGCGCTTGTGCCGCTGCCGTCCCGGCCGCCGGGCGCCGACCGCATGACGCCCACCCACGTCTGGAGCCTGTGGAGCTACACCGACTTGAGCGACCCGCGCTGGACGTTCGGGCGGCGCTACCTGCGCTTCCGGCAGGACCCCCGGCGGGGTCCCAACAAGATCGGCATCGCCCACCAGCCCGGCTGGGCGGCCTACCTGCGCGGCGACACGCTGTTCGTCAAGCGCTTTGCGTTCCGGCCGGGCGCGCCCTATCCCGACGGCGGCGTGAACTTCGAGACCTACGCCAACGCGCGCATCCTCGAACTCGAAAGCCTCGGGCCGCTCGTCACCCTGGCGCCCGGCCGGTCGGTGACGCACGTCGAAACCTGGAGCCTCTACCGCGGCCTGCCGTCCTGCCGGAGCGAGGCCGACCTCGACCGCCACGTTGGCCGTCGCGCCGAACGGCAGGCCGCGCCGCCCGCCTAGCGCGCGGTTTCCGGAAAAGGCCGCGCGCTAGCCGCCCAGGATGCGGCGGCCCTCGTCCAGGAAAATCCCCTGCAGGTTCATCTTCAGCTGCTCGGGGCTGGGGGACTGCGCCAGGCCGTCCGCCTCCGTCACGGCGCCGCTCTTGATCATCTTGTAGAGCGCCTGGTTGAACGTCTGCATCCCGTCTTCCGCGCCGGTCTCGATGGCGGCCGGCAGGACCTCGAGCTTGTTGTCGGCGATCAGCTTGCGGACGGTCGGCGTATTGACCATGATTTCGACCGCCGGCAGGACCCCGCCGCCCGCCGCCGGCACGAGCCGCTGGCAGAGCACGGCGTGCAAGGTCGCCGACAGCGTCAGGCGCACCTGGTCGCGCTCGGCGTTCGGGAAGAAGTCCAGAATGCGGTGGACCGACTGGGCGGCCGTGTTGACGTGCAGGGTCGAGAGCACCAGGTGCCCGGTTTCCGCGGCGCCGAGGGCGACCGACAGGCTGGCGTGGTCGCGCATCTCGCCGATCATGATCACGTCGGGATCCTGGCGCATGACATGCTTGAGGGCCGAATGGAACGAGGGCGTGTCCAGCCCGACCTCGCGCTGGGTGATCACCGAGCGATCGTCCGCGAACAGGTATTCCACCGGGTCCTCGATGGTGATGATGCGCAGCCGTTGGCGGACGTTGATGCAGCGCACCAGCGCCGCCAGGGTGGTGGACTTGCCCGAACTGGTCGAGCCGCAGAGCATGATGATCCCGCTGTCGGCCAGCGCCAGGCGCTCAAGGATCGGCGGCAGGTGCAACTCGTCGAGCGACGGCACGCGGGTCTTCACGTAGCGGAAGGCCAGGGTCGGCTGCCCGTGCGACTGGAAGACGTTGACGCGGAACCGCCCGACGCCCTGCTCGTGGTGCGAAAAATCCAGTTCCGACTCCTGCTCCGCCCGCGCGGCCAGGTGCGCCGGGAGGATTTCGGCCGCCACGCGCGCCAGGGCGGCGCTGTCCAGCGGGGGAAACTCGCTCTCGATTAGCGATCCGCGGATGCGCCAGAACGGCCGCGCGCCGGGCTTGAGGTGCACGTCCGAGGCGTCCAGCGACACGGCGTGTTTCAGGATGTCATGAACCGCGGACATCGGGACTCCCGGGGAGACATCGCGCCGGCCTAGACGGTGAGGTAGGAGGACGGGTTGCCGCGGAACAGGCGGAAGGCCGGGCCGGCCTGCTCCAGGAAATGCACCGAGTAACTGCGCCAGAAGACGTGCAGCGGCAGCAGCAGCACGGCGCCGAGGTAGGGCACCAGGACGACGCCGCAACAGCAGCAGCAGAGCAGCACTTCGGCCGCGCCCACGGCCAGCCCCAACGCCCACCGAACGAGCAGATACAACACGAACGCGCCGGCGTGTCCCCGGAACAGATCCAGGAACGCGGCCCAGGCGTCCATCGCGCCGCAGGCCCGCAGGACCATCAGGGGGATCACGAAGTCCTCGAGATAGGTCCAGACGCCGGCGGCCGCCACGAGAAAACACAGGAAACACAGGCCGCCCAGCACGAGGGCGCCGAGCGCGTTGGCCCCGAAGGTATGCCGCGCCAGGTCGGGCCACGCCACCGCCAGCGCCATGCCGAGAATCGCCGCCGCCACCGCCAGGCAGCCCAAGCCGAAGGCCACGGTAAACAGGAACAGCGAGTTGCCCTGCCGGGCGAACCGCCGCCAGGGCGCGGCAACCTCGGCGCGGTTGTTCAGCACGTTGTCGAGGAACATGAACTTGCCGCGGCACCGCACCCAGGTCAGGGCCAGCGCGCCCGCCAGCCCGGCGAGCGCCAGCCCCGCCCCGACGGTTATCACCAACACCAGGTGGGCCTGGCCCCAAGCCAGAACCTGGCGCCCGACGGGGGTTTCGAACGGCGACCACGAGCCGAAATGCCACTGCGGGACGTAGCCCTCCATCAGCGACGCCAGCCAGGCGGTGAACCCCAGCGCCAGCCATGTCTCCAGGGTGAACGCTTCAAAGAGTTGCCGGCGCACGGTGTCCAGCGACCGGCCAACCGGCGCCACGACGGATAAGAGGGGCATCGGAGTCTCCTTGCTGCAACCGGCGGCCGAGACCGCGGCGGCCCGTGATTGCGGAACAAGCATACCCGGCCGGCCGCGCGCTTGCAAGCACTTCGCGCGGCGTCCCGCGCTGCCTCGGGGGCCGGGGCCCCCGGGGGTGGCGGGCGGAAGACCATGACGACCATCCCAACGCTAGCGATGCCGCGGCCGCCCCCGTTCCGCGCGCGGCTTCAACCCGGAACTCCCCAGCCGCGGATCGCCTCCTCCGCGGCGCGTTCCAGAAGCTGGCCGGCCTCGCGCAGGGCCTGGGCGAGAGGCATGCCGGGCGGCGTCGCCGCCAGGCAGCGGACAACGCCGAGGCCGCGCAGGTCCGTCCCGGGCGCCACCGCGCCGCCCAGGGCGATCACCGGCTTGCCGACCGCCCGGGCGCGTTCCGCCACGTAGGCCGGGACTTTGCCAAAAGCCGTCTGGGCATCGAGGCGCCCTTCGCCGGTGATCACCAGATCGGCCCGCGCGATGGCCGCCTCCAGGCCCAGCCGCCCGGCAACCCACGCGGCGCCCGGCGCCAGCGCGGCGCCCAGAAAGGCGGCGCCGCCGGCGCCCAGGCCGCCGGCCGCCCCGCCGCCGGGCACGCCCCCCACGGCGGCCCCCAGGTCGCGCCGGACGACCTCGGCGAAGCGCGCCAGGCCGGCTTCGAGGCGCGCGACGGCCGCGGGATCGGCGCCCTTCTGGGGGGCGAACACGCGCGCCGCGCCCTCCGGACCGAGCAGCGGATTGCGCACGTCCAGCAGGCAGGTGAAGCGGGCCTCCCGCAGGCGCGGATCAGCGCCGGCCGTCTCGATGCGCGCCAGGTCCGCCAGCGCCCCGCCACCCGGCGACAGCGGCCGGCCGACGGCGTCGAGGAACCGGAAGCCGAGCACGGATGCCATCCCGCAGCCGGCGTCCACCGTGGCGCTGCCGCCCAGGCCGAGCGCGATCCGGCGGCAACCGCGGTCGAGCGCCGCGCGGATCAGCAGGCCGGTGCCCGCGGTCGAGGCTTCCAACGGACGGTACTCCGCCGGCCGCAGCCGCGCCAGGCCGGACGCCAGCGCCATCTCGAGGATCGCCGCCGGCGGGTCCAGCAGCCAGGCCGCCCGCAGCGGCCGGCCGAGCGCGTCGCAGGAGGCGGCCTCCAGGCGGCGCGCGCCCGGTGCGCCCTCCAGCGCCGCCAGCAGGCCGTCGCCGCCGTCAGACAGCGGCAGGAGCTCCACCGCCGCGTCCGGCCGCGCCCGCCGAACGCCGCGGGCCATGGCCTCGGCCGCCGCGCGCGCGCCGAGACTGTGCTTGAAGCTGTTCGGCGCCAGCAGCACGCGCATGGGTCACCGCATCCGGGATAGCAGCGCCAGCCCGGCGCCCGCGAAGGCCAGGTTCGGCAGCCAGGCGCTCGCCAGCGGCGTCAGCATCAGGTTCTTGCCCAGCCACTGGCCCAACACCATCAGGAGATAAAAGGCGAAAAACGTCAGCAGCGCCGTCAAGACCCCGGCGAACGCTCCCTGGCGCGCCGTGCGCACGCCGCAGGGGATCCCGAACAGCACGACCACCAGGCAGGTCCAGGGCATCGCCAGGCGGGCGTGCAGGTCCACCCGGAT
Source organism: uncultured Verrucomicrobiota bacterium (assembly GCA_964515705.1). GTDB lineage: Bacteria > Verrucomicrobiota > Kiritimatiellia > JAAZAB01 > JAAZAB01 > CAZEVX01. The sequence continues at coordinate 1,211 of CAZEVX010000135.1, read as the reverse complement.
GCGGGCGATCTGCCGGTCCGACAGGTGGGCGTGCGTCCGGATGAACTGGCGCAGGTCGCGCGACGACAGGCACATCGGGTCCATCACTTCCAGCAGAAAATCCTGCGGGGTCTCGGTCCAGTCGGCCATCTGCCGCGACGGGAACGTCTCCACCGGCCCGATCGGGCGGTTGTCGAAGTTGTACTTCTTGATCGTCACCCGGAACAGCCACCAGCGGTCGTCGTAATACTTGCCTTCCTCGGCGTGCAGGGTCTCCTGGTCGGACCCGTCCGGACGCTGCTGCACGACCGTGACGCCCTGCATGTCGTAGGTCGCCAGGTTGAACGAGCGGATGGCCCAGATGCGGTGCTCGGCCTCGTGTTTCATGGTCAGGTTCGACGCGATCCGCGCCGCGGGGTCGTCCCGCTGCTTCTGGCGCCGCACGAACTGGCTGGCCCAGTAGCTCGACCGCGGGGCAACGGTTTCCTGCAGCACGCCGATCAGGACGCTGGCCGCCAGCCCGACCGCCAGGATCGGCACGGTGATCCGCAGCAGGCTGACCCCGCTGGCTCGCATGGCGGTCAACTCGTTGTGCCGGGTGTGCTGCCACAGGCTGTAGAGCAGCCCGAGCAGCAGGGAGAGCGGGACGACGTACACCAGCAGGGCCGGCAGCAGAAAGGCGTAATAGCGCACGACCAGGAGCAGCGGCGTGTGCGCTTCCAAAAAATCCGAGAAGTGATCGAACAGGTCGAAGACGATGAACAGCATGCCGAAGGTGGCCAGGCAGCAGGCCAGGGGCATCGCCAGTTGACGCAGGATGTATTTGTCCAGCAGTTTCACGGCGTCATCCCCCGCGCACAGTGCGGCAGCCGGCGGCGGTGTCCGGCCGGGCGAGAGTGTAGCCGGCGGGCGCGCGGGGCGCAACCCTTTCCGGCCGGGGCCGTCATTCCCGCGCGCATGCAAGAACATCCAACAATCCTGCGCAATTCTCCATTGCCGGCGGCGGAACGGATGGTAGGATGCAGGCCGGTTGGGATCGAGATGGCGGCCGGCGCGCGCCGGCCGCCGCCCGGCGCGGCGCGATCGAGACGGCGCCCCAAACATAAGGACGCAGACGATGACGGCACCCCTCGCGATCGATGGCGGGCCCAAGGCGGCCGGCGCCTTGAGCCGCGACGGCACGACCAAGATTCACGTGGACGAGCTGCTCCAGTTGCTGGACCTCTGGGAAC
>CAZEVX010000134.1:8334-8995 GCA_964515705.1 uncultured Verrucomicrobiota bacterium | reverse complement strand
GCCGACACCACCCGGGTGCCCGAGCTGCGCGCCGCCCTGGCGCACGGCGGCGGGTTCTGGGGGCAATGGCTGACTTATTACGGCGGCGAGATCAGCGGCTGCACGATCGCGAGCAACAACGCGGTCAGCCAGGGCGGCGGCGGACTGATCTACCTAAACCTGAACTCCAATAGCGTGCTCAATACCGTCTGCTATTCCAACACTGCCGGGGCCTATCCCAACTTCGCGGCGTCAGGCGAAAACACCAATGCCTTCCTCTATTGCTGTGCGACCTTCAACAACGCCCCGCGGCCGGATGCCGGCAACACCACCGCCAACCCGCAATTCGCGGACGCGGTAGCCGGCAACTACCGCCTGAAACCGACATCGCCCTGCATCCACGCGGGCACCAACCAGGCCTGGATGGAGGCGGCCACGGACCTGGACGGCCACGCCCGGCTGGACCGGTTCTTCCGCCTGGTAGACATGGGCTGCTACGAATTCGTGACGGCCGGCGGTATGATGCTGTCCCGCTGACGCCACGCCGGCGCGGCGCGATCGAGGAAACCCGCACGATGGGGCCCCGCACCGCAGACCCGATGGGCCGGTCCGCAACCGCGCCCGGCGCCGGGCGCGCCCGGCGCCGGGCGGCCTGGGGGCGGTTGCTCGCCAGCGCCACGTT
>CAZEVX010000134.1:1197-8324 GCA_964515705.1 uncultured Verrucomicrobiota bacterium | reverse complement strand
GCTCCCCGCGGCCGACACGCCAGCCAAGGTCGAGTTGCGGCTCTGGAACATTCCGCCCAAGACCGCCACCGATCCCCGCAGCGTCGCCAACCGCCGGGTGTTCGACGCCTTCCTGGCGCGGCATCCCGGAATCCGGGTCAAGGTGCTCGTGCCACTGCGCATCGAGGGGTCGGCCGCCGAAAGCAGCGAGTTCCTGGCCGTGGCCGGCGGCGTGGCGCCGGATGTCTTTCATCTCTACGGCCGCAAGGTCGGCGACTATGTCGCCCAGGGATTCCTCCTGCCGCTCAACGGCTACCTGCGCGGCTACCAGGCGCGCACCGGCGCCCCGTATGGCGGCGTGGCGGCGCCTCACCAGGTCTGGGAACTGTGCGTCCGCGGCGACCAGGTGCTGATGGTCCCGGAAAGCTATTATGCCCTGGCGCTGATCTGCGACACCGCCGCCTTCGCGCGCGCCGGGCTGGCCGGCCGCGCCCCGCGCGACTGGGACGCGCTCTACGAGACGGCCCGCCGCCTGACGGTGAATCCCGCGCGCGAGCCCGGCGGCGATCCCAACCGGCCGGCGCAGGTCGGGCTGCACGTGCTCTCGGGGCTGGCCGCCGGCTGGCATTTTCTGCAATACGTCTGGTCGGCGGGCGGCGAGGTGGTCGAGTCCTACCTGCCCTGGCGTGGCGGGCTGGAGCGCGTGCCCGCGCCCCCGGTCAACTACGCGGCGCTCGGCATCCGCCTCAGCAATGCCGCCGACTACGAAACCGCCCGCGCCCGGCAACTGGAGGATTTGCGTCGGCGCGGGCTGCCGGAAGACTATCCCCTTGACGATCTGGAATGGCGGCTGGTGACCGACGGCCCGGACGCCCTCGAGGCGCTGGTGTTCTACCGGCGGCTCTGCCACCAGCCCTGGCTGCGGAACGGCGATCATGAGTTCGACGTGACACCCGCCATGCTGCGCGCCGGCCGCGCCGTGGACCCGGCGACGGGCGACGCCTTCGATCTCCGGGACCCCGCCGTGCGAGCGCGCCTCTACTGGGGCGTCGCCCGGGCCGCCGATCCCGGCAGCGGCGATCCCCGCCTGCGCCGGGAGTCTTACGCCATGGAAATGGGACGCCTCGACGACCTCAGCGGCGACGCCTTCGGCCGCAAGGTGCTGGTGCCCTTCCCTTCCCGCGCCGGCCGGCCGCCGGCGGCCTTCATCGCCGGCAGTTACTTCGGGATCAATCGGACGATCGTGGCGGAGCCCCGGCCCGGCCGCCGCGATGCCCAGGCGATCCGCGATGCCGCCTGGGCCTATATCGAGTTCATGACCGGCCCGGAGGCCGAACGCATCCGGGTGGCGACGTTTGCCGACTACGGCCTGGCGGAGTTCGTGCGGCCGGCGCTGCTCGAACAGGCCGGGTATCCGGACCTCCTGGCGCGCATTCCGCCCGAGCGCCGCCAGCTCTGGGATAACCTGCTGCGCGACGCCCGCATCGAGCCCTACTGCAAGGGATTTACCCACGTCATGACGCGCGAACTCGGCATGGCCATCGAGCCGATCCTGAACGACGCGCCGCATCCCGAGACCGGCGCCTTCGCGCGCGACCCGCGCCAGTTGATGGAGACCGTCTGCCGCTCGGTCAATACCCTGATCCTCGGACGCATGCCCGCGGCCGAGGTGCGGCGCCGCACGCGCGTCGGCTGGGCGGTGATGGTCGCGATGGTCCTGGCCCTGGCCGCCGCCGCGCGCTGGGTGCTGCGCGCCGCCGCGCGGCTCTCCGCCCGGCACCGGACGGACGAAGGCTTCGGCGTCGGCGGCCATCCGGCGCGGCGCCGGTTGCACGCCTGGCTCTTTTTGCTGCCGGCCCTGGCCTCGGTGGCGATCTGGCAATATTACCCGCTGTTGCGCGGCCTGGCGATGGCTTTCCAGGACTACAGAATTCTCGGCGGCTCGACGTTCGTCGGCCTGCGCAACTTCATCGAGACCGCGGCCGACCCCAAGTTCTGGCGCTATCTCCTGCAGACCGCCGTGTACGTGGCCCTCAGCGTCGGCCTGGGATTCGGCGCGCCGATCGCCCTGGCCATCCTGCTCTACGAAATCCCCCGCGGCAACGTGTTGTTCCGCGTGCTCTACTACCTGCCGGCCGTGACCTCCGGCCTGGTGACGCTGTTTCTCTGGAAACACCTGCTCTACGACCCGAGCCGCGCCGGGCTGCTGAACCAGGTGATCCTGGGCTTCAACGCCCTGCCGCTGCCGGCGGCCGCCGCCCTGAAACTGGGCGCGCTCGCCCTCGCGCTGGTATTGATCGTCGGCTTCGCCCGCCACACGCGCGATCCCGTGGCCTCGTCGCGCGGACGGTGGGCGGCCGGCGCCGCCGCCCTGCTGCTGGCCGCCGGCCTCGCCGCCCTGACCTGGCAGGCCGCGCACGACGGCGCCGGCGGCCTGCCGGCCCTGGTCCTCAGCCGGTTCGACATCCACGAGCAGGCCTTCCTGCGCGACCCGCGCCTGGTGCTGCTCTGGGTGGTGCTGCCCGGCATCTGGGCGGGGGCCGGGCCGGGCAGCCTGATCTACCTGGCGGCACTCAAGGGCATTCCCGAGGAGCAATACGAGGCCGCCGATCTCGACGGCGCCACGGTCCTTCAAAAAGTCCGGCACATCACCCTGCCCAACCTCAAGGCGCTGCTGATCATCGGCCTGGTCGGCGCCGTGATCGGCGGGTTCAAGGAATCCGGCACGATCTTCGTCATGACCGGCGGCGGCCCCGAAGACTTGAGCATGACCAGCGGACTCTACATCTGGTACACGGCCTTCCTGTTCCTGAACTACGGCCTCGCCACCGCCATGGCCTGGATCATGGGCGCGCTGCTGATCGGGTTCACGCTGACCCAACTCAATATCCTCAACAAGATCCAGTTCCGGGCGGCCGGCGACCTCGCGGCTGGCCGCCGGTAGCGTCGTGCGTCGGAAGTCCCTTGACACCAGAAACGGCCCGCGCCCGGAGGTCGCGCGCCGCCAGACGTGCCATTGGGGGTCGTCGCTGTTTTCGGAGGTGAACGCCGACCTCCGGGCGGCGCCGAATGCAAAGAAGCGTTAGACGCACCACACTAGCAAGGACCTGTCCGAATGCCCATTCTACCGACCGTCGGACGCCGATCCTGGGGGCTGCGCAGCCTGCTGCTGGCCATGTACAGCCTGCTCGCGCTGGGCGCCGTCAGCATGGTGGTCCCGTTTCTGTTGATGCTGAGCCTGTCGGTCGCGGGGCGCGATGCCGCCCGCGATATCCGCCTGGTGCCGGCCGACTGGCGCGGCAACGCCGGCCTGTTTCGGCGCTACCTGCTCGACGCCCTGCCCTATGGGGCGCTCGGCGGCATGGCGGCGGATTATCCGGTCCACGTCCTGCGGCCCTGGCTCGGGCGGGACGACCTGTTGTCCTCGCGCGACCTGCGGGCGGAAGATCTGTTGCCCGTCCTGCGCTATCCCGCCGCCGCCCGGGCGCGCGCGGCGGCCGACCTGCGCCTGTTTCTCGACCGGGCCTGTCCCGGCGAGTTCAAAATCCCGGCGTTCCTGTTCGAGCGCGCCAGCCCGCTGGCCCTGCTGCCAGAATACCATGCCTGGCTGAAACAGACCTACGGCTCCCTGGCGGCGGTCAACCGCGTCTACGGCGACACGGCCGCCACCTGGGACGAACTGGGCGTCCCGTACGAGCCGCTGCACCGCTATCCGGACCCCACGCCCCGCAACCGCGACTGGCGCCGCTTCCTGGAAACGCGCGCGCCCGAGCGCACCGGCCTGCTCGACGCCGACGAGTGGGCGCTGGCCGTCCTGGACGGTCTGCCGCCGCCCGCGGCGGGCGGCCGGCGAGCCCGCGCCCAGTGGACGGCCGACGACCTGCTGGCCGGGACGGTTGGCCGGGAAGCCCGCGAGCGCCTGCTGCGGGTCGCGGCGCCGGCGCGCTTCGTGCGTCTCGATCCCGCCCTGGCGCGAAACGCCTGGCAAACCTTCCTCGCCGCCCGGCGGGAAGACACCGCGGCGCCGCTGGACGCGCGGCTGCCCCGCGACCCGCGCCAGGCGGCGATCTGGAGCACCTTCGTGCAAACGGAGTGCCCGCTCGAGTCCCTCGATCTGGTCCGACCGGAACCCGCCTGGCGCGCCTTCCTCGCGGCGCGTTACGGCGCCGACGTGGCGGCGCTCAACCGCGCCCACGGCACGGCCTATGCCGCTGTTGACGCGGTTCGCTTGCCGCGGCTGCTTTTGGCCTGCGACAATTTTCTGCGGCTTCCGCCAGGCCTGCGCTGGCGCTACCTGTGGCACAACTACCGCGAGGTCCTGGGCTTCATCGCGCTCCATGGCAATGCCGCCCGGGTCACCCTGGTCTACATCGTCCTGGCGCTGGCCGGGACCCTCACGGTCACCCCGCTGGCCGCCTATGCGCTCTCCCGGTTCCGCCTCAAGGAAACCCAGGCGGTCCTGCTGTTTCTGCTGGCCACGATGGCGTTTCCCGGCGAAGTCCTGATGATCCCCAGTTTCCTCCTGATCAAGACGTTCCCCGTCGGCGCCATCGCCGCCCTGCTGCTTGGCCTGCTCCTGTTTTACGGCCTCTACCAGTGGCTTGGCCGGCGCTGGGCCGCCCCGCCGGCGCTGCGCGCCGCCGTGGCGCTGGCGGTCGTCGCCCTGCTGGCGGGCTGGGGCCTGCCGCGCCTGGCGCGCGCCGTCCACGCGCCGTTGTCCGTCAGCCTGATGAACACCTACTGGGCGCTGGTGTTGCCCGGGCTGGCCAGCGGCTACGGCGTCTTCCTGCTGAAAGGATTTTTCGACAGCCTGCCGCCGGAACTCTACGAGGCCGCCCTGCTCGACGGCGCCGGCGAATGGCGCATGTTCTGGCGGATCACCCTGCCGCTCTGCAAGCCGATCCTGGCGGTGATGATGCTCGGCGCCTTTACCGGCGCCTATGGGGCCTTCATGCACGCCTTCTTGATCTGCCAGGATCCCCGCATGTGGACGATCATGGTCTTTCTCTACGAGTTCCAGCAGCAGAGCAGCCTGCCGCTGGTCATGGCCGCCCTGGTCGTGGCAGCCATTCCCACCCTGACCGTGTTCCTACTCTGCCAGAACATCATCCTGCGGGGCATCATCCTCCCCGCCTTCAAGTGAGGTTCCCCATGCGCCGGGATTCCGACGGCGACGCCCTGCGGTATGCCGGGCGCGGCTACACGGCGACGGTCCTGCCCGAGCGCCAGCTCGTGCTGCTCGAACGCGGCGCCTGGTATTACGGCCTCTGCATGCTGAGCGCCGTGGACGCCATCGGCCGCCGCGACCGCGCCCCCGGCCCGCCCGAGCGCCCGCGCGCGGCGCGCGCCGCCGACGGGACGCTGCATCTCACGTGGACTTGCCCCTCGACCGTCTGGCGCCGCAAAACGCACCACCTCTGGTGCGCGCCGGAGCATCTCGAGTTCTGGACGGAGGTCGAAGGCCGGGCGGACGTCGACCGCGCCTACTATTTCCGCGGCACGCTCGCCGGCCGCGAGGTGGCCTCGGTGCCCGGCTGGACGCGCATCTGGTCGCCCCAGCCGAACTTCATCGAGAAACAGGAGGTCCCCGCCTCCGAATACGCCGCCGTCGCCGTCGGCAACGACCCCCGCGTCCTGGGCACCGTGCGCGGACAAGGGCTGCACGGCGCGCCGTTGTGTTTCCTGCTGGGCGATCACGGCGGTCCCTGGCTTTCCGCCGGCATCCTGGCGCGCCCGGGCGACTACCGCTTCCACGCCTTCGAGATCAATCATCGGCCCGCGGCGCCAGCCGCCGCCATGCCGGAACCGATCGTCGGCACCCAGGCCTTCTCGCTGGCCTATCACGGCCACCAGCGCGGCGCGGGTTGCTGGGCCACCCCGCGCCTGCGCCTGGCGTTCGCCGGCACCCGCCCGGCGGCGCTGGCCGATTACCTGCGGGCGCTCGACCGCGCCGGCGGCTGCGTCCCGCGCGCCATCCCGTACCCGGACTGGACCTTCGAGCCGATCTACTGCACCTGGCACGACCAGGTGGCGCGCGCCACCCGTCGCCACGCCGCGGCCCGTCCGCGGTCGCTCCGCGGCCCGTCCCCCGCCGCCATGGCCGCCCAGTGCACCCAGCCCCACGCCGCGCGCTGGCTGCGACGCCTCGCGCGGCACGGCCTCCATCCCGGCACCGTGATCCTCGACGCCGGCTGGCAGCGCCGCCGCGGCGACCCCATCGCCCATCCCGCCCGATTCCCCGACCTGCGCGGGTTCATTGACGCCTGCCACCGCCGCGGCCAGCGCGTGATCCTGTGGGTCGAGGGCTGGTCGCGCGAAGGCCTGCCCGACGCCGAGTGCCTGACACTCGACGGGCGCCCGGCGGCGCCCGACCCGACGCACCCGGCCTACCGCGCGCGCGCCGCCCGCCTGATGCGGCGCCTGCTGTCGCCCGCGCCGGGATGCTACAACGCCGACGGCCTCAAACTGGACGGCATGACCGGCACGCCCGGCGGACCGGGCCTGCGGACCGCCGGAAACCTGGCGGGGTTCGAACTGGCGCGCGCCCTGATCGCCCTGTTCCACGAGGCGGCGCACGCGGTCAAGCCGGATTGCGCGCTGGGGCAGTTCACGGCCTGCCCCTATTTTGCCGATCTCTGCGACCTGGCGCGCGCCGGCGACCTGTACACCGTCCGCGGCGACCCGCTCGGCGCCCTGGCGTTCCGCGTCGGCCTCCAGCGCCTGGTCATGCCCGGCGTGGCGATCGATACCGACGGCGCCGCCGCCTTCGCCTATGCGCGGCCGTTGCCGGACATCTGGCGCGCCCAGGCGCGGCTCGGCGTGCCGTGTCTCTACCAGGCCGAGTGGCTGCTGCAACACCGTGATTTTTGCCGCCCGCTGCTCCGCCGGATGCGGCCCGCGGACTATGCGGCCATCGCCGCCGCCTGGCGCGCGTACCGCCGGCGGCGGGCGGCGCCGCCGGCGCGCCGCCAGACGGGCCATTGTCGGAGGTGGACGCCAACCTCCGGGCGGCGCCGCCGGTGCGCCGCCAGACAGGCCGTTGTCGTAGGTGGGCGCCGACCTCCGGGCGGCGCCGCCGGTGCGCCGCCAGACGGGCCGTTGTCGTAGGTGGGCGCCGACCTCCGGGCGGCGCCGCCGGTGCGCCGCCA
>CAZEVX010000134.1:0-1097 GCA_964515705.1 uncultured Verrucomicrobiota bacterium | reverse complement strand
GACGGGCCGTTGTCGTAGGTGGGCGCCGACCTCCGGGCGGCGCCGAATGTAAAGAAGACGCACCCTGCTAGCGCCGGCCGTCACGGCCCGAGCAGCCGCGCGGCGTTCCCGCCCAGCAGCGCCGCCTCGCGTTCCGGGGGTAAGCCCAGGGCGCGCAGGCGCTCGAGTTCCTCGGCCTGGTCGGCCCAGGGAGAATCCGACCCGAACAGGATGCAGTCCGCCGGATGGTCCAGCAGCATGCGCCGCACGCGCTCGGGCGGCGCATAGCCGAGCGCGAAGGACGTTTCGAGCAGCACGGGCCGGCCGATCAGCCGGCGCTCGACCTCGTCCCAGTCTTCCCAGGCGCCGAGGTGCGTGGCGATCAGCCGCAGGCCGGGATGGCGCGCGGCGACGCGCAGGATGCGCTCCGGGTCGGCGCGCCGCTCGCGCGGGAAGGCGATATCGAAGCCAGTATGGCAGAGCACCAGCAGGCCGCAGTCCTCGATGCACGCGAAGAACGGCGCCAGGCGCGGGTCATCGAGATAAAAATCCTGGTAATATGGGTGGATCTTGATCCCGGGCAGTCCGGCGTCCTTGACCGCCCGGACCTGCGCCAAGGCCTCGGGATGCGACGGGTGCACGGACGGCAGCGGGACCAGGCGCGCGGAGCGCACCTGCAGCGACCAATCGAGAATTTTTTGGAACTGGCCCGGCCGCGTGGCGATCGAGCAGATCACCGCGCGCGCGATGCCTGCCCGGTCCATCGAGCGCAGCAGCGCCGACACCGTCCCGTCCAGCCGGGCGGCGACACCGGCGCCCGCCTCGAGTTGCGGAATCGCCCGCGCGGCCAGGTCGTCCGGGAAGGCGTGCACGTGAACGTCAATGATCGCCATGGTCGTCTCCGTCTTGTCATCCGCTGCGCGCCGGGTATAGTAGGTGCCGGCTACCCCGTCGGTCAAGGGGGACGCGAGCGGCCCCGATGTGCGGGAGTTGCGCTTGTCCGCGGTCACTCCCGGCGCGATCCGTGCAGGGGAACGGCTCAGCGCAGCTTCGCCCTCCACGGGGAGTTGTCAAGGAACGCATGCACGCTGACCGACGGGAGGACGTGGAGGGCGAGG
>CAZEVX010000133.1:5850-9036 GCA_964515705.1 uncultured Verrucomicrobiota bacterium | reverse complement strand
CGAGGAGTCTCGCCCGCTCGTATCCCAGCGGCCGCACAGGCTGTGCGGCCCTACCACTTCCGGGCATCGCGGGTAGGGCGGGACAGCCTTGTCCCGCCGCCGCTGTCCCGCCCCCTGAGGCGTGTGACGGCCACCCGTACCGGCCCGCGGGGCGGGCGCCGCGCTGACGCCATCCCCGCCACTGGAAATCGCGCGGAACCTATCCCGATGGTATGGAAGGCGTGATGGAGGGCGAGCGTCCTCGTGAGCCGGAAGGACGGTGTCGGGAACATACCCGGCCCGCGTGGGGGTTGCCCTTACGCGCGGATTTGGGACCGCTGTGGACGCCGGCGTGAACGTTCCTGATTTCGCCGGCGAGCGCGTTCCCCCGATGGCCGCCTGACCGTCTCGCTTGCCACCGCCACACCGCTCTGATAAGGGCTACGGGGTCCTTGCTTCAGGCAGCCCAATCCGATCGCATCGGGCCAGACCGGACACCGTCACTGTGTAACCAACCCACGGGACCTTACGATTTCCCGAACAACGCAGCGAACGAGGTAAGCGCTTCGAATCCTCTCAACACTGCGGGAGTTGCGCCTGTCCCTGTTGCCCCGTCAGGCGCCAGACCGTGCGCCTGCGGCTCGGCAAAGCCTCGCCCTCCACGTCCGCCCGTCGGTCATCGGGCAGGCGTTCCTTGACAACTCCACCTGGAGGGCGAAGCGGCGCGGAGCCGTTCCCGTGCACGGATCGCGCCGGGAGTGACCGCGGACAAGCGCAACTCCCGCACATCGGGGATCCTCCCAGCCGCTTGTGTCCCGCCGCGGGTTGTGGTAAGCCACCGGCCGGTTCCGACGCGGACGACCGGGGGAGAGCATGCTGACCGTCTCGCAATTGAGCAAGGCCTTCGGCGCGCGGGTCCTGTTTCACGATGTGTCGTTTCACGTGGGCCCGGACGACCGGATTGGGATCGTCGGGCCGAACGGCTCGGGCAAGTCCACGCTGTTCAAGCTGCTCCTGGGCGAGCTCGAGCCCGACCGCGGCACGATCGCGTTCCGCAAGGGCGTCTCGGTCGGATACCTGCCGCAGGAAATCGCGCCGCGGGGAAGCGAATCGGTCCTCGAGCTCGCCACGGCCCTGACGCCGGAAATCGCCGGGCTGCGCCGCGCGTTGCGAACCGCCGCCCCGGAGTCCGAGGCCTGGCATGCCGCCCGGGAGCGGCTCGAGGCGCTGCGGGCAGCCGACCTCGAGCCCAAGGCGCGGCGAATTCTCGCCGGACTGGCTTTCCGCCCGTCGGACCTGGACCAGCCGACCGCCGCGCTCAGCGGCGGCTGGATCATGCGGGCGCACCTGGCGCGCCTGCTGGTTCACGCGCCCGACCTGCTGCTGCTCGACGAGCCCACCAACCACCTCGACATCGAGTCGTTGCTCTGGCTGCAGGAGCACCTCGGCGCCTATCGCGGCGCGCTGCTGATGATTTCGCACGACCGGGAATGGCTGAACACGCTGGCCGGCGGCATCTTCGAGCTCGAGCGCGGGCGCGTCCTCCGGTACCGCGGCAATTACGACGCCTACCTGGACCAGCGCGCCCGCCGCGCCGCCCAGCAGGAAGCCGCCTACAAGAACCAACAGCGCCGGATCGCGGCGCTGCAGCGGTTTGCCGACCGGTTCGGCGCCAAGGCCACCAAGGCCGCCCAAGCCCAGAGCAAGCGGAAACAAATCGCGCGCATGGAGCGGATCGAGGCGCCTCCCGGCGCGGACCCGGTGATCCGCTTCCGCTGGCCGCAACCGGCCCGCAGCGGCCTGCTCGTCGCGGCCCTCGAGGGCGTGGACCATGCTTACGGGCCGGCGCCGGTGTACCGCGGGCTGACGCTCCGCATCGAGCGCGGCCAGCGCATCGTGCTCGTCGGGCCGAACGGCGCGGGCAAGTCCACCCTGCTGAAACTGCTGGCCGGCGTGCTGCCGATCCAGGCCGGGACGCGCACGCTCGGCCTGCACGTGACCGCCGGCTACTATGCCCAGCACCGCCTCGAGATGCTGGACCCCGGCCAGACCGCGCTCGACGCGGTGTTGGGCGGCCCGCACGCCATCGGCGAGCAGGAGGCCAGGTCGGTGCTCGGCGCCTTCCTGTTCCGCGGCGACGACGTCTTCAAGCGCGTGGCGGTGCTGAGCGGCGGCGAAAAGAGCCGCCTGGCGCTGGTGACCCTGCTGACCAACCCGCCAAACTTTCTGCTGATGGACGAGCCCACGACGCACCTCGATTTGCCGGGGGTGGAAGCGCTGATCGAGGCGCTGCGGCATTTCCAGGGCACGCTGGTGTTCATCAGCCATGACGTCTATTTCATCCGCGCCATGGCGACCCGCGTGCTGCACATCCAGGCCGGCGCGATCACGCCCTATGCTGGCGATTATCAATACTATCTCGACCGAACGCGCGCCGCCAACGCGCCGCCGGCCGGGATGAGCGATGCGCGTCCCGACGCGCCGGCCGGCTCCGCGCGCAAGGCGGCGCGTCGCCGGGAGGCCGAGGCGCGCCAAGCCGCCTTTCGCGCGCGCCGCGACCATGACAAACGCCGCGTCCGCCTCGAACGGGAGATCGAAGCCCTGGAAACCCGGCAAGCCGCCCTGACCGCCGAGTTGGAGGATCCCGCGACCTATGCCGCGCCGGGAAAACCGCAGACGCTCAACCGCGAGCTGACCGACGCCGTGGACCGCCTGGCCCGGCTCTACGCCGACTGGGAGCAAGCCGTGGCGGCCATCGAGGGCGACTCCCCCGCCCCGCCGGCGTCGCCCTCCGGCGACCAGCAGCCCGCGGACCCTTCGCGCCGGGTGCTCTGACGAGGCCCTTGAACTTCCCGCCGCGGTCAGAAGAACACCGGCCGGCTCCACGCCGCGCGACCCTGGCGGTCCACGCACTCGACGCGCGCGTAGGTCGTGCCGTCTGGCGCCTGCCGGGCGGCACGGGTCAGGGGCGCGCCGAGTGCGTATGGGTGTTGCCCTTGAGCCAGACTCCCGGCTGCCGGAATGGATTCATCAACCGCATGGATCGCGCCTCCTGGGCGACGCCGGACGGTTCGGCTAGGGCAGTGCATCTGCCGCGTCTTACCCTTTGGCGCCGCCCGGAGGCCGGCGCCCGCCCGCGGGAATCGCTGCCTCCGTCTCGTCCCGGTCCCGCCGCAGGCTGTCGAGGACTGCCCGGTATTCCGCCAG
>CAZEVX010000133.1:0-5840 GCA_964515705.1 uncultured Verrucomicrobiota bacterium | reverse complement strand
ATGCCGCCCCGGGGAAACCGCAGACCCTCAACCGCGAACTGACCGCCGTCGTTGAACGCCTGGCCGCGCTCTATGGCGAGTGGGAACAGACCGTGGCTTCCCTGGAGGGCGATCCCCCGGCTCTCGTCACGGCCCCGCCGGCGTCCTGAATCGCAACGCCGGGCCTATAACGACATGGCGTGTCACTGTCCGGGTAGCCGACCCGCGGCGGGCGGCCCACCGGGCCGCGACCCCAGGACTGCCCGGTATTCCGCCAGGTCGGCCTCCGTCCACTTGCGGATTGCGAACCCGGCATGCACCAGGACATGGTCGCCGAGCCGCGGATTCTCGACGAACGCCACCACGACCGGCAGACGCAGCCCGTCGATGTCAACGACCGCGCGGTCGCCGTCGAGTTCCACGATCTTGGCTGGAACGGCCAGGCACATTAAACCACGCGCGATCCGGTTAGCGGCCCGCCGCCCCCGCGGGCGGCGGGCCTCGTCCTGCCGCCCGCCGCCGCGCCAGCGCCACGGCCGCCTGGCCAAGGGCGATCCCGCCGTCATTGGGCGGGACTTGCGACGGAGCATACACTTGAAAGCCGCGCTGGTTCAATGTCTTTATCGCCAGGCCCAGCAGCAGATCGTTCTGGAATACGCCGCCGGACAGGACCACGCGGTCGAGCCGCTCGCGCTCGCGCAGGCGGGCGCAGGCGGCGCCAATAGCCTCCGCTACCGTGGCGTGGAATTGCGCGGCCAGGACGGCGCGATCCGTTCCCGCCCGCCTTGCGGCGATTAGCGCCCGGACGGCCGGCCCGAACGACACCTCGAACGCCCCGCCGCGGTCCTCGATCGCCGCCGGCCAGGCGGGCGCCGGGCGCGCTGTGCAGGCCAGGGTCTGCAGCCGGACGGCCGCCTGGGCCTCGTAGGTGACCGGCGCCCCGAACCCGAGCAGCGCGGCCACGGCATCGAAGAGCCGGCCGGCGCTCGTCGTCCAGGGGGCATTCAGGCCTTGTTCGAGCATCGCGACACAGGTTCGGCGCGCCTCGTCCGGGAGGTCCGGCAGCAGGTCCGGCCAGGGCATCCGGTCCGCGTCCTCCAGTTCAGCGCCCAGCAGGCTGAACGCCATGCGCGACGGCTCGCGGATCGCCGCCTCGCCGCCGGGCATGCGGTAGGCCTTGAAATGGCCCGCCCGGCGGAACGCGGCGTAATCGGCTACCAGGAACTCGCCGCCCCAGATGGTCCCATCGGGGCCGCACCCGGTCCCGTCCAGGGCCACGCCGAGAACGGTCCCATCGAGGCCGTGTTCGGCCATGCCGGCCGCGATATGGGCATGGTGGTGCTGCACCGCCAGGCAAGCCGCCGGCGCCCGCCGGCGAGCATAGCGAGTCGCCGTGTAATCGGGGTGCAGGTCATGCGCCAGGATCGCGGGCCGCACCTCCAGCAATTGGGCGACATCGGCGATCGCCTCTTCAAAGGCTTGCACGGCGCGGGGATCGTCGAGGTCGCCGATGTGCGGCGATAAGAAGGCCTCCGCACCGCGCGTCAGACAGACCGTGTTCTTGACCTGGGCGCCGCAGGCCAGCACCGGCGGCCCGCCGAACGGCAACCGAACCGCCTCCGGCACGTAGCCGCGCGACCGCCGCAGCATCAACGGCCGGGCGTCCACCACCTTCAGCACCGAATCGTCGCAGCGCCGCGCGATGGCGCGGTCGTGCACCAGGGCGGCGTCGGCCACCGGACCGAGCAGGGCGGCCAGGCCGGGTTCATCGCGGGCGATCGGCTCGTCGGCCCGGTTCCCGCTGGTCATCACCAGCGGCCCAGTCTGCGCCAGCAGCAACCGGTGCAGCGGCGCATACGGCAACAACAGACCGACATCGGCGGTGTCCGGCGCAACCAGTGCGGACAGCGGCGCGCCGGCCTGCCGCGGCAGAATGACGATCGGCGCCGCCGGACTGGCCAGCAGCGCGGCCTCGGGGTCGCCCACCCGGCAGCATCGCCGGGCCGCCTCCAGGTCCGCGACCATGACCGCCAGCGCCTTGTGCGGGCGGCATTTTCGGGCGCGCAGGAGCGCCACGGCCGCGTCGCTGCAAGCGTCGCAGCAGAGATGATACCCGCCAATCCCCTTCACGGCCAAAATCTGGCCGGCCGCCAGGCGGCGCACCGCCTCGGCGAGCGCCGCCGCCGCTACCGCGCCATCCGGCGCGGCCGGAGCGCCGGGCCGGTCCACCGCGACTAGCCGCACCCGCGGCCCGCAGTCGCGGCAGGCGATCGGCTGGGCCTCGAAGCGCCGGTCGGCGGGATTCTCGAACTCCGCCCGGCACGCCGGGCACATCGGGAAGACATCCATCGTCGTCCGTTCGCGGTCGTAGGGCAAGGCGCGGATGATGGAAAAGCGCGGGCCGCAATCGGTGCAGGAGATGAACGCATGCCCGTGGCGGCGGTTGGCGGGATCGGCCATCTCCGCCGCGCACGCCGGGCAGAGCGCCAGGTCGGGCGGCATGCCCGTCCGGACGTCCCCCGAGCGGGCGCTGGGGGCCACGGCGAAGGCGTGCTCGCCCTCCGCCACCGGCAGAACCTCCGTATCCACGGATGCGATGCGGGCTTGCGGCGGCGGACGCGCCCGCAGCCGTTCGAGCAATGTCGCCAGCGCCGCCGGAGAGCCCTGGAC
The DNA here is from genome assembly GCA_964515705.1 of uncultured Verrucomicrobiota bacterium. Taxonomy (GTDB): domain Bacteria; phylum Verrucomicrobiota; class Kiritimatiellia; order JAAZAB01; family JAAZAB01; genus CAZEVX01. The sequence continues at coordinate 3,191 of CAZEVX010000133.1, read as the reverse complement.
CTCGAGCAGGACGCCCTCCGCCGTGTTGCGCACCCATCCGGTCAGCCCGAGGATCGCGGCCAGCCGGTAGACCGCGGGCCGGAAGCCCACGCCCTGCACCCGGCCCGCGACCCGGACCCGCAGACGCTGGAGGGCGGCATTCACAGGGCCTGCTCGCGAGCCGCCGGACAGCGGGTCACGGGATGATCCCCATGCCCTTGAGCACCGAGAGCATGATGGCCGCGGCCATGACCGAGCCGATCTGCCCGCCGGTATTGGCGCCCACCGCGTGCATCAGCAGGTAGTTGGACTTGTTGTACTTCAGCCCCTCGCGCTGCACGACGCGCGCCGCCATCGGATAGGCCGAGATGCCCGCCGCCCCGATCAGCGGGTTGACCCGGCCGCCGGTCAGCGAGCACAGGAGCTTGCCGAAGAGCACGCCGCAGACGGTGTCCAGGCAGATCGCCGCCAGGCCAAAGCCCAGCACCAGCAGGGTCTGCGGGGTGAGAAAGGCGCGCCCGTCCATGGTGGCGCCGATCGAGATGCCGAGAAACAGCGTGACGACGTTGGCAATCTCGTTTTCGGAAGCCTTGGTCAGGCGCTCGACAACCCCGCTTTCGCGCATCAGGTTGCCGAGCATGATCGTGGCGATCAGCGGCAGGCCGCGCGGGGCGATCAGCCCGCCAAAAACGGTGACCACGAGCGGGAAGACGATTTTGGCGGTCTTCGAGACCGGCGCCGTCGCGCCCGCGGCGGTCATGTTGATCGACCGTTCCCGGGCGGTGGTCAGCCAGCGCATGATCGGCGGCTGGATCACCGGCACGAGCGACATGTAGGAATACGCCGCCACCGAGACCGCCGCCAGCATGCGGGGCGCATAGCGGGCCGACACGTAAATGGCCGTCGGCCCGTCGCAGGCGCCGATGACGCCGACCGCCACGGCGTCCAGTTTGTCGAACCCGCAGAGCAGCGCCAGGCCGACGGTCAAAAAGATGCCGAACTGCCCGGCGGCGCCCAGCAGGAATATCTTGGGGTTCTCGAGCAGCGGCCCGAAATCGGTCATCGCGCCGATGCCGATGAAGATCAGCAGGGGAAAAAGCTCATTGGCGATCCCCATCGCGTAGAGGGTGCGCAGGAAGCCGCCCTGCTCCATCAGGTCCGCCAGGGGAATATTGACCAGGATCGCCCCGAACCCGATCGGGACCAACAGCAGCGGCTCGATCTGCTTGCGGATGCCGAGGTAGAGCAGTCCGCACCCCAGCGCGATCATCACGGGATTCGACCAGTGCAGGTGAAGCACGCCCGCCCCCAACCCGCCCAGCGCGTTCCTGATGGCCTCCAGCATGGCAGTGTTCCGCGTCGCGCGGCGTCAGCGCGCGTTGTCTTCGGGGACAGGGAAGAGAATCTTCAGCAGCCCCATCAGCAGGGCGAGCACCGCCAGCGCCGCCAGCGTCCCGCCCATCCCGACCACCAGGAGGGTCCAGCCAAACACCCAGTTGCTCATGCCGTCCTCGGGTTCCCGGCGCGCCGACCCGCTGCGGTCCTGCCCCGCGCCGCCGTCCGGCGACGTTCTGCAGCACGTTTGCCGGCCGCCTTCCACCCCGCTCCCGGCGTCCTGGCGCCGGCCGCACCGGCGATCCGCAGCGCCTCCAGGCGCCGGAGCGTCTCGCGGATCGGGAGACGGTTGGGACATTTCGTTTCGCAGGTTCCACAGCCGTCGCAGTTCGCGGCGCGCTGGCTCGGCGGGCACATGTCCGGCAGCGTGCGTCGCACGGTGTCTTCCAGGCCGTAACACTTCCAGGTCCGGTAGACCCGCAGGTAGAGCGGGATGTTCACGCCCCGCGGGCAGGGCATGCAGTAGCGGCATTCCGTGCAGAACGATTCGCCCAGCCCCTGCCGCAGCCGTTCCAGCCCGGCGCACATCGTCTCGTGCGTGCCGGCCACGGGGTCGAAATCGCGCGCCGTGCGAGCGTTCTGCTCGAGCATCTCCAGCGTGCTCATCCCGGAACAAGCCGTGCTGACGTGCGGATTCGCCAGCACGAAGCGCAGGGCCATGTCCGGCGTCGGCATCGCCAGGCCGAGCGCCTGCTGGAGTTGGGCGGATTCGCCGGCCAAGATGCCGCCCGCGACCGGGCACATGGCCACCACGCCGACCCCCAGTTCGCCGGCGCGCCGGATGGTCGGCTCGTAACTGCGGTTGATCAGGCTGTAGGGCACGGTGATCGAATCGAACAGGCCGGTTTCCAGGCACTTGACGAAATTGTCGGGATGGTCATGCCCCGTGAAGCCGAGATGCTGCACCAGGCCCTCGTCTTTCGCCCGGCGGATGGCATCCAGCGCCCCGCCGCGCTTTAGCAGGTGCGGCATCTTGCCCCAGGAAAACCAGCCGACCTGGTAAAACCGGAACCGGGACAGCCCCAGGATCTCGAGTTGGCGCTCGATCTCCCGGCGGAACTGGAAGGCCGTGGTGTCCGGGGTCAAGGGGCCCTTGCCCGAGACGATCAGGCCGGCCGTCCGGCCCTGGATCCCGGGAGCGACCCGGTGCTGGCAGGTGCCGTCGAGGTAACTGCGCGTGGTCTCGAAATAGTTGATCCCGAGATCGATCGCGCGAGAGAGGAGCGCCGCGTTCAGCGGGGGATCGTCCGCGAGGCGCATGCATCCGAACGACAACGCCGACACCTGCAACCCGGTCTGCCCCAGGGGCCGGTACCGCATGGTCTGGTCCTTGCGATTCAGAGGATCCGCGGGGATGGGGATGTCCGAGCCCATATCGCTTGCTCCAGAAATACCCGCGCTTGGCGCACGCGGCTCGCGGCCGTGGAATGGCGCCTCCACGCGCGGCACGGACCAGCGTTCACCCAGGACACCATGGCATACCGGCGCGCATCCGTCAAGCGCACGGGCCAGGCCCATGATTGGCGCGTAAGCCACGGTTGGACCTGCGCTACGGTCGATATGACAACGCCCAGCGGCGCGGGCCGTAAGACCGCGCCAATCATGAGGATCACGCTGCGCGTGATCGGGAGCACAGCATCACCGGTTGAACGTGAATACGAACACGAAACAGGGATGTGCTGACGCGCGGATTTGGGCCAGGCCCAAACTGCGGGAGTTGCGCCTTCCACTTTTGCCCCGTCAGGCGCCAGACCGTGCGCCCGCGGCTCGGCGCCCTGCGCGCCGTAGCGGCGGCTTGACGCGCCGCGTAGGCGGGC
>CAZEVX010000132.1:6053-9143 GCA_964515705.1 uncultured Verrucomicrobiota bacterium | reverse complement strand
CACCGGGCCTACAACAATGGGCGAAACGTCCAGGAAAACTGTAGGCCGCGTGCCCTCACGCGGCGTCCAGATTGATTATTTCACAGCTTCTCAGGTGCCCGCCCGCGGCGGACGGGCACCTGAAGGAATTGGCCAAAGCCAAATCCCGTTCGGCGAAGCATGGTCTACCCCTCCCCAAAAAAACCAGTCCGCCAACCATTCTCGGGTAGCCGACCGCCCTACGGCTCGTAGGCCGTCGGCTGGTCGCCGGGCTCGAACTGCACGGCGTCAATCCAGAGGCGGTCGCCGTCCCGATTCTGGTCATTGTGCATCCAGATCACGGTCTCGTCCGCCCCGGCCGGCAGCGGGGCGACCAGCGAGACGCGCTGCCACTCGGTGGTCAGCGTGAACTCCTGCTTGACAATCACCAGCCCGATGCGCACGAGCGCCTTGACGCCGTCCCGGTTGCCGCGCATCCAGGCCGAAAACACGAACGGGCGCGGCTGCTCGGTCAGCGGCTTGAGGCCGGTCGGCTCAAAGTAGGCGATGCGGTTCTTGTTCGTGCCGCCGTCGAGGAATAGACAGACCTTCCCGTGGTACGGGCGGTTGGTGTCCGCGCCGAAGACGGCGGTCGGCGACCCGATGCGTTCGTGCGGCAGGATGCTGGCGCCGGTGTAGCGGTAGTAGTCCGGCCAGCCCGGCACGCTGACCTGCTCGAAACTCGAGTTCGGCAGCAGGTTCTTCTTGCCGGCGCGGTTCGATTCGAGCAGGGCGGGCGTGTCGGGAATGCCGCGGCCCGGACGGGGCGTCATCGCCACCCGGATTGCGATGGGCTGGCCCTCCGCCGGTTCCCGGCCGGCGAGGCGGTAGGCGCGGGTGGCATGCCCCTCCAGGGTCTCGGCGAACGTCCCGTTGCTGACCGCGCAGGTGTCCGGCGCAAACAGACGGCCGACGCTCCCGGTCGCCCCGAGCAGCGACAGGGTAAAAGCCGTCTCCACGGGATAGGCGGCGGTGTTGGCGGCCAGCAGGACAAAACCGCCGTCCGGGTGGCGCTTGAGGGACACCTGGACGTCGGTGAACCGGTCATGGATCGGGTCCAGCGCGCCCGGGTCATACGCCACCTGCTGGGCGACGTCCGGCGTCAGGCAGACGGGGCCAAGCGTCTTCATCTCGGCCGCCAGCGCGGTCAACGTGTCGAACACCGGCTGCGTCATCACCGGATAGAGGAAATAGAAAATCCCGCGGCTGCCGTGGATCAGGGCCAGGTAGGTCTGGCAACGCTGCTCGGCCGGCAGGATGACGCGCTGCCGGCAGGCGCTCCAGTATTCGGCCATCGGCACGGTGAACGTCACGGCGCGGACGGCGTCGGCGCGCCGCCGCGTATTGGCGACGATCTTGGCGACCCAGTTGACCGTGTTGCGGTGATCGCCGCCCGGAATCCAGTAGGGATCGGTGCCGAGGGCGTCGCACCAGTCCACGGCGCGCGGAGTCTCGGGAATTTCCGAGGAATAGAGAATGAAGACCGGATGGTAACCGTCGGCGGCATGGACCTGGCCGTAGTAGTGGCGGCCGGTGATGTCCTGGTTGATCTCCAGGATCAGCGGCTCGTCGAGCATGTAGTGCCCAATCAGGTTCGGCGCCGTGGCGGCGGCGCGAATGACGTCCAAAAAGCGCGGCAACTGTTTCTCGTACAGTTGAAAATACAGCCGGCCCTTATGCTCGACGGACAGATGCCGCAGGCGGGCGCCGTTGGCCAGCATGCCCTTCCAGGACGTCAGGCTGCCGCGGTGCATCGCCAGTTGCGTGTTGGCCGCCGCCAGATCGCCGGGGGACAGGATGCCGTCGGGATCGGTCACGGCCGCCGTCTGGTGATAGGCCATGTCCGGCGCCAGGACCACGGCCAGGCCGTGGCGCGCCGCCATCTCCAGGTAGGCGCGGGCGTCGGCGGCGGGCTCGGCCCCGGGCGGCGGACTGCCCCATTGCGCGATCCCGGTGAACCCGTGCGCGCCGACGTCGCGGAACGCCCATTCCTGGTCCGAACGAATGTTGCGCATGACGAAGCCGTAGGGAAACATAGGAATCCCGTTGTGCAACAGGATGCGGTTGACCCGGTCCACCTTGACTTCCGCGCCGGGGCGCGCGGGGCGTTTCACCAGGGTCAAGGCCTGGCGGGTGGCGACGCGGCCGTCGGCCTGGCACAGTTCCACCGCCACGGTGTGCGTGCCTGCCGGCAACGGCGGCAGCGGAATCGGCAGCATGCTGGCAGGGGTCAGGTCGCCGCGCTCGGCGAGGCGCGTGCCGTCGGCGGCCCTGGCTCGCAGGAGCAGGCCCTTCAGGCCGTCCGGCGGCAGGCCGATCCGGCAGACGGCGTTCGCCGCGGGTTCGGTTGTGTAGTAGTTGCGGTCGAGGTAACAGGAAAACAGGTCCAGCACGGCGGTGTCGTCCACCAGCAGGCGCTGCCATTCCTCGCCGGTCGCCGGATCGAGCAGCCGCACCAGCGCCGTGCGCTGGACGAGCGCGGTCGCCGGGACCGGCACGCGCAGGGAACGGGTCGCGTTCCCCGGCAGATCGAGCGCCTGCTGCACCTCGCGCGCCGGCCCGCCCTCGGGCTGGTCGGTGACGGCCAGCGCCACGGCGCCCGTCCGCCCGCTGAGAGTCTCCAGGCCGACGCTCACGGGGTAGGCATAGCCGCTGCCCGCGGTCTCGTAGGGCCCGGCTTGCGCGGCCGTCAGAAACGGCAAAAAGGGCGCCCGCACCGCCGCCGCGTCCAGGCCGCGCAACCGTCCGAACTGCCGCGGCTCGTTGAAGGCCGTGCGCAGCGGCGCCCAACTGGCTTTGTCGCGCTGCGTGCCCAACTGGACGGCCTGCTTGTCGCGCACCGGCGTGAACGTGACGACGATCAGGTTGAAGCGCGCCTGCGCCGGGTCGCCGTGCGTCAGCAGCAGGCACCAGGGCAGGGCGAGTTCGGCCGTCCAGCCGGCCGCGTCCTGGCGCGTCGCCGAGCGCCAGGGAATGTTCCAGCCATCGCGCTCGCGGCCCTTGTCCGGCGTCATCCGGAAATCGGCGCGCACGTTGGCCGGGCTCACCAGGACCTGGTAATACAGGTCGCCG
>CAZEVX010000132.1:3595-6043 GCA_964515705.1 uncultured Verrucomicrobiota bacterium | reverse complement strand
GGCCACGGTGCGCTCGACCACGATACGCTCGCGAATCACGTCGGCAATCGCCTTCTTCTGGATTTCCACCGCCTTGTCGCGCTCGATTTCCTGCAGCGTGACTTCCTTCTCGCGGTCCACGATCTCCAGCTCACGCGCCCGGGTGACCTTTTCCTCTTCGATCGCCACGGCACGCTTGCGGTTGTTTTCCGCCACTTCCTTCTCGCGCTGCACGTTCTCGTCGTGCTTGCGGTAGAGCGGCGGGTTGCGGTCGGCGGCCGGGTGCGCCACGGCGAAGGCCACATAGAGCCATTCCCCGTCGCGCGCCACGCGGGCCGTGTGCCGCCCGGTCGTCCGACCGGGCTCGCCGACCACATGGAAGTTTGTCACCGTCACGGCGTCGCGCCAGCAGGCATCGTCGAGCGCGCCGTCGATCAGCGGCGGCGCCGCCGTGGCCGCCGGCAGGGTCAACTCCGGAATGGCGAGATCGGCCAGAGCGACGGAGGGCGCGGCGCGCAGGGCGCCGGCCAGGCCGATTCCGAGCATCCAGGCGGTTGTCCAGGCGGCATCGGAACGAGGCGTCATGGCGGATCCTTTCAGCGGCGGGCCGCGCGCGCGGCCCGCGGGGTTCGCAGGAAACCACACACCGATGAAAGACTATCCGCCCCGGGCGCGACGCGCAACCGAAAAGGGCGCCGGCCGCCTGACCGGCCCGTGGCGACCCGGAAATGGCCGGCCGGGTCCCTGGCGCGCGCGGCCGTCCGATGGCGGCCAGCGATCCGATCGTGTCTTATCAATTAAATGATCGATCGCAACAATAACTGTTAAGGGCGACATGTGGAGCGGGAATGGACCGGGGGGGGGCGGTCGTCGGTCCACGCGGCTTGCCCGTCGCGGGTTGGAGCGCGCCTGGCCGGCTGGGCAGGCGGATCGGCGGGTCAGGGATCGAAGGTCAGCCAGCCCAGGTCGGCCGGGTTGTCGCGCCGGAACGCCAGCCGCGAGGGCCAGTTGCGGCAGCGCCTCCAGCGCAGCAGGCGTTCGCCGTTGAGGACCCCGGGTTGCGGCACGGCGCGGAAGACGTCCAGGCGCATCGGGCGGTCGAGCCGCGGCGTCTCGCGCAGCAGTCGAAAGGGAATCCGGAAGACGACGGACCAGACGCCGGCTGTCCGGCGGCCGGAAACCGTCCAGCTGTCGCCGGCGCGCGCGGGCCAGCGCTGCCAGCGGGCGCCGGCAACGTTGGCGACGAACATCTGGGCGGGCCAGAACCGGCGAGGTTCGAGGATCACGGCGGCGCAATCGCCGTCCCAGTAGGGATACGGCAGGCGGCCGTCGCGGCTGGCCGGCAGGCGCGGACGGGCGGGGTCGGGCTCGCGGCAGGCGATCCCGACGTAGAGGCAACGCCCGTCGTGGCAGGCCGTCCAGGCGGTTGTCCGGTCGCGATGCTCGCTGTCGTTCAGCGGCTGAACCCAATCGGCGTGGGGGCTCATCACGAAGCGGCAGTCGGCCTTCGGCAGCGCGTCCCAGGGCGGAGCGGAAAGGTCCGCGTTCACGGCCGGCGGGCGCGCGACGCGCCGGCAACGGTACATGACGCCCGTGGGGCGGACGCCGGTAATTGTCGGGAACAGCGGGGCCGGCCGCCGGAGACGGGCGGCGACGTTGGGGAACTCGGTGCGCAGGAGACGGCGCAGGCGCCGCATGCGCCAGCGGATCAGGGCGGGATGATACTTGTAGCCTTCGGCCTCGGAATGGAACCCGAGGCGCGGGTCGGCCTGGGCGAGGACCAGCAGGCGCCGGTCGAGCGCCAGTTCGCGGCGGACCAGAGCGCGCATCCGCGCCAGCGTGCGGCGTCCGGCGGCGGGCGGCTGCTCGAGCAGGGCGTCGCGCGCCATATAAAACTCGAGGATGTTGCGGCCGCTCTCGAACTGGATGGCGAGCGCCTCGGCCACGCCGAGGTCGCGGGTCCGCTCGGCGTCGCCGCGCGCGGCGGCGCGCAGCGGCGCCAGCAGGCGCCAGCCGCGGCGCCAGGCGCGATCCATGCGCGCGAACAGAATGCGATATTCCTCCGGCGTGTGCGTGTAGCAGATCATCTCCCCAAAACGGTCGCCGCTGATCCCGTGCTTGATCTGCCAGGTCGGCGCCAGCGGCGTGTCGCGCGGGATCAGGGCGAGCGGCCAGACCGGGCCGTCGTGGAACGGGCCGTAATAGCCGGCCATGGCCGAGTAGGGGAACTCGCGATAGCCTTTCTGGAACCACGTCCAGGCAGCCGCCACGCGGCGGGCATGCCGGCCCCAGTCGCGCCGCGCCAGGCGCTCGAGGAACTCCCTCTGCGGTATCCTGAAATCGGCGAGCGGGGCAGCCTCATCCGTATTGTCAGCACCGCCACGGGCGAAGGGGTGCAGCAGCTCGTCTGGGACGCCGCCAAACTGCTGCGCGAAACGCCCCGCGAACCGGCGGCCGCTCCGGAAGGGG
>CAZEVX010000132.1:0-3585 GCA_964515705.1 uncultured Verrucomicrobiota bacterium | reverse complement strand
CGCCCGCCGCCCGCGTCATCAGCGACGGGTAACTGCCGAAATACCAGCTATACATGGCGGCGCTGACCTTCAGCCGGCGCATGGCGCGGTACTTGCCAACCAGGTTTCCGGGAACCGGCACGAACGGGACCGTGGCGACCTCGTGTGAGCAGCCGACCTGCAGCTTGGCCGACATGCGCGTCCCGCGCCGCGCGGCCGCCCGCGCGCCATCGCGGAACACGGCGCTCGGGCCGACGTAGGCGAGCCAGTAGTCGCCCAGGGTGCGGACGCGGCCGAGCTGGCGGGCGCGGGCGCCGGACTCGAAGTTGTGCTGCAGGATCACCCCCGGCGGCACGCGGCCGGCGGCTTCGACCGTTGGGCGCTCGCCCCAGACCGCGTATTGGCTGTAGGGCCAGGAGATCAGGTTAGCTTGCGGGGCGACCGCGTGCATGCCGCGCTCCATGGCGGCCAGGGTATCCGCCAGCACGGCGCTCGGCGTCCGGCGGCGGCAGCGCGGGCAGTTGATGTCGGCGACGCCCGCCGAATAGCAGTGCGTCGCCCGTTCGCCGACGCTGATGACGAGCATGCCGCCGAGCCCGGGCGCGGCCTCGAACAGGCGGCGGGTCGAGGTTTCGACATAGGCCCGGCCGGCGGGGGTGCTGGTGCAGAAAAACACCAGGCCGCTCTGGCGGTGCCCGGCAATCTCCGGGTGGTGTTTGAGGGCCGGGCTGTCCGGCGGCAGGGCCGCCGGCTCGATGCAGAAGGCGTAGATGCCGATGCCGTAGCGGGCGCACTGGGCGATCGTACGGCGCAGCTTGGCCAGCCGCCGCTCGGCGTCGCGGCCGGCGTCCGGAAAGAGGTCCGAGGGGACCAGGTCTTTCCACTCGACCGTCAGCCACAGCCCGTTGACGCCGTCGTGGGCCAGCCGGTTGAGGTAGTTGTCCGGGTAGTAGTCAATGTCGTCGAGCAACTCGTCGCGGTTTTTCGGGGGCCGCTTGATCGGTCCGAAGAAGCAGCGCGAGAGCCGGATGCGGACCCACGGCCGGCGCTCGAGGCGGCCGGGGCGCAGGAACGGTCCGCCGGCGCGCAGGAGCTCGTCCTCCAGATAGACCAGGCCGCGGCGGATACCCTCGGAATCGCCGGCCAGCAGGCGGCATTCCCGGGGCGTGATCGCGATGCGATAGGTCTCGGGGACCGGCGTCGGCGCCCGGTCCGTGACGATCGGGTAGGGGCCGTTATCCGGCAGGTTGCCCGCGGCCAGAAAGCGACGGAAATCGGCAACGGCGGTGTCCAGCCGGCCATCGGGATCCGGGAAGCGGCATATCAGGCGCGCGCCGGCGCGCAGGTCGATCTCGCCGCGGCGCGGGGTGCGGCGCGGCCAGGCGAACGGCCGGTGCAGCGGGGACTGCAAGTCGCGGACGAACTGCCAGGAGGATTCCGGGGGCTGAGGGGGAACGGGAGGCAAGAACATCGAGGGCTCCTTACGAGTCGAGAGACAACCGCCGCGTATCCGGAACAGGGATAGCGTTCTCATCCCGCGAAGTCAAGACACGCGGCGGGCATCCCCGATTTGCGGGAGTTGCGCTTGTTCGCGGTCACTCCAGGCGCGATCCGTGCACGGGAACGGCTCAGCGCAGCTTCGCCCTCCAGGTGGATTCGTCAAGGAACGCATGCACGATGACCGACGGGAGGACTTGGAGGGCATGGCGCCGAGCCGCAGGCGCACGGTCTGGCGCCTGACTGGGCAACAGGGGCAGGCGCAACTCCCGCAGTTTTGGGCGGGCATCGCGCCATCCTTCCCGTTGCCGTGCTTGCACGTGTTCGCGTCCCCGTGCACAGGGCCGAGCATGCGGGGTCATTCCCGGCGAGACCCCAGCGGATCGTGAAGCGCTGTTGGCGGGCGCCGCGCAGGCGGCCCACGCCCGCCAGGGGCGACCGGCCGGCCAGTTTGGAGATTGACAGCGCCGACGCCATCTGACAACACGTCGTCATGCCGTCCGCGCGCCACGGGCCTCGGAACGGCGGCAAGGAAGGACGGGATATGACCATGATCCGCATCCGGCACACGGCGATCAACTTCGAGCGCGAGCCACTGGCGGCGCCCTTCGGGTTCAAGGGCGGCTACCTGCGCGAGCTTTGGCAGGTGGCGGCGCTGCTGGAGGGCGGCGACGGGGCGCGCGGGCTGGGGCTGGGGACGCAGAGCACCCTGTGGTCGGACGCCGAGGTGTTCGCCGCTCACAGCGAGGCCGCCGGCAACAGTGTCATGTTCCTGATGAGCGCCTTCGCGCTGCGCGAGGCCGCCCGGCGCGGGCTCGAGCACCCGATGGCCCTGCTCGATGACCTGCTGCCGGATGTCTGGGCCTATGGGAAGACCATCACCGGTCGGCCCGACCTGCGCCTCACATTCGCGCTCAACGCCCTGGTGGCGGTGGACAACGCCGCCTGGCTGCTCTACGCCGCCGACCGCGCGTTGAACACGTTCGACGACCTGATCCCGGCGGATTGCCGGCCGGCGCTGGCCCATCGGCATTCCGCGCTGGCCGGCATTCCCCTGATGAGTTATGGCGTCGGCCTGCCGGCCATCGTCCAGGCGGTCGCGGAGGGCGCCTTTTTCCTCAAGATCAAGATCGGGGCTGACCCCGACAAGGACGGCGACCTGGACAAGATGCTGGCCTGGGACCAGCGGCGCCTGGCGGCCATTCACGCCGCCATCGGGGACCGCCGCATTCCCCACACTGCCGACGGCCGGATTCCGTATTACCTCGACGCCAACGGCCGCTACGACGGCAAGGACCGCCTGATGCGCCTGCTGGACCACGCCGCGACGATCGGCGCGCTGGACCGCATCGCCATCCTCGAGGAGCCGTTTCCGGAACACTACCGGGTGGATGTCCGGGACATCCCCGTGCGCCTGGCGGCCGACGAGAGCGCGCACTCCGACCGGGACGCCCTCGAGCGCATCGAGATGGGCTACCGGGCGATCGCCCTCAAGCCGATTGCCAAGACGCTGAGCATGAGCCTGAAGATCGCGCGCCTGGCCCACGCGCGCGGCGTGCCGTGCTTCTGCGCGGACTTGACCGTCAACCCGATCCTCGTCGACTGGAACAAGAACGTGGCCGCGCGCCTGGCGCCCTTGCCCGGAATGACCGTCAGCGTCCTTGAGACCAACGGACACCAGAACTATCGAGACTGGGCGCGCATGCAGGGCTATCACCCCTGTGCGGGAGCGCCCTGGACGCTCACGCGCGCCGGCCTGTTCCATCTCGACGACGCGTTTTACGCCAGCAGCGGCGGCATCTTCGAGCCCAGCGCGCACTACCTGGACCTGGTCGGCGGGCGCTGACGCATGGGCGCGGCGCGGCAAGGCTGCCGCGCCCTACCAGTCGGATGGCACATGGGCGCGGAGCGTCGGTAGGGCCGGGCTGCCAGCCCGGCCGGGGCAAGGGGCGCTGGGTGCGACGCGGCGCGGCAGGGACGCCGCGCCCTACCAGTCGGAAGCCCATACATAGGCGCGGAGCGCCGGTAGGGCCGGGCTGCCAGCCCGCCGATTTGCGGGAGCTTCGCCCTCCACGTGGAGGGAACGGCTCAGCGCAGCTTCGCCCTCCA
>CAZEVX010000131.1:0-9160 GCA_964515705.1 uncultured Verrucomicrobiota bacterium | reverse complement strand
TGGTGATCCGCCGGGTGCGCGTGCCGCTGGGCGTGGTCGCGATCGTCTACGAGGCGCGTCCCGAGGTGTCGGCGGACGCCGCCTCGCTGGCGCTCAAGTCCGGCAACGCGGCGATCCTGCGCGGCTCCTCCCTGGCGCGCCGCTCGGACGAGGCCATCGTGGGCGCCAGCGCGGCGGCGCTGCGCCGGGCCGGGCTGCCCGACGGGGCGCTGACGCTGGTCGCGGGCGGCGGACACGCCGCGCTGGCGGACCTGGCCCGGCAGGACCGCTATATCGACCTGCTGATCCCCCGCGGCGGCGAGTCGCTCAAGGCGGCGTTGAAGGCAGCGGCCACCGTGCCGCTGCTGTTCGCGGCCTCGGGCAACTGCCATGTCTACGTGGATGCCGCCGCCGATCCCGCGATGGCCGAGCGTATCGTGGTCAATGCCAAGACCCAGCGGCCGGCGGTCTGCAACGCGGCGGAAAAACTGCTCGTGCACAAGACCCTGGCGGCGGCGGTCCTGCCGCGCCTGCTGGCCGCCCTGCTCGAGCGCGGCGTCGAGCTGCGCGTGGACGCCGCCGTGCGGGCGCTGGCGCCGCCGGATTTGGCGCCGCGCCTGAAGGACGCGACGCCCGCGGACTGGGACACGGAATACCTGGCGCTGGTCATGGGCGTGGCGGTGGTCGAGTCCCTGGAGGCCGCCGTCGCGCACATCAACCGCCACGGCAGCGGGCACAGCGAGGCGATTGTCACGGGCGACGCGGCGGCCGCGCGGCGATTCCAGGCCGGCGTGGACGCCGCCGCCGTCTTCTGGAACGCCAGCACGCGGTTCACCGACGGCAGCCGCTTCGGCATGGGGGCCGAGATGGGGATTTCCACCCAGAAACTGCACGCCCGCGGCCCGATCGGCCTGCGCGAGCTGTGCACCTACAAGTTTGTCGTGGACGGCGCGGGGCAGGTCGTCACATGAACCAGACGGCGCTGGTGGTCGTGGACAGCCGCCGCGCCGCGGACCGGCGCCTGGCCGAAACCGCGGTGTTCGCCGCGCTCGACCATTTCGGCGTCCCGTGGAATGTCTACGAACTGGGATCGCCCGAGGCGGCCAGCGATTTCGCCCCGACAACCCCGCGCGACCCGATGGCGCCGCCGGCCGCGCGCGGCGCGGCCGAGCGCTACGCCGGGGACCGTGCGCTCGTCATCCTGGCCCACGACGGTGCCGGCCGCATGCCCGCGGGCATGGCCCGCGTCGTCGCCGCCGCCGTGCGCGCCGGCGCAGGTCTGGTGTCCTTCGACCGCCGCCTGGATGACTGGCCGGCCTCCCTGCGCGCCCTGGCGCCGGCGGACCTTTCGGCGGGGCGGGCCGACCGGCTGATCGTGGACGACCGGGCGAATCCCTTCCTGGTGCTGCCGCACGCTCCCGGCGAGGAACTGGCGCTCCAGCGCCCCATCCAAGTGATCACCGCGCGCGCGGTGGACACGACCCCCGTGCTGCGGACGCCGGACGGCCGCGCGGCGGTCTGGACGCGGATGGCCGGGGCGGGTCGAGTCGTCCTCTGCGGCTGCGGCGCCTGGCTGTTTGACGAGGCCGTGCTCGGGCACGGCCGGGGGATCAGCGGCCTGATGTGGCGCGCCCTGGTCTGGGCGGCTCGCAAGCCGTTCGCCACGCGGGGAATGCCGCCGTTCCTCACGGCGCGGTTCGACGATTGCACGGGCTCCTATGACGCGTTCGGGTACGTCCGGCCGCTGAACGCGATCGGCATCCGCCCGAATCTCGGCCTGTTCCTCGACGAACTGGGCGAGGCCGACTGGCGCGCCGCGGGCGCCCTCTCCCGGCGCGGCGGAGCGGATTTCAGTATGCACGCCTTCCGCGACGACCTGCTATGGCACGATCCCGGCTGGAGCCCCTGCCGCCCGATGCGCCGCAAGCCGCGCTTCGCCCGCGGCGCCTACGCGGGGTTGACGATGGATCACTGGACGGGCGCGGCGCGCAGCGCGGCCGCCCTGGCGCGCGGTTTCGCCGCCATGGACCGCGCCTTCGCCCGCCACGGCCTGCGCCATAGCCGCATTCTCAACTCCCATTTCGCCGAGGTGTCCTTTCCCGCCTTGCCGCGCTTCCTGGCGCGCGGCGTGGATATCCTCGTCAACAACGGCGTGTCCGGCCAACTCTACGGCAACCAGCCCGTCTGGCGGCCGCGGCCCTTCGCCCTGCGCGGACCCGCGGGAAGTCACCCCCTGGTGATCGACGACAGCCCCGACCACACCGGCGCCTTCTGCGCGGGAGTCGCCGCGCCGACCACCGCCGCCGCGTCCATGGAAGGCGACATCCTCTGGGGACACACGCCGTTCCTGAAGGAACACCGCCGGGTGGACGTCGGGCGCGCCGCGGCGCGCGCCATCCGCAACATGGAATGGGCGCTCGATGCCATGGCCTGGGGCATGCTCGTCGCCCACGAGCAGCGCGTGGCCTGCGTGCCGCCAAACGACTGGCGCCGGCTGGTGGACGCCGTGGCGCGCCATTGGCGCGGGCGCGACATCCAGTTTGCCGGGCGCGAAGAGGTGGCCAGCGTCACGCACCGCCTCTTCCATAGCCGGCTGGTCGGCGCCCGCCTCGAGCGCGGCGGATTGACCGCGGACCTCACCGGGCAGACCGACGGCCCTTCGCCGCTGACCGTCTGGCACAACGAAGGGCGGGGCTGCCGGCGCGTGATCCACACCGTCCCGCCGATCGCCGGTTACCGGCGCGTCGCCGGGCTCGGCGCCGCGGCGGCGCAGTGACGCCGCCAGGGGCCGCGCGCGCCACACGGCGCATGGGCTCCGGTGAGGACGAAACGTGCCGGTGCGGTCCGGGGCGGCGACGCCCGGCCTCCGCGCCCGCCCGTCGCGCGGGTGGCCGTGCCCCGGGAAAGCTCTTGCGCCGCTCCGCGCCGGGCTGCTACAGTTTACGTAATCGGGAGATGGAGATGAGGTCGAGAGTCTTGGCGAGCCATGCGGAGCATGGGATGAGGCGCATCCTGGCGGGGCTGCTGGCGGCGGGCGGGCTAGCCGGCCTGGGCGCCGGGGACGCGCCGGCGCCGGCGCTGCCGGATCTGGTCCCGCCGGTCTGCGCCGCCCCGCCAGTCCTCGACGGCATCCTCGACGACGCCTGCTGGACGGGCGCGGCGGTTCTCGGCCGGCTGTTCGTGCTGGGCACGAACGCGGTGACCGACCGGCACCGCGTGCGGCTCTGTCGGGACGACGCCTGGCTGTACGTCGCCTTCGACGCCGCCCTGCCCGCCGATCCCATGCCGGCGACCTACGGCTGGGACCAGGCCGAGCCGGACCGCAAGCTGCACCGCGAGGACCACGCGGCATTCTCGTTCGATCCCACCGGCAACAGTTCGTTCTTTTACCAGTTCTGGGTCAGCCGCGCCGCCGTGCGCGCCGAGTCGCGCCTCTCCAGGCAGCGCGGCTGGGAACTGGACTGGGAGATTCCCTGGCGCGCCGCCGTTGGGGCCACGAACGGCCGCTGGCAGGTGGAAATGGCCCTGCCGTGGAAGCCGCTCTTCTCGATCTGGGGGCCGGACACCGGGCGGTTCAACGCGATGATCCGGACCGTGACCCCGCGGCGCGACCCGCACGGGGTCGTGATCGCGGAAACCGTCGAGGAGGCCTCCTGGTCACCGCTGGTCACAAACTTCCGGGAGCCGGAACGGTTCGGACATCTGCGGCTGCCCGCCGAAACGCGGTTCCGGGAGCCCTTTTTGCCGCTGATGAAACCGCCGGTCGTGGCTCCCTTCCGGATCGAGGACGGGCGCTATTCCTACACCGTGACGGTATCGTTGACGAACGAGAGCGCGCTGCCCGGCACGGTGGTGGTGGCGGTGCTGGACGAGCCCGCCGCTCCGGCGGCGGCCCCGCGGCTCGTATCCACGAACGCGGCGTTGGCGGGGCGGGCGGGCGCGGCCATCGCCCTGACGGTGCCCGTGACCGCCCTCGAACAGCGCACGGTCCGCGCGCGCCTGCGCGCGGCCGACAGCGCGGAATGGCTGCAGGAAACGGCGCTGCGCGAGCCGGCGGTCTTCGACGTGCTGGTCGCCGACCTCGACCGGAACTACTACACGGACGAGACGGTCGCCCGGGTGGATTGCCGGGTAACACTGCCGGCCGGCCAGCCGGCGGGGCACGTCCTGCGCATCGAGGACGCCGCCGGGCGCGCGCTGGCGTCCGGCCCGGCCTCCGGCCCGGCGCCGCGGCTCGAGGTCCCCCTGGCCGGGGTGGCCGTCGGCCGGCACAACTGGCGCGCGGCGCTGGCCGATGCCGCCGGGCGTCCGCTGGCCGAGCGGCATTTGGCGCTTGTTAAACGGCCGCCGAAACCGGGCTGCGAGTGGAAGGTGGACCGGCTCCGGCGCGTCCTGCTGGACAACGGAACGCCCTTCTTTCCGTTCGGCGTGGTGGCCGAAATGCCGGTCGAACCGTTCTATTTCCAAACCCTGGCTGCGATGGGGTTCAACAGCCTGATTCAATGGAGCGGGTCGCGCGATCCGGCCAGCGCCGCCGCCTACTTGGACCTGGCGGCACGCCACGGGCTGAACGTGGTCTTTGCGCCCGAACACATCTACAGCCGCTGGGACGAGACGACGCGGATCGCCGATCCCGGCGGCATCCTGGCGCCCGACCAGCGCGCATTGCTCAACGACCGGCTGAAGACCTATGGCGGGTCGCTGCTGAAGATGAAAGGCGCCCTGCTCGAAGCGCCCTTCAGCGCGCTGGCGCGCTCGCGGAAGGCGGCGCTCTTCCTCGAGTATTACCGCCGCAACCTGCCCTATATCGCCGCCGCGCTCGAGGCGGCCGTGCCGCACCCGGCGGTCATGGGGTATTTCATCCTCGACGAACCGCTGATCGAGGTCGGCCAGGACGATGTCGGCCGCGCGCTCTATGCCGAATTGAACCGGCGCGACGGTTATCGACCGGTCTTCGTCAACTATTCGAGCAGCATCCCGGACACGCCGGCGGCGCTCGACTGGAGCGATGCCCTGGGCACGGACCCCTACTGGGTGCCCGGCGGAATCGACAACGGGTCGTCGCGCGCCGCCATCAACTTCATGCCGCGCACCGTGGCCATGACCCGCGTGCGCGCCGACCGCGTCCGCAGCGTGGCCTGGACCATGCCAATGGCCGAGCGCTGGAGCGGCTGCACCAAGCGGGCCCTGACCGCGGCCGAGCAGCGCTGCCAGACCTGGCTGGCCCTGATCCAGGGGACGAAAGGAATATTCTACTTCAAGTATCCCTTGGCATCGCTCGAAATGGTCGAGACCCTGACGCAGTTGGCCGGCTGGATGAAACGCCTGGCGCCGGCCTGCCTCGAACCGGACCCGCCCCAGATGATCGCCTACGCGCCGGGCGAGATGAACCCGGCGCTCAACCGGTTCCCCGACGTCCAGGCGGTGCTCAAGGCGGACCCGGCTGGCGGGTATGTGCTGCTGGCCGCTAACAGCGCCGCGTATCCCGTGGACACGACCATCGCGGTCGAGGGCCTGCCGGGCGGTCTGGACGCCGCCACCGACCTCCTTGCCAGCCGGCGTCTGCCGGCCGATGGCGGCCGTCTCCGTGACCGGTTCGAGCCCTACGGCGTCCGCGCCTATGCGCTGGGCAGGGCCGAGCCGACAGCCGACCGCCAACAGTCAACCGTCACCATTCACATCGCCATGACGGCCCTGACCAACGCGGCGCTCGTCGAGACCGGCTACGACCGCCAGGGCCGGCTCGAGCGCCGCAACCGCCTGCCGAATCCCAGCTACGAGGAGGCCAGCCTCAAGGGCTGGCCGGATTACCATTCGAAAGTCTGGGGCGAGCGCCAGTCGTTGGATGGCCTGATCGGCGGCACCAACCAGAACTGGGGGTTGTCGGCCGAGCGTCCCTACCACGGCGCCCGCTGCCTGATGTTGCGCACCACGAATGCGGCGGACCGCGTGATCGCCTACACCGATCTGCTGGTCAAGAACGATCGGCCCCGCGGCTATGTTGTCTCGGCCTGGCTGCGCGCCAGCCGCGACGGGGTCAAGGTCGCACTGAATACCGGCGAGAGCCCGCGGGTCGAAAAGGATTTCACGCTCGGACCGGACTGGCGGCGCGTCGCCGTGCCCTTCACGCTGCCGCCGGGCGAGTTCTATGTGCCGGTGATGGTGATCTTGCGCGACGTGCCTGGCGACACAACCGTCTGGGTGGACGCCCTGCAGTTCGAGCAGGGCACGGAACCGACCGACTACGAACCGTAAAGGGGAATCCAGCGGCTCCGCCGGAGGTGTCGTCGCACCGAAAAACCAGGCGTGACAAACGATGCGCCCGATCGCCGCAATGCACATTGGCCGCGGACTGGCCCACCATGAGGCGTCCGCATGACCCGCAGAACCGTTAGGACGAGTTCTCCCGCTCACGTGGCATGTCGGAGCCCCGCTTCGGCGCGCAACCTGAGCGAGCCGTGCCCCGTATATGATGAGGCTGGATGACATCCGGATTGGGTCTTGCCGCCGCCAAAATGCGGGAATAACATTATAAACTGCTGATAATAAAATTCTTATCTAGAACGTCCCCATGAGAACACCCCTCCGCTGCCATCCGCCACGCCCTGCGCCGGCCGCCGGCCGGCACCGCATCGTGCACCGCGCCCCGCCGCGTCTCTGGCAGGACGGGTTCCCGCTTGGCAACGGGTTTTTGGGCGCCATGCTCTGGGGGGACGGCGCGCCGCTCAAGCTGACCCTCGACTGCTCCGAGTTGTGGGATTCGCGTACCGACGACTCGTTCTGGCGGCGGCCGGGATACCGCTATGCGGAGCTCTGCCGGTTGATTGCCGAAGGGCGCTACGATGAGGCCGCGCTCCGGTTCGCCGGCCCCCCGGAACCCAAGCCCGCCCTGACGCCCACCAAGATCAGCATCGGCCGTCTGGAACTGAACCTGTTGCCGCGGGCGGCCAAGGCGGGAGGCCCCTGCGAGATCCGTCTCGACCTGGACCGTGCGGAAGTCACCGGGGCGCTGGGGGCCGGCGAACGCGCGGGGCGCTTTACGGCCTTTGTCCACAAGACGCGCCATGTGCTGTGCCTGCGGCTCGAGGGGCGCGGCGCGGCGCGGGCGCGGCCGGTCTTGAAGCCGCTGGCCGAAATCTGCCCCGCCCTGGCGGGCTTGAAGCATCCGGCGCCGCGCCGGCGGCGCGCAGGCGGAGCGCAAGTGTTTTCTCAGGAGATTCCCGGCGGCCCCTGCTACACCGTGGCGTGGTCGGAACGCGGGCCGGAGATTTTTTTAGCCGTGGCCTGCGGGGCGGACCTGGCGGCGGCCGAGCGGGACGCGCTGGCGGCCTGGCGGGCGGCGGCGGACGCCGGATTCGATCGGCTGCGGCGCGAGCATCGGCGGGCCTGGCGGGCGTTCTGGGCGGCCTCGGCGGTGGCGCTGCCGGAACCGGAGGTGGAGACACTGTGGTATCATGGCATCTACCTGCTGGGGTCCTCCGCGCGGCGCGGCTGCATGCCGCCGGGGTTGCAGGGACTCTGGGCGATGGACGGCGTTCTGCCGCCCTGGAAAGGCGATTACCACTTGGACATGAACGTGCAGGAGACGTTCTGGCCGGCCTACGCCGCGGGGCACCTCGATCTGGCCGATTGCTGGTGCGATTACATGGCGGCCTGCAACGCGCCGGCGCGCGCCTTCACGCGCCAGGTGTTCGGTAGTGACGGGACGTTCTGGCCGTGCGTGACCATGGGCCTGTTCAAGGTCCCGGCCGGCGGCGGCTCGCCCTGGTATGCCATGAGCTTCGCCTGGAGCCACGGCGGGTGGCTGGGCTGGCTGGTCTGGCTGCGCTGGCGCTACAGCCTGGACCGCGCCTGGCTCGCGCGGACTGGCTACCCGGTGCTGGCCGACATTTTCCGGTTCTTCCGCGCCAACCTGGTCCGGGAGGCCGACGGGCGGCTGCACGTACCGCTCTCGAGCAGCCCGGAATACCATGGGCATGTCGCGCGCGAAGCGTTCTGCAAGGACCCGGCGATTGACCTGGCGCTGATCCGCCGTACCTGCGACTGGATCGTGGAGATGGAGGCGGCGCTCGGGCGAACGGACCTGACGCCCGCGGCGCGCGAAGTGCGGGAGACGCTGGCGCCCTATCCCCTGACGGCCAAAGGGGAACTGTGTTTGTGGCCGGGAAAACCGGCGGACGAATCGCATCGGCATCCCTCGCACCTGATGGCGATCCACCCGGCGATGGACCTGACGCTCGAGGGGAACGAAGGAGCGCGCAAGACCATTGCCGCCAGCGTGCAGCAGCTCCTGGCGCTGGGGCAGGGGTGGTGGGCGGGACACACCTACGCGCAGATGATCAGCATGGCGGCGGTGCTGGGGTGCGGGGGCTGGGCGCACGAGAGCGCGCGGCAGTTCGCCGCGCACTGGATGATGCCCAACGGCCTGCACGTCAACAGCGACTGGCGCGCCTCGGGCATGTCGGCCTTCAGCCCGATCCTGGGGCAGACCTCGTCCCGCCGACGGGAGACCGCCCCCTTCACCATGGAAGCCAACTGCGGATTCAGCGCGGGGATCTGCGACATGCTGGTGCAGGGCTGGGCGGACCCGGGATCGGCGGCGCCGGGGGACGGGACGGTGCGGGTGTTTCCGGCGATGCCGGACCTGTGGCGGGACGTGGCGTTCCGCGACCTGCGGACGGAAGGGGCCTTCCGGGTCTCGGCGGCGCGGCGGGAAGGGCGGACGGTTTGGGTGCGGGTGACGGCCGAGACGGACCGGAACCTGCGGCTGCGCGACCCATTCGAGGGCGCCGCGGCGACGGTGCGGGGCGGAACGGCGCGACGGGATGGGAAAGACTACGTGGCGCCGCTGCGGGCGGGACAGACGATCGAGTTTTGCCGCAAGGGCGTGCGGCGCTGCGACTGGGCGGCGGCGGCGCGCGCCGCACGGCGCGGCGGCGTGTCGTTGCTCGGGCTGCCGCCGGCATGAGAACACGGAACGAAAGGGCGCCGGAACAACCGATACGTTGTGGAGCCTGGGTCTTCGCTGTTTTCAGTGGCCAACGTGAAAGGCTCAAGCTGGTCGCGTATTCCAGCGGCCGCCCAGGCTGTGCGGCCCTACCCGTTGCGGGCGTCTCGGGTAGGGCGGGACAGCCTTGTCCCGCCGTCATTGTTCCAACCCTGGCATGTGGCCACTGAAATT
>CAZEVX010000130.1:0-9221 GCA_964515705.1 uncultured Verrucomicrobiota bacterium | reverse complement strand
GGGGCCCCAGATGGTTTTTTAGTGATAAATCAGGTGCTCCGTGCAAAAATCAGGGGAGAAGAAGGACTCTCGCGGAGAGGCGGGAAAAAATCATGACGGTACGGCCGCCCATCTATACGCTATGCGTGGAGTTGTGCGGCTGGACGTTTGACCGCACGGCAGCCATTCCCAAGAGCCAACGGTTCAGTTTCGGCCAGCGGTTGGACGGTTTCGCAATCGATGCCTTGATGCTGGTGGTCGAGGCGCTGTTCACGAGAGACGCGGCCAAGCGCCAGCGTCTGGCCGATTTCAACCTCACGCTCGAGAAACTGCGCGTCCTCTGGCGTTTGGTGCAGGACCGGGGCTGGATCAGCCAGCAGCAGTTGTTGTTTGTCAACGACCGTCTGGATGAACTGGGGCGGATGGCGGGCGGGTGGCTCAAGCAACAGGAACGGAGTGGCAACTCGAATGTCAAGGTTTGACCGCTGGACGCTGGACGACGTGGCCTCGGTCTCGAACCTGTTCCGCGCCGCTGCGCGCGCGCGCCGCGGCAAGAGCCGGAACCCGGAGGTCGAGGCCTGGTGGTTGCGGCGCGAATCGGAACTCAGCGCCTTGCGCGCCGCCTTGCTCGAGGGCACGTATCGGCCGGGCCCCTGCCGGACGTTCGAGATTGTCGAGCCCAAGCGCCGGCGCATTGTCGCCGCCCCGTTCCGCGACCGGGTGCTGCATCATGCGCTCTGCAACTTCCTGGGGCCAACGCTGCAGCGCCGGTTCATCGCGCGGAGTTTCTCCTGCCAGGTCGGCAAGGGCACCACGGCGGCGCGCGACTGTTGCCGCCGGCTGACGCACCGCTTCCGTTACGTGCTCAAGTGCGACGTCCACAAGTTCTATGCCAGCATCGACCATGCGATCCTGCGGGAGCGGCTGGCGCGGCATGTCCGCTGCCCGCGCGTCATGGACTTGGTGTCCGTGATCCTGTCGTCCCATCAGACCGGCGCTGAGGAACCGGTGGTCTGGTTCCCAGGCGACGACTGGATCGCGGCCGACGCCCGCCCGCGCGGGCTGCCGATCGGCAACCTGACCAGCCAGCTTTGGGGCAACTTTTATCTCGACGGCCTGGATCATGCGATCACCGAGCGGTATGGGCACGGGGCCTACCTGCGCTACACGGACGATTTTCTTCTGTTTGGCGACGATAAGCCCCGCCTGTGGGCCCTGCGCGACGTCGTGGCGCGGGAACTCATGGCCATCCGGTTGCGCCTGGCGGAGCCGAAAAGCCGGATGCTGGCGACGCGCGAAGGCGTGCCGTTCTGCGGGTTCCGGTTTCTGCCGGGGCTCCGCCCCCGGATTCTTGGCGCGACCAAACGCCGTTTCGAGCGCCGCCGGCATGTGCTGTGGGCGGCCGGCGCCTCCTGGCGCACGATCGGCGTATCCGTCTTCAGCTGGTATCAATTCAGCCGCGAGGGCAACAGCGCCGGCCTGCGCCGCGCCTATGTCGCGTGGCCCTTTGATCCCCGGCGGAGGCGGCGGCGCAGACGGACGGCCCGGGTGCTGCGGGGCGGCTCCTGGAACAACAATGATCCCAGGAACTTGCTGTCCTCGTATCGCAACAACGATCATCCCGAGAACCGCAACGACAATAACGGGTTTCGGGTGGTATTGGGCGGGTCCGCCCCCAAGGCAGCGGAACGCGGCGAGATGGCGGGCGGCCGTCCCGGCTGCCCGCCCGGTGCCAAGAAGTCACAGCCTACCCTGCGTCCCCGCGCCCCCGGCGGTGGTTGTGCCGGGGGAAAAGACGCGGCGCCCGGCGGCGGCCAGTAGCGGCCGGCATGACAGCCGGCCGCGACCGCCGCCGCCGCGGCAAACGCGGCGCGATGACCAGCCGCATGGGTTCTTCGCTGTTTTCAGAGGCTGCCCCTAGCGACACCGATGAGCGCCCGGTGTGGGCACCGGGCCTACAAAGGCATCCAGGCACTTCGGGGGTATCCGTCAGCGGCTTCTTGGGGACTTCTTGGGGACAGAGAATAAGGGCGAGTACGTACGGCTTCGGGGGAATGGTGCTTGTTCGCGGTTACTCCAGGGGGGATCCGTGCGCCGGAACGGCTCAGCGCAGCTTCGCCCTCCACGGGGAGTCGTCAAGGACCGCGTGCGCGATGGCCGGCGGGAAAACTTGAAGAGCGAGGCGCCCGCCTACGCGGCGCGCACGCTGCCGAGCCGGGGGCGCACGGTCGGGCGCCTGGCTGGGCGGAAGATCCGGCGCCCGGTCAGATCGGGAAGTCCCGGCGCCGCAGGCGGGCGGGGACGAGGGCCTTGTAGGCCTCGAAGAAGGCGGCGACCGAAGCCGAGTCCAGGGCGCCGGCGGCGCGCAGCGAGAGGCCTATCCGACGCAGGTCGCGCGCGGCGCGCCGGCGCGTGATCCAGGGGCGACGGCGGACGCCGTCGAGGTCAATCACCCACAAGTCCCAGGGCGCGGCCCGCGGGCAGAGCACGTTCTCGTGTTTCAGGTCGCGGTTGGAGTAGCCGGCTTGGTGAAACCCGGCCATCAGCCGCCCGTAAGACGCCATCACGCGCGCGCAGGCGGCGGGGTCCGCCGGCCGGCGCGCCAGCCAGTCGGTCAGCGGCGCGGCGTCCGCGACCTCGCGCGTGGCGCCGTAGTCGGCCCGGCGCAATCCCAGGACGCGGCGGGTGGCCCAGGCCAGCGGGGCGGGCGTTGGGATGCCCCGCGCGGACAGCGCGCGGCCCAGCGCGAACGTCCGCCGGCTGCGCGACGGCCGCAGGCCGAACCGCCAGCCGGCCAGGCCCGGCCCGGCGGCCTTGGTTTTGAAGACCACGCCGCCGCGGGCGATCACCCGGCAGCCAGGGTATGCCTTCAGGAGCCGCTCGGGGGCCGCCGTATCGCGCCGCGCCAGCCAGTCGCGGAACTCCGCCAGGGCGTCCGGCGCCACCCGCCAGACCACCCCGGCCCGGCGCAGCGGCGTTCCGGCGCCGCCCGGCCGGCGCGCGGCCCAGGCCAGCAGCGCTCCCAGGAACGCCGTCGCCAGGATCGAGTCCATGAAGTCGTTGCGCCGGCCCAGCCAGGCGGCCAGCGGGGCGGCCGGGTCGTAGAGCGTCAGCAACCCGTGCAGCTTGATCATCCAGACCCAGCCGGCGTGGGCGCCGACCGCCAGCCAGATTGTGCGCGTGCGGATGACGAAGGCGCAGAGCACCAGGCCGAGCAGCGCCAGGTTCAGGAACTTGATGCCGGCCAGCGGGGCGAGCGTCTCTGGCCGGAACGTCGAGAGCGCCACGCGGGCGGACACCAGGAGGAACGGGCCGGAATCGAAGGCGGCGCGGGCCGGTTCGGCGAAATGGGCGGCGGCGAACGCCAGGCTCGATAAGATTGCCGCCGGCCAGGCTCGCAGGCCGCGCGCCAGGACGCGGAACAGGATTCCGCGCATCAGCGTTTCCTCGATCAGCGCCACCGCCGCGCCCGACAGCAGCAGGCCGAGGATGGCCCGGGCGATGGCGTCGGCCGGATCGGTGATCACGATCGGGTGGATGCGGGCCAGGATTGTCAGGCCGCCGACGGCCCCCAGCGAGAGGATGCCGAGGAGCAGGCCGCGCAGCAGGTCGCTCCGCCAGCCGACCCCGGCGTCGCCGGGATCGTCCGGGAGCCAGCCGCAATCGCGCCAGCCGCGCCAGCCGGCCCGGCGCAGGAACGCCAGCAGGAACACCAGGCCGACGCCCAGCAGGCAGCGCCGCATGATTTTCTCGGGGCCTTTCTCGAGCAGGAACGCGCCGAGGCTGCCCCAGCCCGGGGCGGCGCGCGCGATCAGCACCGCCAGGGCGGCCGCCAGCCAGACGCCGGCCGTCAGGAACAGGATCGTCCCGAGGGCGAGCAGGCGGGTCGGCAGGCCGGCTGGAGAACGGTCCTTCATGAGACGGGGCGCGGGCGCGGCGGCCGTCGGCGGGCGCCCGCGGCCGGCGTCAGACCGACTGGCGTCAGACCGGCCGGAACGCCAGGGTGGCGTTGTGGCCGCCGAACCCGAGGGAATTGCTGAGGACCAGCCGCGGCCGCTTCTGGCGCGCGGTGTTCGGGATATAGTCCAGGTCGCACTCGGGGTCGGGGTGCTCGTAGTTGATCGTTGGCGGCAGCACGCCGTGCTTGATGGCCAGGGCGCAGACCGCGGCCTCGACCGCGCCGGCGGCGCCCAGCAGGTGGCCGGTCATGGACTTGGTGGAACTGATCATCGCGCGGCGGGCGGCGTCCGCGCCGAGCGCCTTCTTGATGGCGCGCGTCTCGCAGCGGTCGTTGAGCAGCGTGCTCGTGCCGTGGGCGTTGATGTAGTCGACGGCGTCGGCCGCGGCCCCGGCGTCGCGGAGGGCGAGCGTCATGGCGCGGGCGGCCCCGTCGCCGTCCTCGGCCGGGGCGGTCTCGTGGAAGGCGTCGCAGGTGGCGCCGTAGCCGGCGAGTTCGCAGTAGACCGGGGCGTTGCGGCGGCGGGCGTGATCGAGGTCCTCGAGCACCAGGATGCCCGCGCCCTCGGCGATCACGAACCCGTCGCGCTCGCGGTCGAAGGGCCGGCTGGCGCGCGGCGGGTCGTCGTTGCGGGTGCTCAAGGCGCGCAGGGCGCAGAACCCGGCGAAGCCCAGGCTGCAGACGCTGGCGTCCGAGCCGCCGGCCAGGATGACGTCGGCGTCGCCGCACTGGATCAGGCGCAGGGCGTCGCCGAGGGCGTGCGAGGCCGAGGCGCAGGCCGAGACCACGGCATAGTTGGGCCCCTTGAACTGGTACTCGATGGCGATCAGGCCGGCCGCCATGTTGCAGATCATCTGCGGGATCATGAACGGGCTGCAGCGCTCGGGCCCCTTCTCCAGGAGAATCTTGTGCTGGACCTGCAGCGATTGCAGCCCGCCGATGCCCGAGGCGACGATCACGCCGACGCGCGTCGGGTCCACGCCGGCGGGCTCGAGCCCGGCGTCCGCCACCGCCAGCTTGGCGGAGGCGATCGCGTAGTGGCAGTAGACGTCCGAGCGGCGCTGGTCCTTCTTGCTCAAGAAGGCGTCCGGGTTGAACTCGACCACCTCGCCGGCGATCCGGGAGGGGAACGGCGACACGTCCAGTTGCTGGGCGCGGCGCACGCCGGAGGCGCCCGCCACGTTGCGGTCCCAGAACCGCTGGACGTCGCATCCCAGCGGCGTCACCAGCCCGATCCCCGTGATGACCACCCGACGCTTGCTCATGACGCGCCGCCCCGTGCCCGTGGAAAAAAGGCCGAGGCGCTCCCGTCCGCGCCTCGGCCTGCCGACGTCAGCCCTTATTCCCCAAAGCCCTTGTCCTTCAAGTAGGCCACCACCGCGCCCACGGTCGTGAGCTTCTCGGCCTGCTCGTCGGGAATCTCGGCGCCGAACTCCTCCTCGAACGCCATCACCAGTTCCACCGTGTCGAGCGAATCGGCCCCCAGGTCCTCGATGAACGAGGCCTCGGGAGTCACTTGCTCGGGGTTGACGCCCAACTGCTCGACGATGATGTCGCGGACTTTATCTTCCAGGGCCATGACGCGGACCTCCTCCCGGTTGTTACATGCTCATGCCGCCGTTGACCGACAGGACCTGGCCGGTCAGATACGCCGAGGCCGGCCCTGCCAGGAACTCCACCACCGCCGCCACGTCGCCGGGCTCGCCGAAGCGCCCCATCGGGATCGCCGCCAGCATCCCGTTGCGCACCGCCTCCGGCAGGGCCTCGGTCATCTTCGTGCGGATGAACCCCGGGGCCACCGCGTTGACGCGGATGTTGCGCCCCGCCAGTTCCCGCGCCGCCGACTTCGTCAGCGCGATCACCCCGGCCTTGGACGCCGCGTAGTTACACTGGCCGGCGTTCCCGATCAAGCCAATAATCGAGGCCACGTTGACGATCACGCCGGACTTCTGCCGCATCATGCCGCGCGCCGCCGCCTTGGTGAACAGGAACGTGCCCTTCAGGTTCACCGCCAGGACGGCGTCCCAGTCCTCCTCCGACATCCGCACCAGGAACCCGTCGCGCGTGATCCCGGCGTTGTTGACCAGCAAATCCAGCCGCCCAAAGGCCTCCAGGACCCCGGCCACGCACGCCTGAACGCTCGCGCCGTTGCTGACGTCCGCCGCCAGCGCCACGGCCCGGCGGCCGCGGGCCTCGATTGCCGCGACGGTGTCCGCCAGCCAGTCCTGCTGCAGGTCGCAGGCCGCCACGTCCGCGCCGGCCTCGGCCAGCCGCTCGGCAATTGCCCGGCCGATCCCGCGCGCCGCCCCGGTCACCAGCGCTTTCTGCCCGTCCAGACAACCCATGCCGCGTCTCCGCCCGGCCCGTCCCAGCGCTGCTGGTTCGGGCCATAGGGGCCTCCTTTTACCATAACCCCCGGTGGCCGTCTACTACTGTTTGGCGTATTTTTTTTGGGCCGGGGAGGGCCTTTCTTCGGTCGGGCTCGCTGTCGAATGGCGTGGCGCGGCGGCTTGCCGCCGTCAGGGCGGGGCATCCGTCCAGACCTCGCTGGCCCGATCGGCGTAGGTCAGGCAGACCTCGACGGCCCCGTGGCTCGCGGCCCGCAGCGCCCGGCGGACGGTCTCCAGCGCCAGGGCGGGCCGGTTGCAGTCCTGGCTCAAGTGCGTCAGGTAGACCCGCCGCAGCCCCGGGTGGGCGATCTCGGCCAGCAGGGCGGCGGCGTCGGCGTTGGACAGGTGCCCGTGGCGGCCGACGATGCGCTGCTTGAGCGCCCAGGGCCGGCGGGCGTCGGTCAACAGCATCCGGTCGTGGTTGGCCTCGACGATCACCACCTGGCACAGGCGCAGCCGTTCCCGTACCAGCTGCGTGCCGGACCCGAGATCGGTGACGATCCCGATGCGCACGGCCCCGGCCCGGATCACGAACCCGACCGGATCGCAGGCGTCGTGCGGCACGCTGAAGGGGCTGACCTCCAGGTCGCCGACCGCGAAGTCTGACCCGGTGCTGAAGACCCGCCAGCGCAGGCGGCGCATGGGCTCGTCCTCGCAGATCGCCCGGATGGTCTCGGCGTTGGCGTAGAGCGGCAGGCCGGCGCGGGTGTGCAGGGCGGCCAGCCCGGCGATGTGGTCGCCGTGCTCGTGGGTCAGGCAGATGCCCTGGATGCCGGCCACCGGCTCGCCGATCGCCTCCAGGCGCGCGGCGGTTTCCCGGGCGCTCAGCCCGGCGTCCACCAGCAGCCGCGTGGCGGGCGTGCCCACGAACATGCAGTTGCCCGTGCTGCCGCTGGCCAGGATGCAGAGTTTCACCATGGGGTGCCGCCGGTACGCCGTGCCACGCGGGGGCGCCCTGCCGGCTTGTCCGGCGGGGGCCCGACAGGCCCGCGTTCCGCGGCGCCAAGCCGCCGCGGACGCCCCCCGCGTTATCGAGGGGAAGCGCTCCGCCGGGCGCGCGCCGCGGGCCGGGCTTGTGCATTGGGCGGAACGTATTATACTGAACCCGCGTCGAAGGAAAGAAGGAAATCGGCCATGCCGAGCCAGAGTATGAGCCTCTCCCAGGAGCAGCGCCAGCTGCAGATCCTGGCGCCGCAACTACGGCAGTCGCTGGAACTGCTGCAGGTCCCGCTGCTCGAACTGCGCGCGCGCGTCCAGCAGGAACTGGAACGCAACCCGACCCTCGAACAGAAGCCCGAGAAGACCGAACCGCTCGAGGCCGAGCCGGTCGGCAGCGTCGCGGAGGACGCCAAGGAACTGAACTTCAAGAAGGAGTTCGAGATCCTCGCCCGCCTGGACGAGGAATCCTGCCGGTACTTCATGCAGGACTTTGCCTCCGAGCCCTACGACGCCGCGCGCGAGCGGCGTCGCGCCCATGTCCTCGAGTCCCAGGTCCGGCCCGAGTCCCTCCAGGAACACCTCGCGCGCCAGTTGCGGGTCGCCGGCCTGCCGGAGCGCGAGCGGCGCATCGGCGAACTCCTCATCGGCAGTATCAACGAGGACGGCTACCTGCTCCAGTCGGTCGAGGACCTGGCCGCCGCCACGGGGTTCGAGCCGGCCCGCATCCAGGACGTGCTCGGGGTCATCCAGGAGTTCGACCCGATCGGCGTCGGCGCGCGCACCCTGGCGGAATGCCTGCGCCTGCAACTCGAGCGCCTGGGGCAGGGGGACTCCCTGGCCGCGGCCATCGTCGCCGGCCACCTCGAGGCGCTCGGGCGCCGGCAGGTCAAGGACATCGCCCGCGCCCTGGACGCGCCGCCCGAGGCCGTGCAGCAGGCCGCCCGCCTGATCGCCACCCTCGAACCCAAGCCCGGCCGCGCCTTCAGCGCCGAGCTGCCCCGCTACGTCCAGCCCGACGCCACCGTCGAGCCCGCCGAAGGCGGCTACGTCGTGCGGGTCCACAACGAGCAGGTTCCGCGCCTCTGGATCAGCCGCCAGTACCGCGCGATGTTCGAAAATCCCGCGACCCCGCCAGAGACCAAGGACTACCTGCGCGAACGCATCCGCGCCGGACTGATCCTGATCCGCAGCCTCTCCCAGCGCCAGCAGACGCTGCAGCGCGTGGCCGACGCCATTGTGCGCGTCCAGACCGACTTCTTCGCGGCCGGCGTCGCCGCCCTCAAGCCGCTGACCATGGCCGACATTGCCCGGCAGGTCGGCCTGCACGAGACCACCGTCTGCCGCTGCGTCGCCAACAAGTACCTCCAGACCCCCCAGGGCCTCTTTGAACTGAAATATTTCTTCACCCCCGGCCTGCGGCGCGCCGACGGCACGGTGGTCTCCAACAAGACCGTCCAGGACCGCCTGGCGGCGCTGATCGCCGCGGAGGACCCCGCCCACCCGCTCTCCGACCAGGACCTCATGGAGCGGTTCCGCGCCGAGGGCCTCACCGTCGCGCGGCGCACCGTCGCCAAGTACCGCCTGGCGCTCAAGATCCCACCCTCGCACTTGCGGCGCGCCGGGTGATCCGCGCCGCCCGGCGTGCAGGCTCCGCCGTCCCCATCCGCCACCGCGCGGCATGCGACACTATAGCGCTAGCGCCTGTCGATAGTTGTTGAGCCATCGCGAAAATGTTGCCGGGCATGCAAACCCCAGCACGTTGGCAATGGTTTTATGCGGCGTGTTGTCCTGCAACATCGTTTTCGAGAGAATCGCCAGGGAGTCCTTATCACCTGAATTTTGCACCACTGTGCTGATTTTCCGGTCCTGACTCGATCTTGCTTCTGGCTTTTCATTACCCTCGACCACCTCCTTTCTGGCCCGTGCACGGAGTTTTTTGCACGGCACAGGCTGCG
>CAZEVX010000129.1:0-9226 GCA_964515705.1 uncultured Verrucomicrobiota bacterium | reverse complement strand
CCATCGCCTTCGCCATGGCCAAACTCCAGCGGCCCGGCCAGCCAAGGTCCGCCGTAGCGGCGCCGCCCGGAGGTCGGCGCCCACCTTCGAAAACGGCGGTTGCTCGCTGTTTTCGGTGGCCAAGCCAGGGTGTCAAACACATCCGGTAACGCCGCGCGAGGCCTGGCGGCCACCGCTGGATGCCAACCCCGGAGCGCCCCGCGGACGTTGTAGGCCCGCTGCCCTCACCGGGCGTGCTGAACGGTGTCGCTCGTGTGGCGCAGCCAACGGTTCTTTACATATACGGCCAGCAACGATGCGGTCACGTTCGCAGCAAGGCCCACTATCATGGCGGCATGAGCGCTCTCTTATGTCAATGGACTTATGACGCACCACACTAGCGGAGGGCGCGCGTCTTCGCGAGCCGCAGGCCTGGCGAATGGATTCCGCCATTTCCGCCCGGCGTTCGTTCGCGCAAACCTTGCGCTGCTGCTCGGCGGGTCGACCCGCCGCCACGGGCCGGGCAGAGCCCGCCGCCCAGCGGTTCAGCGCATTTTGAAGAGCGTCCCCTGCGGCAGCAACTCGTAGGCGCCCATGTCCACCCGCTCGTTGATGATGCGGCGCCGGCCGCCGTAGTCGAAGGCGTTTGTCATCCAGGACTGGACAAACCCGGCATCCACGCAGGGCGAAAGCGGGTTGAGCCGGAAATCGCCGGCCGCGGCGTCCGCAAAAAGCGGGTTGTTGGATTGGTTGTTCGCGCCAAAGGCCGAGACATCCGGCGCCGTGCAACTGTTGGAGTATTGCATCGCGCCCAGGGTGTAATGGTGGTGCCAGTTGCTGCCGCCGGCCGCGGCGCCGTTGCCATAGCTGATGCTGTTGAATACCTTGCCAGTATACGCGGCAAATGGGGTCCAGGTAAACAGCGCGCCGCCGCCGCCGCGGGTCGCGTAGTTGCTCGCGATCGTGCAACTTTCCACTTGGACCCCCTGATGACCCATCACCCCGCCGCCGCCGCTGGGATAGTCGTACCCGCCCCAGGTGGCCGTCACGCCCCAAGCCGTGTTATAGCGCACCAGGCAGTTGCGCATCACGCTCATGCCCGCGGTAGGACTGGATTCGTCCCCGACGCCGCCACATTCGTTGGTGGCGGCATTGTATTCCACCAGGCAATGGTAGAGTTTGCCGGGGAAATTAGCGTTCTTACCGTAGACGCCGCCGCCTTGCCGCGCCGAGTTGTTCCGGATGGTGCTATGCGTGATCGTGATGCCGTACCCGCCCCCCGCGCCGCCGGTGCCGTTGGGGTTCACATTGTTCACAATCACGCAGTTGGAGACCGGGCCGCCGGTCAAAAACATGATGCCACCGCCGACCAGCGTGGTGTTTTGCCAGAGTGCGGAATTGCGTTCGCCGATCAGCCAGTTGTTGCTGATCAAACATCCGGTGACCCTGGTGATCCCGCCGGCCAAATACAGGCCGCCGCCGCCTTGCCACTGGTTGTTGGTATTGGGATAGACGGTGTTGGCGCTGATCGTGGAATCGATCAAGGTTGGCCAATAGGCTCCGTAGTTCGCATAGCACCACAAATACGCGCCGCCGCCGTTCGAGGCGACATTGCGGGTAATCAGGCAGTTGCTGATGATCGTTCCGCCCCAGCTGTACAGGCCGCCGCCACCCATTGCGCCGCTGGCCCGGGCGTTGCCGTTGGAGAGCGTCAGGCCGTAGATCTTGATGCCGCCGAGAGAGTAGTTGCTGACAAACAGGCAGCGCACGGTCCCCTGGCCGTCCAGGACGGTGCCGGCGGTGTCCAGGGCGCCGGTGTTCCAACTTCGCAACGTGATCTGGTTAGTGACCAGCACGGTGGCCGTCAGGGCATACGTGCCGTTGGAGACCAGGACGGTGTCGGTGTTCTGGGCCTTGGCGACGGCGTTGCTGATCGTCAAATACGCCGTATTCCAACTGCTCGTGCCGTCCGCCGAATCCGAGCCGCTGGTCGCCACGTAGTAGGTGGTGGCCGCCGTTCCGCGCCACGCGCCCGCGAGCATCCCGACCGCCGCCAGTGCCGCCCATCCAGCCGTGCGATGCATGGTCCCCTCCATGTCACGGTGAAACACTCGATCCCAACTAAACGAATGGTAGTCTACCCCTCCCCAAAAGCAACAGAAAATAGTTGCGTATTGTACTGCCTCAGTGACGCGGGGGTGCGGCTCGGCAGCATGCGCGCCGTAGCGGCGGCTTGACGCGCCGCGTAGGCGGGAGCCTCGCCCTCCAGGTGATCGCGCCTCATCGGCACCCGTGAAGGGCGAGCGTGTGCCCGCCGTAGCTCAACGAGCGCAGGCTGGGTCCCCGCGTCACTGAGGCCTTACTGTGTATTTCGTTTTTGTGGAAACTGTTCCGCGCCGTTTTCAGTGGCCAACGGGAAGGCTTCACTGCTATGGTCTCGTATCCCAGCGGCCGCCCAGGCGGTGCGGCCCTGCCCATGCCGGGCAACGCGGGTAGGGCGGGACAGCCTTGTCCCGCCGTCCAGCGGCCGCACAGGCTGTGCGGCCCTACCATACCGGGCAACGCGGGTAGGGCGGGACAGCCTTGTCCCGCCGCCGCCGTCCTCACGGAATGCAGATCGCGATCGGTTCTCCGTCATGCGGCGGAACGACGCCCGTGCGCCGGACGGCCGCCCCGCCCGGCGTCCGCGCCTCGATGTCGTAGGTATACCGGACCGTCTGAAACGATCCGGTTGGCGCGGCCATGGCCAGGGACTCCGTCAGCCGCACGGCGCGCGGGTGGCCGGCCGGCGGCGTGCAGCCGTCCGCGCCGGTCACGGCTCGGTTATTGGCCACCAGGTCGTCGCCCGCCGGATGGGCGGTAAACGTCATTCGGACTCCGGCCACGGGGACGCCGGCGGCCGTCACGGCTTTGGCCACCGCATGCCGCCGCACGAGGGCGCGCCCCGGTGTCTGTTGCCTAAACCCATAGCTATCCGGATTGGTCCCGGGCGCGATGTCGCAGTCCAGGCACTCGATCGTGCCGCCGGTGCCCAAGTCCCAGTTTCGCAAATTGTCCCGCCAGGCGCACCCGACGAGCGTCACGGTGTCGCCGCCCAGGCCCTGGATCACCGTGCCGTTGCCGCGAAATCGACAGCCCTCGGCGTATTGCGCCGGCGACCCAAAGACTCCGGCGTTGTCCTCGAAGACCGTGTCGCGCAGGTCGCTGCGGTGACGCGCGATCCCGAAGAGCGCCGGCGCGTTGAACCCGGACACGACCGCATGATCGAGGGTCAGTTCCCCGGACCAATAGGGGCGCGCAAGCTCGCGCTTGCCGCTGGCCGAGGCCAGGGTCCCGTGATAGATGCGCAACTCGCCGCCAAACCCGTTGCGCAACGCGCCGTCCGGCCCCGGCAGTTTCCCGGACATCACGGTATGGCCGGCGCCGGCAATCTTCAGCGCCGCCCGGATAACCGCGTTGGAGGGGTCGCCCAGCGTCAGCCGGTTCTCCCGCCGCGGCGTATAGCGGTCGTTCTCGCCGACGACGAGGTAGGGGCACAGGGTCAGCGTGCCGTCGAGCACCAGGGTCTCGCGCGGGAGCGCGGGACAGCCGATCTGCATCCAGGTTGCCGTGCCGTCGTTGCGGCCCACCTGCAGGTTGGCCCGCAGCGTCCAGGTCTGCGTCTCCGGCGCGTAGGCCAGCAGTCCCCAGCCGTTGGCGCGGTCGGCACGCCGGATGGTGTCGAGCCGCGCCGGCAACGCGTCCGGGAAGTCCGACACGATGACCGTCCGCGTGTCTGCCTCGAAAACGATCCGCGCCCCGGCCGGCCCGATGGCCAGCAGGATGGCAACCAGTATTCCGTAGCGCCCCATGTCGGTTCTCCGCTGTTTTCAGTGGCTACGCTGCGCGACACCGATGCGCACGCCCGGTGAGGGCACCGGGCCGACAACGGCAGCCATGCTCTTCGGGGGCATTCCTACAGCGGGCCGCGTGCCCCACCACAGGCGGGCAAGCCGCACGCAGCGTTGTCGGATGTCGCAGGACATGGCCCCTCTTGCTTGGCCACCGGAAATAGCGCGGGCCCCTCATGGTTGCTCCCGCCAGCTCCGCCGCCGCGACCGTCCGGCCCCGGCGTCGCCGCTCATGGCGCGGCCGGCGCGCGGCCATTGACCGCCTCGACGACTCGGCCGACGTTCGGCCCGACCGCCTGGTTGGTCAACCCTTCAACCAGCAACCCCCCGCGCCGGTTCCCAACGCAGACATTCCCGCTGATAAGATTGTCGCGCGCCTCGCGCCCCAGGACAGCGATGCCCCAGTCCTGGGCGGCCAGGCGAACCACGGGAGTCTCCGCCGGCAGCGCGGCGGGTAGGGGGCGGTCCAGTTCGGCCGTCCCATTGGTGAACGACACGACGGCGTAGCCGCCGGTGTCCGCGCCGAGGCGCAGACGGTCGTTGGGCAGCAGGTAGGGTTCCGAGTGCACATTCTGGTCGGCGAGCCCGATCAGAACGGCGTTCGTTCCGGGCGCCGCCGGCTGCCGCAGCACGAAGCGCGGATAGGTCTCGCGGTCGTCGTAGGAGCGGTTCCCGGCGATCACGCAGCGCTGCGCGCCGCTCAACAGCAGGCCGGCTTGCGGTAACCCGCGCCAGTCGTGGCCCTGCCAGTTGTTGTGCAGGATGTTGCCGGACACGACGACATCCTGCGGGCCGATCCGGCCCCAACTGTAGATGCCGGCGCAGCGGTTCTCGTAAATCAGGTTCTGGCTGATGATCGAGGTCCGGTCGGCGGTGGTGTCGCGCGCCGGGTTCCCCACGTCCATACCGCTGATGCCGAACTGGTTGCGCATGATTTCGTTGCCGGTGACGATCACCTTGCGGTTGGCGTAGCAGAAATACAGGCCGGCGGCGCCGTTCTCGAACAGGCGGTTGTGCGCGATTTTCGAGTGGGGCCCGCCGCCGAGGTGGACGCCGTCGCCGGTATTGCGGAAGACATCGCACTGCTGAAGTTCGATGCCGCCGAGCACGCTGACGTGCACGCCGTAGGAGCAGTCGTGAATCCAGCAGCGTTCCACCTTGCCCTGGGCCGGATAGAGGCCGGCGCCCAGCTTGTCGCGCACGCCGAACACGGCGGCGGCCCGGGGGTCTTTCGGCAGCTGCTCCGCGATGGCGCCGTCCAGTTCGAGGTCGCTCAGGCCGGTGTCCGCGGCGGGAATGATGAGCGGGAACACGTTCATGGCGCCGGCGCCGCGCGCCACGGCGAGCGGGGCGGGCAAGGTCGTAACCGCCGGCCGCAGGGCGTTGCGGATAAAGACGCGCGGGCCGTCCAGGCGCGCGATCATCCAGAGCGAGGCGATCCCCGGCAACGCATTCGTGTCGCCCAGCGCCAGGCAGGCGCCCACGCGCAGCGGGGTGGGGTCCGATACCACGACATGGTCCTGGCCGGCCGCGGCGTCGGCCGCCAGCGGCACCCAAAACGCGGCGTCCTTCCGCAGCACCGTCGCGCGGCCGGCGCCCGCCAGCCGCGACCGGGGCGGCATGACGATCGGACGGCGCAGCGTGATGACACCGGGCGGGACGAGGACCGCGCCGCCCTCGGGCGGCAGGGCGTCCAAAGCCTCCTGAATACCGCCGGACATCGAGGGTTCGGCATCGAACCGCGCGGCATCCAGCACGGCGGCGCGGCGCGGGGTGTCGGCCGTGACGGCATTCGCCGCCGCGCCGGGCGTCGGGCGCGTCAGTCCGGCGGCGCCCAGCAGGAACGCGCCCCCCAGGCAAGCCGTCCATCGGGAAGGCGCGGAGGTCAGAGGGCTCATGGATCGAACTCCGTCGGCGTCTGGCCGCGCTCGACCTGGACGGCGTCCGCCCAGACCGTGGTCCGCGACTCGGTCCTGAAATGGATGCCCAGCATGAGTTGCCCCGCGCCGGCCTCGAACGGCACGCTGAAGCGCTGCCACGCGCGCGTGACCTTGAAGGGGATGTCGCCGGACTTGCCGGCGCGCAGCCGGACCTCCTGCCCGTCGCGGTCGGACCGCAGCCAGGCGGACAGCACGTAGGGCTCCGGCGTCGGGCGCTCGATCGTCAGGGACAGGTAGGCGAACCGCCAATCGCCGTTGGTTGAGATCATCTCGAGACACCTGGCGCCGTGGTACGGGTCGTGGGTCGAGAGGCCCCAGACCTGGTTCGTGGCGCCGGTCATCTCCCGGGCCCGGAACGTTCCCGTCTGCCGCCAGTAATCCGGCCGGGTGGGCACGGTCTGCTCCTCGAAGCTCGGATTTGGCACGAGATTTTTATGGTCCGTCCGCCCCGTCCGGCCGTAGCTGACGGCGCGCGGCGGGACCGGCCCGCGCGGGGTCATGGT
This sequence comes from uncultured Verrucomicrobiota bacterium, assembly GCA_964515705.1. Classification (GTDB taxonomy): domain Bacteria; phylum Verrucomicrobiota; class Kiritimatiellia; order JAAZAB01; family JAAZAB01; genus CAZEVX01. Next base: position 2,914 of record CAZEVX010000129.1, on the reverse strand, counting down.
GACGGCCAGGCGGATCGGCGTGGCGTCCGCGCCCGGCTCCGGAGCGGCCGCCGGGCGGATGCGATAGGCCCGCGCGCCGAGCGGCTCGAAGGTGTCCTGGAAACCGCCGGCCTTGACCTCGTAGGCCGTGCCGGCAAAAAGTTCCGCGACCGTGCCCCCGCCGTCGAGCAGCGGCGTCGCGAACGCGGCGGCGACTGGCCGGTAGGCGACGCTGGCGGCCAGCAGCACGTAGCCGCCTTCCGGGTCGCGCTTGAGCGCAACCTGGATGTCGGGCATCTTCCGCGCGTCGAGGTCGTACGGCCCGCCCGAGTACGCGACCGTCTGGGGCAGCGCCGGCGCGAGGCAGACGGGGCCCAGCCGCCGCATGCGCCGCGCCAGTTCGCACAACGTGTCCCAACTGATCTGGGATCGCTCCGGGTAGGGGAAATAGACGATGCCCTTGACCCCGTGGATCAGCGCCAGGTAAGTCTGACCGATCTGTTCGACGGGCAGCAGCGCCCGCTTCAGGATGCCGTTATACTCGGAGCCCATCAGCACGGTCACCGGCACGACGCGCAGCCGCTCGGCCTTGCGGGCCACGTGATGGGCCATCCAACCCACGTAGTCAATCGTGCCGCTCGAGCCGGCGTATTCGGGCGTCCAGTAGGGGTCGATGCCCAGCATGTCCATCCAGTCGAACCAGTCGTCCGGAAACTGGTAAATCCCCGGATTCCAGTTCACGAACACCGGGTGATAGCCGTCCAGCGCTTTCAGGCGCCGGTAATACTCGCGGCCAACGGGAATCTGGCCGAACGCGATGTTGTTGAGCGGCTCGTCGAATATGAAGATGCCCGCCAGCGCCGGGTGCGTCATGGCCGCCTTGATCACGGGCGTCAGGTAGGGCATCTGGTTGTCGAGGTACTCCATCAGGATCGCCGTCTTGGTCGCGGCGTCGCGCGCCGGAATGGCCGAGAGGATCACGTCCTTGACGCTGAGGCCCAGCGAGCAGGTCTCGGAGTTCAACACGCGGTTGACGGCCTCGAGTTCCGCGGGTGTCAGGCGTCCCGCGCGATCGCGCACCCGCGTGCGGTCGTTGAAGGGCACGTAGTTCATGTCCGGCGCCGCGATCACCTTGAGGCCGTGCCGGGCCGCCTGGTCCAGGTAGGCCCGGATGTCGGCGACGTGCGCGCCGGCCGGGTCGGATCGGTCCCCGTCCGGCCGGTAGGTCCATTGCACCAGGGTGTTGAACCCGGCGTCGGCCGCCTTGGCAAAATCATATTCATCGGTCGGCTTGACGCCGCCCATGACCATGCCGACCGGGAAAAACGGCTTGCCGTTGTCGAGCAGGCAGCCGCGGTCCCGGTCCACTTTCCACTCGCAGCCGGGCCGCGGCGCGCGCTTGACCAGCGGCAGCGCGGCGCTGGCGAGCAGCGCCCCGTCGGATGCCGCCAGGTCCACCCGCAGCGTTTGCGCGCCCGCGGCGAGATCGCCCAGCGGAATCCCCAGGCGCGCGTCTGGCGGCGGGTTCGTCAGCGCCACCAGGTCGCGGCCGTCCTGCCGGGCGACGAGCCGCAGGCCGCGCAGCTCTTGTTTCGGCAGGCGCACCCGGCAGCGCGCGTTCGCCTCCGGCTCGGTCGTGTAATAGTCGCGGTCGAGTTCGGCCGAGAGCAGGTTCAGCGCCGCGACGTCGGCGATCTCGACGTCCTGCCAGAGTTCGCCCGTCGCGCCGTCCAGCAGGCGCAACCGGACCTCCCGCGCCGTCATCGCTGCGGCGGGGACCGGCACGCGCACCGGCATGCGCATCGCCGTTCCGGGGACTGCCAGGCGATGCTCCAGGCGGTTGGTGCCGCCGCTCGACGGCTGGTCAATGACCTCGAGCGTGACCGTGCCCGTGGCCGAACTGGACAGGGTCAGGTCGGCCAGCACATCGTAGAAGATCGTCGCGTTCGTCCGGTAGAACGGGCTGACGGCCGGCGCGGCGAGGGCCGGCAGGAGCGGGGCGACGATGGCGTCGGCCGCCAGTCCCTGGAGATGCCCGAAGCGTTCGGGCTCGACCCAGGCATTGGCCGGCGAGGTGCCCGCGAGCGGCGCCCAACTCCAATACTCGCGCCGCGCGCCCGTTTTCACGCGCATGGCGTCGCGCTCGACCCGGAACGTGTCCACGATCAGGTTCAGCCGCGCCTTGGCCGGGTCGCCGTGCTCGGTCAGCAGCACGAGCGGCAGCGCCAGCTCGACGGTCCAGCCCTTGGGATCGGCGGCCACCGCCGATTTCCAGGGAATGGTCCATTGGTCGCATTCGCGGCCCTTGGTCTTGGTCATCCGGAAATCCGCCCGCGCGTTGCCCTTGTTCACGAGGAACTGGTAAAAGAGCGCGCCGTCGGTGCCGGGCTCGAACGAGACCTGGACGTTGTCCTCGCGCTGGATCGGCTGGTCATGCCCGCCGTAGAGCGGCGGATCGCGCTGGGCCTCGGGCTGATCCACGGCAAAGGCCGCGTAGAGCCAGGCGGCGTCGCGCGTGACCCAGGCTTGGTGCCCGCGCGCCGGGCCGGGCTCGCCGGCGATCCGGACAAAGGAGTCCACCCGCGCGGCATCGCGCCAAGCGGGGTCGTCCAGCGCGCCGTCCATCCGCGGCGCCGCGCGACAGATCGGAACCTTGAGGGCGGGAATCTCCGCGCCCGGCGCGGCGACCGCGAGGGAAAACGTCAGGGCGGCCGCCGAAACTGTCCGGGAGACGATGGTGCGCATGGCAGGTGCTCCAAGGAGTGTTTCCGCTGGGGTAGGTGCTGTTGTTTCGGGGTCGTAACTACTCAGGTGCCCGCCCGCGGCGGGCACTTGAGGGAATTGCCCAAGCCAAATCCCTTTCTGTGAAGCATAGTCTACCCCCCCCCCGAAAGGCCATCCCAAAAAAAACTTTTTTTAAGCTGGACTCATGCGG
>CAZEVX010000128.1:0-9343 GCA_964515705.1 uncultured Verrucomicrobiota bacterium | reverse complement strand
CTGCAGGCCGACCCCGCCGATCCCGCGGCGCGCTTACTGCACGCGCGCGCCCTGGCGCGTGAGGGAGCGGACGCGCGCCAGACCCTCGACGCCCTGGCCCGCGATCCGGCCGTCCCGGCGGCGATCGCCGACATGGCGCGGTACGAGTGGGCGCGGGCTGCCGGCCAGGCCGGCGATTGGCGCGCCGCCTTCGAGGGGGTCCGCCGGGTGTTCGAGACGGCCGCCGACCCGGACCTGTCGCTGCGCGCCGGCTGTTCGCTGGCGCTCCTGATGCGCGCGCATCCCGATCTGGCGCGCGCCCACCCGGCGCTGCTGCCCCAGGTCCGTACGCTGCGCGCCCTCTATACGCCCGAGATCATCGAGTCCTGCCGCTGGGAGCCCCTGCGTGATCCCGTCCCTTGGTCCGGCGCGCCCGGCCGGTGGATCGTGGCCTTCTACCGGAGCCAGATCCGGCCGGCGATCGGCGAGCGCTGTTCGCTGGTCCCCTCGTGTTCCGAGTATGCCCGGCAGGCGTTCGCGCGCCACGGTCTGCTGGGCGCGCCGCTGCTGGCCGACCGGCTGGTGCGCGAGCCGGGTGTCGTGGCGGCTGGCGACCCATGCCGCCAGGAGTCGGGAAAACTGTTCTATGACGATCCGCTGGAGGATCACGATGCGTGGCTGGCCCCCTGAGGCCGCGGCGCGGCGGGTCATGGTCTGGGAACGGAAGCCCGCAAGGGGCGGCGGTCGTCTGGCCCGGGCGGCGGTGATCTGGCTGGCGCTGGCGGCCGCGGCGCGGGCCGACGCGGCTGGCGCAGGGCTGGCAGTCGCGCTCTCGGCCGAAGGCCAACACGCCGAGGCGGCCATCGAGTACCGGCGCCTGGCGCTCACGGCGCCGGACGCGGCCTCGAGCGGCGGCTGGTTCTGGGCGGCCGCTTACGCCTACGGGCGCACCGGCCAATGGAGCGCGGCGGCCGCCCTGCTGGACCGCGCCGAGGACAGCGATCCGGCGCTCAAGACGCCGGTGCTGCTCCTGCGGGGCGACGCCGCCCTGGCGGACCGGGCCTATGACGCGGCCGCCTTTTACTGGCGCAGCGCAGCGGACGACGCGGCGGACCCGGACCTGCGCGCCTATGCCGCCCGGCGCGCTGCCGAGGCCGAGCTGCGCGCCGGGCGCCTTGAGGCCGCCCGTGCGGCGCTCGCACAGGCGCCGGGCGACGAGGCCGCCGCGCTCGCGGCCCTCGACCGCTACCGGCGCGGCCGCGACAAGCGCCCCCTGCTTGGCGGAACGCTGGGATTGGTGCCCGGCCTGGGCTACGCCTATGCCGGGGAATACGCCAACGGGGCGCGCAGCCTGATCCTCAACGGCCTGTTTCTCGGCGCCATGGTGTATTCCGGCCTCGAAGACCAGTGGGGCGCCTTCGCCGCCATCTCATTTTTCGAACTCACCTGGTATAGCGGCAGCATCTATGGCGGCATCGATGCCGCCCGCCGCTATAATCGCCGGCGGCTCGACCGCGCCGTCGAGTCCATCCGCGGCGGCCTGTCCCTCTCCCCGGACCTTAGCCGCCTGCCTGCCGTGTCTCTGCGGGTCGCGTTCTAATCCGTGGCCGTGGTCCCGGCGACGCGGATGCGGCCGCGCGTCGATCAGAAAGCGCTTGCCTATCGGGCTGGCGCGTTTATACTGGAAACACTTACCGCTGCACCGGGATGGCACGCGCAGGTTGCCGCGGTCAATGTTCCTATCGGTATTGCGCGTGGCCGGAAAACGGAGTGAGGAGGAAGCTATGCAGACCACAGCGGGTTGGCATGGGATGTGGCGGATGACGTTCGGAGTCGCCCTGGGCCTGGCGTTCCTGGCGGCGCCGCAAGCCCCGGCGCGGGACTACTTCACCGAACTCTTCAGCGCCGGCGACAACGATCTCGATTACCGCATGCTGACCTTTGTTCCTGACGGCTCCAGCAATTACTATGCCGCCTTCTGCTCGACCATTGCCGCGCTGCCGACCGATCCCGCCGGCGGCACGGCGCTGGCGCTCGACGATGACGATTTCGCCGAGGTGACCCTGGGCGGCGGCGCCACGGTCAACCTGTATGGGACCGCCCACGGCAGTCTCTTTATCGGCAGCAACGGCTACATCACCTTCGGCGAGGGCGACGACGAGTACTGGGAATCCCTCGACGACCACTTCCGGCTGCCGCGCGTCTCGGGATTCTTCGTGGACCTCGACCCGACGGAAGGCGGCACGATCTCCTGGAAACAAACCGCCGACCGCGTGGCGGTCACCTTCGATAACATCCTGGACCTTGATACCGACGGCCGCAACAGCTTCCAGATGGAACTGTTCTTCAACGGCATGATCCGCTTTGCCTATCTCACGCTATCCAACAAATGGGGTCTGGCCGGCCTGTCCGAGGGCGCCGGCACGCCGTCCGATTTCAAGGAAAGCGACCTGACCGCCTATGAGCCGCCCGACGACCTGCATGTCGTGCCGGGCGCCGGGTTCGACGCCGTCGGCTACGAGGGCGGTCCGTTCAGTCCCACCGGGCGGGTCTATGTTCTGACCAACCTGGGCGCGTCGGCCGTGGCGTGGGCCGCCGGGGCCACGTCCGCTTGGCTAGGCGTGGCGCCCGCGGGCGGGACTCTGGCGGTGGGCGGGTCCACCCAGGTCTGGGCCGCGCTCCAGACGAGCGCGGACAGTCTTGTCCCGGGCGTCTATGCCGATACGGTCGTCTTCTCCAACACCGCCAGCGGCGTCGCGCGCACCCGCCCGGCAACGCTGACGGTCAAGGCCATCCCGGGGGAAATCGTCATTCGGGACACGATCGCGCCGTATGACGATACCAATATGCCGTTCGGACGAATCGTGGTCGGGAAATCGCGCCTCGAGCAGTGCACGATCAGCAACAGCGATGCCGTCTACCCGCTGGTGGTGTCCGGCATTGCGCTGGGCAGCGCCGCCGCCGCGACGTCGGCGCGCGCCGGGATAGTGGCGCCCGCGCGGACGCCCGGAAAAATCGTCGCGCTGGGCCGCGCCCCGGCCGCCGCGTCCGGCGCCGCGCCGGCCGCCGCGCCGCTGGCCGCGCCCAGCGCGGTGCCCTGCTACGGCGTCGAGTTGGTCGGCTCGCGGACAGTGAGCTTCTCCTCCGCGACGCCCGGGGATCTCACGGATATCGGCACGGCGGGGAGTGGTTGGTATGCCGTGGATTTCCTGAACGGCGACTTTTCGACCCTCTATGTCCTGGACGACGGCGTCCAACGGCTTCAGACCGTCAATACCGCCACGGCCGCCCAGACCGTGATCGGCGCCTGCACGCCGGTCAGCGGCCATACCTGGACGGGCCTGGCAGGCGATCCGACCGACGGCACGCTCTACGGGGCCTCGTCCGACGGATCCTCCTCCGTGCTCTACCGCATCGCTCCGGGCACCGGCGCCGCGACGCTGATAGGAACGATCTCGAATGCCCCGGTCATCATCGCCATCGCCATCAACGCGGCCGGCGCGATGTACGGGGTGGAGATCGGCAGCGATGTGCTCGTCGCCATCGACAAGACCACCGGCGCCGGGACGGTGATCGGGTCGCTGGGCGTCTCGGCCAACTATGCCCAGGGTCTCGACTTCGACGAGCAGAACGACATCCTCTACTGGGCCGCCTTTACCACGGCGGCCGAACTGCGCACGATCGATGTCGCCAGCGGCGCCAGCACGCTGGTCGGCACGTTCCCGGCCAATACGGAACTCGAGATGGCGGTCGCCAACGGCGGCCTGCCGAGCTTCACGCTGACCAACGGCCCGGCGCTGCCGGTTAGCATCCCGCCGGGCGGCGCGGTGACAATCGACGTCAACTATGCGCCGCCGCGCGCCGGCTCGAATGCCATGGCGCTCGTGATTTCCAGCAACGACAAGGATGACCCGCGCGTCGCGGTTCCGCTCTCCGGCAGGGGCGTCCCGGACGAGTTGGTCATTGACCCGGAGTCGGTCTTCGCCTCGAGCGGCCATCCGGGCGGGCCGTTCAGCCCGTCCCAGGCGGTCTACCAGGTGGACAACCTCTGGACGGCGTCCATTCCCTGGACGGCCGTGTCCGAGGCCGCCTGGTGTGAGATCGCGCCGGCTGGCGGCACTCTGGACGCCGGGGCCTCGATCGCCGTCACCGCCCGGCTGACGGCGGCCGCCGCCGCGCTGGGGCAGGGGGTCTACACGGGCGCGGTCGTTTTCAGCAACCAGGTCTCCGGCATTGCCCAGGCGCGGACAGCCGTTTTGGAGGTCTTTACCACGCCTCGGATTACCGTGACGCCCGCGTCGTTCCGGGTGACCAACGTGCTGGGCGGGGCGCAGACGCGCAACCTGGCGGTTGGCAATGCCTCCGCCGCCGACGCCGCCCTGACCTTCAGCGTGACGACCCGCGAACTCGGGCAGGGCGTCCTCGATCAGCCGGGCCAGGCGCCGGCCGGCGTCCCGGCCGGCCGCTCCGCAGACCGCTCCGCTTCGCCCGCCGCGGCCGCGGACGCGACCCCCGCGCGCGATTTCACGCGCATCGCGCCGGGCGTCGCCTATCGCCCGGACCGCGTGCTCGTGCGCCTGGAGGACGGCATCAAGACGGCCGCCCAGCGCGACGGGATGCTGGCCGCCGCCATCCCGGGCGCGGTCGCCGAGCGCGCCTTCAAGCTGGTCCCCGGACTCGCCCGGGTCGCCCTGCCGCCAGGCATCACGGTTGCCGACGCCCTGAAACGCCTGAACGGCCGGCCAGGCGTGCGCTACGCGGAACCGGATTACCGCGTGCGCGCCATCCGCACGCCGAACGATCCGCGCTTCGGCGATCTCTGGGGCATGCACAATACCGGCCAGACCGGCGGCACGCCGGATGCCGACATTGACGCGCCGGAAGCCTGGGACCTCGCCACCGGCCGCACCAATATCATCGTCGGCGTCGTCGATACGGGCGTGGACTACAACCATGAAGACCTGGCCGCCGCCATGTGGCGCAATCCCCGCGAAATCCCCGCCAACGGACTGGACGACGACGCCAACGGCTACGTGGATGACGTCCATGGCATCAATGCCATCAATGGGAGCGGCAACCCGCTGGACGACAACGACCACGGCACGCACTGCGCCGGCACCATCGGCGGCGTCGGCGACAATGGGATCGGCGTCGCCGGCGTCTGCTGGCGGGTGCGCATCATGGCGCTGAAATTCCTCGATGCGGGCGGGTCGGGCGACACCTCCGACGCCATCACCTGCGTCGACTATGCCGCGCGGCAGGGCGCCCGCGTCCTGAACAACTCCTGGGGCGGCGGCGGCTACAGCCAGGCGCTCAAGGACGCCATCGACGCCGCCGGCGCGTCCGGCCTGGTCTTCTGCGCGGCGGCCGGCAATAGCGGGATCGACACCGACGCCTCCCCCCATTACCCGTCGGCCTACGAATCGCCCGCCATCCTGGCCGTGATGGCCACCGACCAATTCGACGCCCGGGTCAACATTTCCGGCTGGTGGGCGTCCAACTACGGCCGGAACACGGTGGACCTCGCGGCGCCGGGACACGACATCCTGAGTTGCAAGCGCGGCGGCGGCTATGTCAGTTTCGACGGCACCTCGATGGCCACGCCGCACGTCTCGGGCGCCTGCGCCCTGCTGCTGGCGCGCAACCCGTTGCTGACGGCGGCTCAGGTCAAGCAGGCGCTGATGAGTGCGGTGGATGTCCCGGCTGTGCCGCTGGTCTGCGTCTCCAGCGGACGCCTCAACCTGGCGCGCGCGCTGGTCTCGGTCCAGCCGTCCTGGCTGACGGCCACGCCGCGCGGCGGCACGAACCTGGCGCCGGGAACGGCCGCCAATATCGCGCTGCGGTTCGACGCCGGCAACCTCGCCGCGGGCGCCTACACGGGCGACGTCGTCCTGGCCAGCAATGACCGCCATACCCCGGTTACCAATGTGCCCGCCGTCCTGGTGATCCTGCCGGACGCTCTGCGGGTGTCGCCCGCGGCCGGCTTGTCGGCTACCGGCGCCTTGGGCGGGCCGTTTTCGCCGGCCTCCAGGGTCTATACACTGTCCAATAGCGGCCCGACCGCACTGTCCTGGCAGGCGTCCCGGACCCAGGCCTGGGTCACGCTGGCGCCGGGATCGGGCATGCTGGCGGCTGGCGCCGCGCGCAGCGTCACGGTGTCGGTCAACAACGCCGCCGCCGCGCTGCCGGTGGGCGACTATGCCGATACAGTGACGTTTTCCAACGGCGCCAGCGGCGCCATCCAGCGCCGAACGGTCACGCTAGGCATTACGCCGATTCTTCCGCAAGTGTTCCGGTCGTTCCTGTTGGACACCGATCCGGGCTGGACCCGCGAAGGCCAGTGGGCCTTCGGCAAGCCGCAGGGCCTGGGCGGCGACCCGGCCGTCGGGCATACCGGCACCAACGTCTTCGGGTATAACCTGGCGGGCCCATATTCCAACAGTATGCCCGTCCGCTGCCTGACCACCAGCCCCCTGAATTGCCGCGGCTTCCGGCAGGTCCAGGTGCGCATCTGGCGCTGGCTGGGCGTCGAAAGCGCCCGCTATGACCGCGCCCTCTTCCAGGCCAGTTCCAACGGCAGCGATTGGGTGTCGATCTGGACCAACGGGGCGACCTTCACCGACACGTCCTGGACGCAGGTCTCCTACGACCTCTCCGCCCTGGCCGACGATTGTCCCGCGCTCTACCTGCGCTGGGCCATGGGGCCGACCGATTCGTCGGTCACGTATTGCGGATGGAATATCGACGACCTCGAACTGCAGGGCGTTCCCATGAAGACCCCCGCCCAGGTGATGCTCCAGAACCTGAACCAGACCTATAACGGCCAGCCGCGCCGGGTCACGGCTGTCACCACGCCCGCCGGCCTGCCGGTCGCCATCGCCTACGACGGCACGACGAACGTCCCGGTCAATGCCGGCTCCTATACCGTCGTGGGGACGGTTGTCCATGCCGCCTATGCCGGCGGCGCCACCGGCCGGCTGGCCGTGGCCAAGGCCTCGCAAACGGTGGCGTTCCCGCCGGTCCCCGATCAGGTGGTCACGAATCGCCTCCGTCTCTTGGCCGCGGCCGGGTCGGGATTGCCGGTCGCCTTCCGGGTGGTCTCCGGGCCGGCGGCCCTTTCCGGCGGCACGCTCCTGTCGTTTACGGCTGCCGGCCGGGTGTCGCTCGCCGCCAGCCAGGCCGGCAACGCCAACTGGAATCCCGCCGCCGCCGTGACGCGCGCCTTCACCGTGCTGTCCGCGCGGTCGCCGGCTGTCCGCAACGCCGACTTCGACGGCGACGGCAAGGCGGATCCGGCCGTCTACAACGAGGCCACGGGCACATGGACGGTGCTGCTGTCGTCGGCCGGCTATGCCCGGTTCGTGTTCGCCGCCTTGCTCGGCGGCCCGGGTTGGCAGGCCGCCGCCGCCGATTACGACGGCGACCGGATGGCCGATCCGACCGTGTTGCAGGAGGCCGCCGGCACCTGGAAGTCCATGGAATCGGGCGCCGGCTATGCGCTCCGCCAGCGGACCGCCTTCCTCGGCGCGCCCGGCCGGACGGCGGTCTCCGCGGACTACGACGGCGATCGCCGCGCGGATTACGCCGTCTACCAGGAATCCAGCGGGGCGTGGTCCCTGAAACTGTCCTCGGCCGGCTACGCCCCGCTCGACCTCGCCGCCTTCCTGGGCGGGTTCGGACAGACGGCGGCCTCGGCCGATTACGATGGCGACGGTTTGGCGGATCCAACGGTCTACCGCTGGGCGGACGGCACCTGGTCCCTGCGGCTGTCCAGCGCGGGGTATGCCCCCCTGACTCTCCCGCGATTCCTCGGCGGGCCGGGCTGGGAGGCGGCGCCCGGCGATTACGACGGCGATGGCAAGGCCGACCCGGCGGTCCGCCGCGGCGACGGCCAACTCTGGCGCATCCTGTTGTCCGGCGCCGGCTATGCCGGCATCGACGTCCCCCTGGGGCTGTAAAGGCAAGAGGAACGCGGCAAGAGGAACGAGGACGGCGTGGCGCGGGAAGCGCGGTCCGCCGGGCGCCTCCGACACTCGGATATCCGGCCGGCCTCGCGACACCGCACGCTTGCCATACACACGGAGGCGCTGCAAGGCATGCGTGAGGACCAGGATCACGCCGCACAACGACCGGGACTTCAACGCCATCGCGTCGCTCGGGGTTCTGAAGGTCGTGAAGACGAGGGAACGGCCGGCCAGGACATCCACGGGACGGCTTCGCCGCCCGTGAGGGTCGGCGTTGGGCCGTAGAGATGACGAGACAATGCCGCGCTACGATCCATTGACCAAAGCAGAACGAAGCGAACGGATGTCCCGTATCCGAAACGCTGACACGGAACCGGAGATGATCGTGAGACGCCTGGTTCACGGCATGGGCTACCGGTACAGTCTGCATGCCCGTGACGTTCCCGGGAATCCCGACCTTGTGTTTCGCCCAAGGAAGAAGGTAATCTTCGTTCACGGTTGCTTCTGGCACCAGCACGGCTGTCGGCAGTATCGGCAACCGCGCGCGAAGCGGGCCTTTTGGGATCCAAAACTCGCGCGAAACAGAGCGCGGGACGAGGAAGTGCGCAAAATGCTGCGGAAGCGGGGCTGGAAGACAATGACGGTGTGGGAGTGCCAGTTGATTTGCACGGGTCAACTGGTATGCCGACTAAGGCGTTTTCTGGGGAAAGACGCATGAACGCACTCAAGTCAGTCGAGCTTTTCACGGGAGCCGGTGGCCTTGCCCTGGGGCTGGAGAAGACCGGCTGGCATCACGAAGCGCTGATCGAGCGCGACGAGCACGCTTGCTCCACGATCCACCTGAACGAGTCCCTAGGGCACCCACTCGCGAAGGATTGGCGACTTTTCGCGCAGGACGTGCGCGGAATCGAGTACGAGACGGTGGCGCAGGGGGTTGACATGGTTGCGGGAGGCCCGCCCTGTCAGCCGTTTTCTCTCGGTGGCAAGCACCGGGCGTATCAGGACCAACGGGACATGTTTCCCGAAGCCGTCCGCGCCGTACGAGAACTGCGTCCCCGATGTTTCTTGTTTGAGAACGTCAAGGGCTTGCTCCGGCAGAGCTTTGCGACCTACTTCCATTACGTCGTTTTGCAGTTGTCCTACCCGTTGATCACCAGGAAGAAGGACGAGAATTGGGAAACACACCTTTCGAGATTGGAGCGCATTCACACAGGCGGAAGGGAAATGGACCTCTCCTATAGGGTCGTCTACCGCCTTCTTGATGCGGCGGAGTACGGTGTTCCGCAGCACAGACACAGGGTCTTCATTGTCGGATTTCGTTCCGATTTGGGAAAGGAGTGGTCCTTCCCGGAACCGACTCATTCCCTCGATCGCCTTTACTGGGAGCAGTGGGTAACGGG
>CAZEVX010000127.1:0-9377 GCA_964515705.1 uncultured Verrucomicrobiota bacterium | reverse complement strand
TGACCACCGCCGCCGCCCGCGACACGCTCATCTACTGCGCCGACCGCGGCTGGACATCCAGTCGCCGCGACGATTTCGACCGCACCATCCACTGGATCACCGATTCCGGCAAGACGATTCTCGCCGGGATGTAACCCCATGACCACCGCCATTCAATCGGGAAATCAGGAAAGCAGGAAAGGTGGGGCGACGGCGTCCCGCCTAGCCGCCGCGCTTCCCGAGCCCATCCACCAGAGCGCGCGCGCAACCCTCTACTGCGCCGACGCCCTGACCATCCTGCCCCTGCTGCCCGAGGCCGCACTGGTATTTGCCGACCCTCCCTACTGCTCTGGCGGAATGTATCGTGGAGACCGTCTCGCCTCCTGCTCACACAAATACCAGAACACTGGCACGCACAAACAGTACCGTGAGTTTTGCGGAGAGACACGCGATCAACGCCAGTTTATGCAGTTCGCCGCCGAGTTTCTTAGAAGCGTGCCCGCCGCACCCGGCGGCCTAGTGGCGTCGTATATCGACTGGCGTAATCTGGCCGCGCTCTGGGATTCGTTCTGCATTGCAGGCATCATCACGCGCGGAATCGCCGTCTGGGACAAGACCGAGGCCTGCCGCCCCGTGTTAGGCCGCCCGCGCCAGCAGTGCGAGTTCATCATCTGGGGAACTAACGGCAAACGCAAGCCTGTCGGCACCGTCGTTCCGGGATGCTGGCGTGTCGGCCTTCCAGGCAAGGACCGTATCCACATGACGCAGAAGCCCGAGCAGGTCGCCGCCGACTTCTGCAAGCTGGTGGAGCCCGGCGACCTGGTGCTCGACCCCTTCATGGGATCGGGCACCACCGGCGTCGCGGCCATCCGCTCCGGTCGGCGCTTCATCGGCATCGAAATCGACCCCGAGATCGCCGCCGGCGCCGCCGCGCGCATCGCCGAGGCCGAGGCCGCCCTCCCGCCCGCCGGGGACGGCGGGCTCCACCCTTTCCTGATTTCCTGATTTCCAGATAGAAAAACCCGATGACACAAGCCACCACAAAGCCGCGCGCCGACGCCTGGGACGCCGCACTGACCGACGCCCAGCGCTGGCAGGCCTACGACCAGATGCGCCGCGCGCGCTGGTACGAGGTGGCCGAGTGGGCGCAGGCCGAGTTCGGACTGGCCCGCGCGCCCGGCCGCAACGCGCTCTACGCCTGGGCCAAGCGGATGCGGAGCCTGGAGAGCGCGCACCGCATCGAGCAGGCGATCGAGGCGCGCGAGGAGATCGGCGCGATGGCGGGCACGGCCGCCGCCAGCGACCGGCTCATCGCAGCCTACCAGAGCCTGGCCGCGGAACTGGCCCTCAAGGGCAACGCGCCCGACGCCGTGCGCCTGACCACGATGGCCATGCAGCTCGCCGCCCAGCAGACGGCCGCGGCGGAACTGGCGATCAAGCGGCAGCGCCTCGGCCAGCAGCAGGACGCGCTGCGCCTGGCGCGGGAGAAGTTCGAGGCTGCGGAAGCCCGCCTGGCCTCGGCCTCGGCCGCCGTCGCCGACGACACCCTCACCCCTGAAGCCCGTCAGACCCGCCTCAAGGAGATTTTCGGCCTGAAATGACCTCGCCACTGGACATCCTGCTGCCCTACCAGCGCCGCTGGGTCGAGGATCCCGCCCGCTTCAAGATCGGCATGTGGAGCCGCCAGACCGGCAAGAGCTTCTCCACCGCCTGCGAGGCCGTACTCGACTGCCTGCTGCACACCGGCTCCATGTGGGTCGTCCTCTCCGCCGGCGAGCGCCAGGCCATCGAGTGGATGCTCAAGGCCCGCCAGTGGGCGCAGGCCCTCCAGCTCGCCGTCGAGGACTACGCCGAGGTCCGCGCCTCCGCCGAGGCCGTCATCTCACGCGCCGAGATCAAGTTCGCCCACGGCTCCCGCATCGTCGCCATCCCCGCCAACCCCGACACCGCCCGCGGCTACTCCGCCAACCTGATCCTCGACGAGTTCGCCGTCCACGAGCGCCCCTGGGACATCTGGGCCGCCATCTACCCCTCCATCACCAACCCCATGAGCGGCGAGAAGCGCCTGCGCGTCGTCTCCACACCCAAGGGCCGCGGCAACAAGTTCTGCGACCTCTGGGAGAAGAACGAAAACTACTCTCACCACAAGGTCACGATCGAGGACGCCGTCGCCCAGGGCCTCGCCGTCGACATCGGCGAACTCCGCGCCGGCGTCGACGACGCCGACATCTGGGCGCAGGAATACCTGTGCGAGTTCATCGACTCCAGCTCCGTGCTCCTGCCCTACGATCTGATCGCCAAGTGCGAAGGCAATCCCGCGCAGCTCGCCGATCCCGGCGACGCTCCCCTGGTCATGGGCATGGACATCGGTCGCAGCCGCGACCTGTCCGTCGTCGCCACGCTGGCCGACCGCGCCGGGGATTTGGCGCTCGTGGCGCTCGACATCCTGCCGCGCATGCCCTTTGCAGACCAATTGCGGATACTCTGCGACAAGGCCGCCGACCGCCGCGTGCGCCGCGTGTGCATCGACGCGACCGGGATCGGCGCGATGCTGGCCGAGGAGGCGCGGCGCAAGCTAGGCCCAAAGGCCGAGGCCGTCGTCTTCACCTCGGCCTCCAAGGGCGAGATGTTCACGGCCCTGCGGCGCCGGTTCGAGGACGGCCGCATCCGCATCCCCGCCGACCGCGACCTGCGCGAGGATTTGCACGCCATCCAGCGCAACGTCTCCACCGGCGGGAACATCACCTATTCCGCGCCGCGCAACGCCGACGGACACTCCGACCGCGCCGCGGCCATCGCCCTGGCGATCCGCGCCCTGGAGCGGGCGCGCGGCCCGGCGTTCCTGCCGCGTCCGTTCGCCCCGCGACCCCAGGAGGCCCTGGCATGAACCTGCTGCAGACCATCCGCAACCGCCTTGCAGGCCGCACGCGGGCCGCCTTCGCGGCCCGCCCCGGCAAGAGCGAGGCCCAGGTCTGGTTCGAGACGGTCAATCCGCTCGCGGGCCTGACGGTCCCGCGCGCCGTCCAGATCTTCGACCAGGCGCGCCACGGCTGCTACGCGCAGCTCCAGTGGCTCTACCAGGAGATCGAGGCGGCCGACCCGACGCTGCTGGTCTGCGCCGAGCGACGCTCGGCCGGCGTGGCGGAGATCGACTGGAAGATCGAAACGCTGAGCGCGGCGCGCGCCGGCCGCGTCCGGTGGGACGAGGCGCTGGCCGCCGAGCAGCAGGCCTTCCTGGAGGGCGCCCTCGGCGCCTGCGACGATCTGCTCGGCGGGATCGAGCACCTGGGAAGCGCCTTCTTCCGGGGCTTCGCCCACGCCGTGCCGCGCTATTCGCCCGACGGGCTGGAGCTGGCCGCCATCGAGACGTTAGACGGCTGGAACTTCTGCCTCGACAGGGCTGCGGGAACCTGGCTTTGGAACCCTGACTGCAAGGCCATCGTGGACGGCAAGGGGCTGGAGCCGATCCCGGACGGCGAGCTGATCACGCTGCGCCGGCCGCGGCACATCGACTATCCGGCCCTGGCGATCTACATCCGCGCGGCCCTGGGCGAGGCGCAGTGGGGGCGCTTCATGGAGAGGTACGGGATCCCGCCCGTCATGATCGTGATGCCCGAGTTCGCGGACGAGACCGACGAGACCCGCTACATGGAGGCCGCCGACAAGGTGGCCCGCGGAGGATCGGGCGCGCTGCCCTACGGATCGACCGTGAGCTACGCCACCGAGGCCCGCGGCGTGAACCCGTTCAGCGACTACCTCAAGCACCAGCAGGAGCTGATCGTGCTGATGGCGACCGGCGGGCTGCTGACCAGCCTGGCCGAGGCCGGCAGCGGCACGCTGGCCGGCGGGGCGCACGAGGACACGTGGGAGAGCGTCGTGCGGCGCGACAGCCGGGTGATCGCCGAGGCGTTCAACCGGCGCGTCGTCGCCGACCTGCTCGACCGCGCCTATCCCGGCCGGCCGCGCCTGGCGCGGTTCGCCTTCGAGACCGAGGCGGCCCCCTCGGCGGGCGAGGTGTTCGACGTGGCGGTCAAGGCGGCCGGCGCCGGCTGGCGCGTGACGGCCCGCGACCTGCGCGAACGCACCGGATACGAACTGGAAGCGGCTCCGGCCGTTCAAACGGCGCCCGGCGGCGGGATGTTCGCGGCCAACAAGCGCCAGACCCCCTTGCAAAACGACGGAACGGCCTTGCAAAACGGAGATGGCGGCGGAGCCGGGTCAAGGGAAGGGTCAGGCGCCGAGGGGCCTAGAATCGCATCCTACGAGGCCGCGGCGGTCGAGGCGCTGGCCGAGGCGCGGGCGAAGGGGCTGGCCCCCGTGATCGACCGGCTGCTCGACGCCCTGGGCGAGACCGACGAGGCCGCCATGCGCGAGACCCTCGCCGGCCTGCTGGCCGACTTGCCCAAGCTGGCCGCCGCCCTCGATGCCGACGCCGACACCGACCTGGTCGAGCGCATCCTGACCGACGCCGTCGGCGCCGGGTATCGGGAGTCGGGGCAATCTGGAACTCAGGAAGGCAGGAAGGGAAACTCATGACCACCAAACCTATCCAAGTCGTCGAAGGCCAGCCCGAACTCTGGGCGCAGCTCTGCCCGTTCGGCGAGTTCGACGCCGTAGTCGCCGGCAAGCCCGTCAAGCAGATCTGCGACGAGGCAGCCTTCAACCGCGTCGTCCGCGCCTTCTCGGGCGAGGTGCTCGTCGACGCCGAGCACCACTCCCTCGACGCCACCGGCGATTCCTCCGCCTACGGCTGGATCCAGGAGCTCAAGGTGGATCCGTCCGACGGACTCCTCTGCCGGCTGCGCCTGACCGACCTCGGCGAGGCCGACGTGGTCAACCGCCGCCGCCGCCACCTCTCGCCCGTCTGGCCGCTCGACGCCGACGGCCGCCCCGTGCGCCTCTCGATGGCGGGCCTCACCAACACCCCGAACATCAGCATGCGGCCCGTGCTGAACAAGGCCGACCCCTCTCCCGCCACGGCGGCGGGCCAGACCAAACCCACAACCGAAAGGATCCAGAACATGGACATGAAGGAAATCGCCCTGGCGCTCGGACTGGCCGAGACCGCCACGGCGGAAGAGATCGCGGCCGCCGCCAAGGCCGCCGCGGAGAAGGCGGCCACGCTCGAAGCGCGCGTCGCGGAACTCGAGAAGGCGGCGCTCGCCGCCGAGGCCGAGAGGGTCGTGGCGGCAAACTCCGCCAAGTTCTCCAACCCCGAGGGCTTCAAGGCGCTCTACTGCGCCAACAAGCAGATGGCGCTCGACCTGCTGGCCACGATCGCCGCGCCCGTCGCGCAGCGCACCGTCGCCAACAGGGCCGATGCCAGGCCGCCCGCGGCCGCCGCCGGCGTCGCCGTCAACAAGCTCGCGGAATACGAGGCCATGCCCGCCGGCAGGGCCAAGGACGAGTACCTGGCGGCCAACAAGGCCGAGCTGCTGCGCCTCGATGCGCAGAAGCGCGCCCAGGGCTGAACCCATCACACGCAAACCAAGGAAAAGTAAACCATGGCAACCACGCACACCAACGTAGGTCTCCAGATCTACAGCAACAAGGTGATCGCGGAGATCCGGCGCAAGCTGGCCGCCGTCTTCGCCTTCTCCCTGGACCTCTCGGACGAGGCCAAGCAGGTCGGCGACAAGGTCAGGGTGCCCCTGATCACCGCCGAACCCGCCGACGAGTTCAACAGCGCGACCAACAACTACAAGGCCACCAAGAGCGACCTGACCGACCGCGAGGTCGCGATCAACCGGCGCAAGCTGGCCAAGTTCGGGATCGACGATCTCCAGGCGGCCACCCACAACCCGAACTGGTGGGAGCGCAAGGCCGAGGCCAACGCCAACGCCTGCGCCCTGGCGGCGCTGACGGACATCCTCAGCCTGGTGACGGGCGAGAACTTCGGCGACGACGCCGAGGACAAGGTGGCCCTGGCGCTGGCGGCGGTGAATCTCAAGGGGATCGCCAGCGTCCGCGCGGCGGCGGTCAAGAAGGGTCTCAACCCGGCGATGAGCGCCCTGGTGCTCAACTCCGACTACTACAGCGCCCTGCTGGGTGTGCTCGACAGCGCGGCCTACGGCGGCGCCGAGGCCATCCGCACCGGCGTGATCCCGAACCTGCTCGGGTTCGCCAAGATCATCGAGGCGCCCACGATGACCCTCGCGGGCTTCGTGTGCCACCCCGACGCCATCGCCGTAGCCAACCGCTACCTGGCGCCGGTCGAGCCGCGCTCGTACCAGGAGGTCGGAACGGCCAAGGACGAGGACAGCGGCCTGACGGTCGGCGTGCGCAAGTACGGCGACCCGGACACGGGCCTGCTCTCGGTCTCGTGCGAACTGGCCTACGGCCGAGAGGTCGGCAACGCCGACGCGCTGCTGCGCATCGTGTAGCCATCGCGCCGGGAGGCCGCGCGGCCTCCCGGCATCAACCAAACCCGAAAGGAACCTCATCATGAAGCATCTCAAAACCATCTGCGCGGCGATCGCCGCCCTGGCCTGCATGGCCATCGCGGCCGTGGCCGCGACCTATTCCGTCGCCGAGCTCAAGTCCACCGCGCCCCAGGGAATCGCCGGGATCGGCGTGGGGCTGGCCAAATACTGCCACGTCCAGGGCGCGCTGCCCGCGACCGCGACGGTCACGGTCAGCCGCATCTCGGGCGTGGTCACGACCGCAGTGGCGGCCGTGGCCTGCACGGGTGGCGCCGGGGCCGGCGCGGCCACCGCCAACATGTACCTGATCGCGGGCGACTACCTCGTCCAGTCCGGCGCGACCAACACGCCCACAGTGCGCCTGATCTATGAGGAGTAGCAGTCGGTTTCAGTTGGCAGTGCAGGATGACTGTGCTGCCAACTGCCAACTGCCCACCGCCAACTGCCAACTGCCATGTCCTGGACCACCCTCAAGCCCGACGACATCCTCGCCCGCCTCGCGGACGGCGAGCGCGCCGCGCTGGCACGCGCCACGGGCGACCTCGACGACGCCATCCTGGCCGACGTGCTCGGCCAGACGGCGGCCCTGGTGCGCGGCTATGTTGGCGCGCACCGCGGCAACGCGCTCGCAGCCGGAGCGCTGGAGATACCGCCGTCGCTCAAGAGCGCGGCGCTCGACCTGGCCGTCGTGGCCTACTCGATCCGCGCCGCCGGAGTGTTGCTCGATCCGAAGGGCGCCCGCGCGGCGGCCCGCGACGCGGCGAACCGCCTGCTGCAGGACGTGGCCGCCGGCAAGTTCGCTGTCGAGCCCACCGGCGACGCCGACGACGAGCCTGCCGCGAGCCATCCGCGACCGGCCATCAACGAACCGGAGAGCGTGCTGTGATCCTCTCCGCCATGCAAGCCCAGGCCGAGGCGATCCTCAAGGGCCACGCCGCCTTCGCCGGTTGCCCGGTCGTCCTGGTCGACAAGGGCGATACGGCCGCGCGGATCGACGAGGCGCTATCCGCCTGCGGCACCGCCATCCTGATCGCTCCGCCCTCCGCGCGCTTCACCGCCAACGGCGGCCAGGGGCCGGTCTCGACCGATGGCGGCGTGCGCATGATCGTCCAGGTCATCGAGCCGCCGGGAGTCGGCCGCCCCGCCGGGCTCCCCTCTGCGCTCGACCTGGCCGAGACCGCTGGCTGGCTGCTGCACGCGGCCAACCATCCCGACCGCGCCGACTGCACCCCGCTCGGGCTGGAGGAAATCGCCGCCCAGCCCGATCCTGACACGCTCATCATCCAGCTCACGCTGGTCGCCACCGCGTCGCTCTCGCCACCCGCAACATAAGGATCCATCATGTCCAGACTCACGCTCATCAAAGGCCCCGGCGCCGTCAAGTTCGGCAACGTCGTCCTCCACGATGCCGACGGCATCCAGGCCGACATCC
Organism: uncultured Verrucomicrobiota bacterium; assembly: GCA_964515705.1. GTDB lineage: Bacteria > Verrucomicrobiota > Kiritimatiellia > JAAZAB01 > JAAZAB01 > CAZEVX01. Next base: position 1,544 of record CAZEVX010000127.1, on the reverse strand, counting down.
AGGTCGCCGCCTCCCCCGTCTCGACCTCCATCGAGGGCGAGGTGGACCAGTGGATCAACTCCCGCTTCGGCAGCGTCTCCTTCCGCCCCGCCGGCGAGGCCACCGCCGCCATCCTGGCCGCGCTCTACCCGCACCAGACGCCCGTCATGGGCGCCTCGCTGCTGGGTGCGGTCGACGTGCCGCTGATCGTCGCCAGCAAGGCCGGCGTCAAGGTCACCTACCACGCCGCCGCGCTGGTGCAGCCGCCGCAGTTGCGCCTCTCCGCCACGCAGACGGCCTTCGGCTCGGCCGCGCAGTTCCGGGCGCTGCTCGCCGCCGGCAAGGCCCCCGGCGACGAAGGCGCCCTGGTGACGGTCGCCAGCGAGGCGTGGTCCGCTGCGACCTACCCCTTCGCCACGACCAACCTGCTGCGCGGCGCCTACCTCGGCACCTACGACTCGGCGACGATCACGCCGCGCGGCGGCTGGACCATCGACGTGCAACTCGCCACCCAGGCCGTGCAGGTCGACCACGAGGGCGAGATCGACATCCTGCTCACGGGCGTGACCGTGACCGCCAAGTGCGAGCCGCAGGGCATGACCGAGGCCGACCTGGCCGCACTGCTGCCCTACACCGCCGCCAACGGCGAAAGCATCCGCGCCGGCAATGACCTGGTGATCTCGGCCGGCGCCGGCAAGATCGCCGTCACGCTCCACGACGCGCGGCCCCTGGTGGGGCCGATGCGCTGGGGCACCGTCGCGCTGCGCTCCGGCGAGGTGGCCTGGATCGCCCAGCGCAAGCTCGCCGCGGGCGTGCCGGGCGCGCTCTACTCGGTGGGCATCGCGCAGGCCTAGCCATGACGATCACCTGGCCGACATCCTCCACCACCATCTGCGACGGCGCCGACCGCGCCGCCGGCAAGGCCTGCGGCCCGGACTCGCTGGCCATTAGGCGCGTGCCCGCGCTGATCCGCCGCGCCCCGGTCGAGGGGCCGGGGCCGAACTACGAAGAAACCGGCACCGACGAGGTGACCGTCTCCTTCGGCGTCTACATCCGCTGCGCGGACGCCGCGACCGCGGCCACGATGGTCGGCGCGATCGCCGCGACGGCGGCCGTCGGCGAGCTGAACCTGTCCGGCTCGCTCACGGTCAAGGACGCCGGCCTGCTCGGCATCGATGTCCGCCAGTCAGGCGTCGGCGTACGCGCGACCTACACGATAGGAGGCCACCTGTGAGATGCTACTGCCTACTGCTCACTGGCCACATCCTGCTGGCGGCCGGGACGGCCGCCGCCGCCCCCGCGCCGCTGCGCTGGCAGACGGACGTCGCGCGGCCGCAGCCCCGCGACTGGGAGGTCTTCCGGGGCGAGACCATTGTCCTCGCGCCAGTCATGACCGAGAGCAGCGCGGGCGTCGACCTCTCCGGAGCCGCGTGCGCGATGTGGTACCAGACCAACGGCATGGCCGATGCCTGGTGGAGCGTGCCGGCGGCCACCGGCACCGTCGCCGGCGAGGTGCGCGCCACGTGGGCACCGACGAACGACTGCGGCGCCGCGCGCTACAACTA
>CAZEVX010000126.1:0-9413 GCA_964515705.1 uncultured Verrucomicrobiota bacterium | reverse complement strand
AGACGCGGGCCCACGACGAGCGGGCGGCGGCGGCATGGCTGCACGAGGGGTTGGCAGCGTGCGGGTTGACGGAGGACGGGCTGGCGGGCCTGAAGAAGGGGGACAAGCGGAAGCAAGTTCTGGGGTGGTGGCTAAGCCGCCATACCAGCGCGGGGTCGGAATGGATCAGCGAGCATGTGGCGATGGGGCATCGCTCGTCGGTTTCCAAGGCAGTGCGTCGCGTGGAGCAGGGCGACGATCCGGACCTCCGGCGCCTGCGTCGCCTGCTGGAAAAAATACCGGGATTCTCGGACTGACCCCTATTTTTGCCCAGGAATCTCGGACTGACCCCTATTTTTGCCCCCTACTTTTGCAACTCGAACAACGCCTTTGCTTCCAGGTCCGGCGCCTCCCGCAGCATCGACTCGGCCTCCGCCCAATGCTCCGTAAACGGGTTCGCCCGCGTTCGCCAGTCCCGTTCCTCGATCCGTTCTGACGGCAGTCGCCCTTCCCGAAGGTACTTCGCCGCCGTCTTGCGGGTCATCCCCGCCTTCAGAGCCGATACCTCCATCGATCCGGTCTTCTGGTACTCCATGAACAACTTCCTCACTTGTGGGTCTGTTATATGCATCGCAGAGCCCCTCCTTAGCTCCGCTCCGCATCCTCTCAGACTCCGCCTCAATGTGTAAGTGTAGTTGTCGTTGATGGGTAAATGTAATTGTCGTCAGCCACACCCGCGTCGCACAAGTCGCCAAACGGCGCTTTGGCATCCCCGACGTCCACTACTACGCCTTGGCGGATGGCATCGCCACGCTCTTCAACCACCTCGGCCCCTGGGCGCGCGCCCTAATACCCGATCCAGCGCCATTCCAGCCCATACGGTTGCCCGGCCTCTGAAAAACTGGGGATAGTCCTGGCCGTTTCCCGCTTGACATGGTGCCGCATTGTGTTACATACGACTATGTGTTACATACGACTATAACAGATTGGAGAGGGGGAGCACCCGCGTGATGTACGTCGTCCGGCACCGCGCCATGCCTGTCGGCGCCCAGGTCAAGGAGCACCTCAAGTACCAGGTGGCGACTGGGGCTTTCCGGCCCGGGAAGCGCCTGCCGTCCATCCGCCGGCTGGAGCGCGAGCTGCGGGTGAACCGCAACACGGTGCTCAAGGTGCTGCGCGAGCTGGCGGAGGAAGGCGTGCTGGGGCGTCGGCCGCGCTCGGGGTTTTACGCGAACGCCCTGGCGGCCAGCCCGCGGGCCGGTGCGCGGCGGCGGGCGCTGCGGCGGCTGACGGTCCAATTTCCGGGCTGGGTGCGGCCGCTGGGGCTGCCGCCGCTTTTCGCCGCGCGGGCGGTGGCCCGCGAGCTACAGCGGCAGGCGGCCGCCCGCCCCTTCATCGGCTACGTCGAGTGCACGCCGGACCAACTCGAGCTGCAGGGCCAGTTCCTGGAGCGGGCGCTGGACACGGCGGTGCGCCCCTACCTGGCGTCGGACCTGCTCCGGGGGCGCGCGGCGCTGGACCCGGCGATCACGGTCCTGATCGCGAGCCGGTTTCACTACGCCGAGATCCGGCGGCGGTTCGGGACCCGGCGGCGCCTGCAGGTAGTGCCGGTGACCACCCGACCGACGCGCGTCTTTTTCCAGGGGCTGGCGGGCATGTCGCCGCGAGCCCGTGTGGTGATTCTAGAGCCCGCCTCGCTACCAAACCGCGAATTCTCGCGCGGGCTCGAGGCCGTCCTGCCGCCGGCCTGGCAGCGGCGGGTGGTGGACCTGGCGGCGTTGCCGCGGCGCGCCGTGTTCCCGGGGGCGCAGGCAATCTTCTACGCGCCGCGCGACCGGCAGGCGGTGCTCCAGCGCTGCGTGCAGACGGCGCGGCTGCGGGAAGTCGTGTTCCAGATTGACCGGGAATCGCTGGCGCGGGCGCTACTGGACATCGGCTGCGTCTAAACGCGCGGCGGGAGGCGGCGGTGATGATGCGCGTGGTGCAGTGGGGTTGCGGCGCCATGGGGACGGCCATGATGACGCTGGCCGCGACGAAGCGTGGGCTGGCGCTCGTGGGCGCCATTGACCGCCGGCCGAACCTGGACGGCCGCGATGCGGCGGCGGCGCTCGGAGTGCGCCGCCTGCGCGGGGTGATCATCCGGGCGGACGCCGACCGCGTGCTGGCGGAAACGCGCCCCGACATCGTGCTGCTGGCGACCGGCTCCCGGCTTCGCGAGGTGGCGGACCCGTTGCGCCGCATCGCTCGCGCGGGCGCGGACGCGATCACGATCGCCGAGGAGATGGCGATGCCCTGGGCGCGCGCGCCGGGCCTGGCCCGTTCCCTGCAGGCGCTGGCCGTCCGGCACGGGGTGACCTTTCTGGGCACGGGCATCAACCCGGGGTTCGCGCTCGACACGCTGATCCTGGCTCTGACCGGCGTCTGCCACCGGGTGACCTCGATCGAGGCCGCGCGGGTCAACGACCTGGGGCCGTACGGGCCGGCGGTGATGCGTGCGCAGGGCATCGGGCTGACCCCGGCGGCCTTTGCGCGGGGGGTGCGGGACGGCACGGTGGCTGGGCACATCGGCTTTGCCGAGTCCATCGCCCTGCTGGACGCGGCCCTGGGGCTGGGGATTGACCGGGTGGTCGAGACCAAGGTGCCGATCGTGGCGCGCGTGGCGCGCGCCGCGCGCCACGCGCGGGTGGCACCGGGCCAGGTGGCCGGCTGCCGGCACACGGCCCGGGGACTGCGGCGCGGCCGACCGGTGATCACCTTGATGCATCCCCAGCAGGTCCAGCCGCAGCGCGAGGGCGTGCGCACCGGCGACACGATCACGATCCGGGGCGTCCCGGACGTACACCTGAAGATCGAGCCGGAACTGCCGGGCGGGCTGGGCACGGCCGCCCTGGCCGTGAACATGATCCCGGCCGTGCGGGCAGCCGCGCCGGGGCTGGTCACGATGGCGGACCTGCCCGTGCCGCGCTGCCTGCCGGCCGCGCGGCGAAAGGGGCCGGCATGAACGCCAGGGGCGACTGGGTGCAAATCGAGACCGTGCTCCTGGCGCCGGAGCACCGGCCGGAGGGTCTGCCGGCCGAGACGCGCGCGTGCCCCTACGTGATGCGCGTAAACGGCTACCTCGAGGATCCGGCCGACGCCGGCCAGGAGTGCCGGGTGCGGACGCTGTCAGGACGCCGGGTGGCGGGCCGCCTGCTGGCGGGGGAACCGGCTTACGGCCACTCCTACGGCCGGGTGATCCGGGAATTGCTGGACGCGCACGCCGAGGCCCAGGCGCGGCTGCGGAAGGAATTTGCCGATGGCTAGGGACTTATCCTACGCGGCGGTGCTGGGGCGGCGCGCCCAGATCATGCGGCGCGCCCTGGGATTGGACTACCGGGCCTTCGAGCGGACACCGGTGGCCTTCGACTACGAAGCCATGATGGCGACCTGCCCGTACGACCTCGAGGCCATGCGGGCGATCCAGCGGGAGATGAAGGCGGCCGACACGCCGCTCTGGGAACTGCGCCAGCTGACGCGCCTGGCGCGGCAGGTCTCGCCGACCGGCCACGCGGCGCGCCTGTTCCTGAAGGACGAGGCGGCCAACGCGGGCGGCAGCCTGAAGGCGCGGCGCGCCTCACTGGCGGTTCACGAGGCGGCGCGGGCCGGCTACCGGGGCGTGTGCGCCGCGACCTCCGGCAACTACGGCGGCGCCGTGGCCTGCCAGGCGGCCCAGCGCAACCTGCGCTGCATCGTGCTGCAGGAACTGTTCGACAGCCGCTTCCGGCGCCAGCCGGAGATCGAGGAAAAGCTGCGCCTGTGCGAGGCGTTCGGGGCGGAAGTGATCCAGCTCTCTGTGGGGCCGGAACTGTTTTACTGGCTGCTGGTGACGATCGAGGAGACCGGCTACTACAACGCCTCGCTCTACACTCCCCTGAGCATCGCCGGGATGGAAACCCTGGGCGTCGAGATTGCCGAGGACCTCCGGCGCCGCGAAGGGCGGCCCCCCGACGCCGTCGTCGTCACCCACGCCGGCGGCGGGAACGTTACCGGCACTGCGCGTGGGCTGCGGCGCGCCGGGGCCGACCGGACGCGCGTAATCGGCGCCAGCGTGGACCTCACGGGCCTGCACATGGCCTCCGACCGGGATTTCAATCTAAAATCGTTCACCACCGGCCACACCGGGTTTGGCGTGCCGTTCGCCGTGTGGCCCGACCGCGTGGACGTCCCCCGCAGCGCCGCCCGCCCCCTGCGCTACCTGGACGCCTACGTCACCGTAACCCAGGGAGAGGTGTTCTACCTGACGGAACTGCTGGCGGCGCTCGAGGGCCTCGAACGCGGCCCGGCCGGCAACACGGCGCTGGCCGCGGCCTTCGCGCTTGCCCAGCGGATGGACAACGAGCAGCTCCTGGTCGTGCAGGAATCGGAATACACCGGGGCCGGCAAGGCCGCCTCGGCCCAGCTCACTTTTGCCCGGGACAATGGGGTGACCGTCCGGCGCGGGCCCCCGGAGGACAACGCGCCCGGCCGCGTCATCGCCATCCCCGAGCACCCGGCCCAGGTGCGGACCGTGCCCCGCGATCTGGACGCCCTGCGGCGGTCGTACCTCGCCCAGTTGCGCCGGCGCCTGCCGGGCTACCGGCTGACGCCCGAGGACGTGGCGTTCCTCGCCGCCGACTTGAACGTCGGGCCGGAGTTCATCGAGCGCCACACGCCGCCGCCAGACGGCGCCCGGATCGGACAACCCCAACCCGCGGCGCCCGGCGCCGCAACTCCCTGCCGCGAGGCCGCCCTGCCATGACTATCCAGCCAGCCCACATTTTGCCTGCGGTCTGGAACCGGAAAGAACGCCCGGAAGAGCACCCCGACTACTTCCGGCGGGCCGTCCGGCCGGTGACCTGGACTGACCTTGGGGACCGCCTGCACGTGGCCTCCTTGCGCCAGTTTCATGTGGATGCCAGTGGGTGCATGGACCGGTACCGGGAGGAAATCCAGCTCTTCACCGAGACCTACGACCTGGGAGACGTGCTCTGGCTGCACTACTCCTTTGCGTTTGCCCGGAACTTCCGCGAAGTGGTTGATTATATCAAGGCCCGGGGACTATACGTTTTTGATGTCTGGGGCTACGTTCCCAATCGGCGCAAGAAAGGATTTCCGGAATACCAGGCGCGCGTCACGCCCCACGGCGATGCCCACCAGTACCTGGTCCAGACGCTGGGCAACCATTTCCTGGGATGGGATAACGGCGAACAGGATGGACGTTACGCGTACGAGTATGCGGGTCTACTCTGTCCTGCGCCGCGGACGCGCCGGGAAGGCTATGAAGCCTTCGCGCGGTTTTTCTATCGCTTAAACAAGGACATGGCGGACTATCTGGTAGCCCTGTTGGGCCTGTATTTTTCCCATTATGTGGCGCATTTCGGCAATCATCGTCTGCTCGGCGCCGAGACCGCCCAGTGCCTGCCGAGCGTGCCGCCCTGGTATGCGTTCATCCGCGGTGCGGGCAAGCAGTACGGCCTGTTATGGTTTGGAAACATATCGGGCTACAACCGTTGGGGGTATAAAAAATACGGGGCCGCCGACAAGAAGGACCCATTTGTCACTTCCGGCCAACCCGACAAGGGCACGAGCCTGGAACTGATGAAGCGCTTGTGGTTCGTGGAATATATGTATGGATGCTGCCTGTTAAGTTTCGAGCAGGGGCAGGTCGAAGGCATCGTCTCGGACGAGTATTTAAATCGGCTGGAAGGGGATATCGATGAGGATTCGCGGCGCGCGGCGGATCCGCCCAGGCCCCTGACCCCGATCGGCGAACTGCAGCAGGCCTGCACCGCCTGGTGCCGGCAGCATCCAGACGTCGGCGTGCAGCACACGCCGGTGGCGCTGCTGATGGATTTCTATGCCGGCTGGGCGCCGCCGCGCAGCGTGTATCAGAAACCGGGCGAGCATTTCCGGGTCTGGGGCAACCTGCCCTACGAGCGGGGCGACCACCAGGCGGACGCCTTTTTCCGGATGGTGTATCCGGGCTACGAGGATTCCGGCTATTTCCGGGACGAGCGCGGGTTTCTCACGGCCACGCCGGCCGGCGACATTTTCGATGTGCTGCTGTCCAACGTGTCCGAGGCGGTGCTGCGCCGCTACCAAACCCTCATGGCCCTGGGGACCGTTGTCCTCGAAGGCAAACTGTTGGACAAGGTGCTGAATGCCGTGCGGGACGGGGCCACGCTGGTGTGCTCCGCCTGCCAGCTGTCCGGCGAGGCCCGCGCGGCCTTCGGATACCGGTCCGACGGCCTCCGCAAGACCGCGCGGCGGTCCGTGGTCGCGGGCCGCACCGTCGAAGAACCCGCGTTCCAATACGAGGCCGGCGCCATCGCCGGGGCGCGCCCCCTGGCCGCCAGCGACACCGGCGAGCCGCTGATCCTGCGCGCGCCGTGCGGGCGCGGGGAACTGATCCTGTTGACGCCCGATTACGGCCTGCAGGCGCAGCCCAACCGGACCCCGCTCCCCGCGGACGGGGTCGAGCATGCGTTCCCCCTGCGCTACGACTTCCTGCACTGCGTCCGGGATTGCCTGATCGCCCACTTCCGGACCCTGAACCTCGTCACCGTATCCGGCGGTCCGATCCAGTACCTCACGAATGTCACCGATGACCCAAAAGAGCTGATCGTCACCCTGTGCAACCTGGAACGCGCGACGTGGTCGGGCGCGCTGGCGCTGACGTCCGGTTCCCTGGTCGGGGCGGACGACCTGTTTTCCGGCGCCTCCAGGCCCGTGGCGGACGGCGCGGCCAGGGTCGAAGTGCCGCCGCTGGATGTCGGCATCTACCGGCTGACGGCGTCGGCTCGGGTCATGACCGTCCGGGAGGCTTGGCGCGCGCCGGCGCGTACGGTGCGCCCGTTGGCCATCTGGTCGCGCGCGGATGGGGACGGCACGCTCTGGGCAAACATCGAGCGGATTGGGCGCTCGTCATTCGGCGCGGTGGAACTGTGCGCCACCCAGGTGCTGGGGCTCGACGACGCCGACCTGAAACGGCTGGCCGAGGAACTGTCGGCCGGCGCGCTCGAGATCGCCGCGCTCAACCTGGTACACGCTCAGGCGCCCTACGTGGACGGCAACGACCTGAGCAGCGTGATCGTCGGGCGGCAGCACGCCAACCGCGCCTTCCTGGCGCGCGCCCTGGCCGTGGCGCGGCGCCTGGACTGCCGGCGTCTCATCCTGTCGCCGGGACGCTTCTATGATGACGGCGCCAGGACCTGGCGCGCCACGGTGCGGGCGATCGGCGACTTCGCGGAAGAGGCCCGCGAATCCGGCATCGCCGTCAACGTGCAGCCGTGCCCCCAGCGCGGGTTTGGCACGGCGGCCGACTTGGTGCGCCTGATGGAAGCGCTGGATCTGCCGAATCTCGGCGTGGCGCTGGATACGGGCCATGCCTTCTGGTTTGAGGGCGATCCCGTCGCGTCGCTGAACGCCTGCGGGCCCTGGGTGCAGTACATCAATCTAAACAGCCCGGTGGACGATCCGGATTCCGGGCGGCTGGATGTCCACGCCGCGCCGGGCACAGGCCGGTTCGACGAGCCGGCCATGCGGGCCCTGGCGGCGGCGCTCGAGGCGCGGCGCTACGAGGGCTGGATCGGCGTGAATGGGTTCCTGGCCGATCCCACCCTGGACGGCTTGCAGGCCCTGTTCCGGCAGTGCGCGCGGGTGTTCGGCGCGGGGACCTGCCCGGCGGAGGCGGGAGAGGCGTGGACCCTGATCCCAAAGCCCATGTTCCGGGCGGAACGTTTCCGCAAGCACGCGGTCCTGGACCGCTTTCATCTGGTCGGGCCGTTCGTCAACGCCGATCCGGCCGGCCAAAGCCTGGGGCTGGGTCAGGTCTGCGCGCCGGAGCGCGGGGTGGACCTCCAGGCCGCCTACCCCGGGTGCGCCGGCCGGCCGATCAGCTGGCGCCGGATCGGGCCGGACGACCTGTGCGGCGACGGGTACGTGAACCTCACCTACTTGCTGGGCGACACCGGCCATGCCGTTGCTTATGCCTGTTGCGTCTTCGCGGCCCGGCAGGACGCGGCGATCACGCTGCTCGTGGGCGGCGATGACGGGTTCGCGGTCTGGCTGAACGGGCGCGAGATGCACCGCCACGAGCGGGCGCTCAATTCGCATGCCCGCGACAACCGCGACCGGCTGCCGCTCGTCTTGCGGGCCGGCCGCAACGAAGTCCTGATCAAGATCAACCGGGATGCTGCCGTCGTGCGTAAAATTGCCAAGTGGGGTTTCTCGGCCGGCCTGGCGGAGCGCCATCCGGACGTCGAACTATTGTGACGGTTAGCCGCGCGCACGGGACTGGCCGGACCGTTCCGGACAGAGCGGGGACATGACGGGAATGGACGCGACATCCACAATCTGATCCGCACGGAAAGGAGGAGTATGGCTCACACGACGGCGGCGCCCAACCACGGAACCGGAACCCCAAGGATACATCTCATGAACAGGATACTGCGGAGCGGCGGGATGGCGTTCGTGATGCTGGCGAATCTGGCTTATGGTCAGGCGGTGACGCGCTACGTGTCCCCGGACGGCACGCATGTGCCGCCCTTCAACAGCTGGCCGGAGGCCGCCACAAACATTCAGAGTGCCGTGGCCTGGGCCAACACAAACAACGCCGGCGATACGGTCTGGATTTCGAACGGGAATTACAGCCTGTCGGCCACGGTCACGATCAGCAACACGGCCGTCAAGGGATTCAGCGGCGATTACCGCGACGTCATCGTCAACGGCAACGGGACCGTCGGCTGTTTCGCGCTGGTGCACTCCAACGCTTTTCTCTCCGGGGTGACGGCGACCAACGGCTACGCGACCGCCTTCAGCGGGGGAATCGCCGCCCGCGGCACGAACGGATGTGGGACGGTGTCCAATTGCCTGGTGACCGGTTGCTGGGGGCTGACCAACGGCGGCGTCGGGTTCTACCAGCGGACGCAGGGCGGCCAGTTGTTGAACAGCGTCATCGAGCATAACACCGGCAGCAAGGCCAGCGGCGGCGTCTGGATTCAGCCGAATGCGGCTATTCTCCCCGGCATGCTGATCAAGGATTGCACGATTCGACATAATAGTTCGACGAATCAGGGGGCCAGTGAGGGAGGCGGTGGCGTGCGGATCGGGTATGTCGGGACGATGGTCAATTGCCAGGTGCTGAGCAAGAGCGCGGCGGGGGGTATGACGTTCGGCGGAGGAATCTATATCGAGACGGACGGCTACCAGACCTACGTGGTGTCCAACTGCCTGATCAGGGGCAACACGGGAGCCCGCGGCGGGGGGGTGGCGATCCGGGACTGCTTGTATGCCAGTTTCTATAATTGCCTGATAGACGGAAATATAGGAACGAACCGCGGCGGGGGCATCTTTGTCCACAAGAAAACCAACGAGGTGTTCAACTGCACGATCGTCAATAATACGGATGACGGATC
>CAZEVX010000125.1:0-9422 GCA_964515705.1 uncultured Verrucomicrobiota bacterium | reverse complement strand
GCCGGGATTGGCCTCGACGGTCCACTCGCAAACAGGAGCAGAATAATTGGGAAATGACCGAAATAGGGTAAAATTGCTATAAGTGGCGGCATTTACGCGTGTTGGGTGGTATTGTAGATGAGCCTAGCGGAGCAGAATAAACAGGAAAATCTAGGTAGGGAAACCGAATTGGCGTGGGGTTGGGAGGGGTTTTAGGACATGAAATGTCCTAAAATGGGCCTGGGATGGCGGCCGGTGGGTGTGACTGGGGGGCCGTGGCGATCGGCGGCAGGAGACCGGGGCGGCTTGGGTTAGGGAGATGGGCCAGTTAGATGATCTGACCGGCGTCCGGGGCGGCGGTTGGCGAGGGCCAGGGTTTGGACTGGACGGCTTGGGGTAAGATGGGGGCTTTTGGGCGTGAAGTTGAAGATCAGGAGTTCGGAGGGGGGTTTGGACCTGGTGCAGGCTGACTCGCGGCTGTTGCCGACGCAGTACCTGGCGGAGAGGGAGCGCAGCCGGAACTGCTTGAACATGGACCGGATGTCTGGGTGGTCGTTCAAACTCAGAATGAAGCGTCCGGAGATTGAGGCGAGAGAGTCACGAAGACGAAGAAAATCGGCGTCCTTGAACGGGCGGCAATAGTCTTTGGAGACGTGGTAGTAGGGCGGGGCGAGGTAGAAGAATGTCGCGGGGCGATCATAGCGGCGGACGCAGTCGATGGCATCCAGGTGCTCGATTGTAACCCTGGCAAGACGCCAGTGGACTTCCAGGAGCGATTCCTCCAGGGTGAGCAGGTTGAGGCTGGACGGGCCGGTGGCGGACGCGCCGAACGTGCGGGCCGTTGGACGGCCGCCGAATCCGAGGCGCTGGAGGTAGTAGTAGCGGACCGCGCGCTGGAGGTCGGTGAGGGTCGAGGGATCGCGTCGGTTTTCGAGATCGAACAGGGTGCGAGATATGACGGCGAACTTGAAGTAGTCCAGGAACGGCTGGAGATGGACCTGGATGATGCGCCAGAAGTTGACCAGCTCGGCGTCGAGATCGTTGATGACCTCGTGCTTGCTTGGATCTTTCTTGAAGAGGATCCAGGATGCTCCGCAGAACGGTTCGCAGTAGCAGACGTGGTTGTCAGGGATCAGTGGGACGATGTGCTTGGCGAGGCGGCTTTTGCCGCCGAAATAGGCGATGGGGCTGTTCAGTGGCGCGTCCTTTCGGTAGGATTGCCGGGCTAGGCCGCTGTGGGTAGGAGCCAGCCGGTCGGGTAGCTCTGGCGAGGCGGGATCAGGGAACGGGCACACCTCTGCTGTTCGGCGAGAGGCGATGCCGCCAGCGGTAATGCGCCTCCCGCGTGGCGTTGGCCAGGCGGCGGCACCGGGACCGCCGCTTGATCGTCTCTTCGTGTGCCAGTTCGGCGTCGATCAGGCGCGACTCCGCGTTGATCCAGGCGTTTTCGGAGGCGCAAACCATGAAGCGCAGAACCAGCCGTTGGACCGTACCCAAAAAAACCGTCCATGCCTTGCTCAAAATGCATCCGCTTTCTCCGGCCTTTCGACGCCCGTCACCGCGGTGTTAAGCGGGAACAGCGGGAGCAGGAACTGGCCGGTATCGCGCTCGGAGTTGGGGTCCAGGAAGAGCCTTCCCTGGCGTGGGTAGCGCTCGGCGGCGGCGGCCTGGGCGACGGTCCGGGATCGGATGGCGAGGCAGCGGATCCGGGAGTGGAGGGCGGCGCGGTAGTGATTGATGTCATCGGCGCCGGCGGGGCGGTAGTAGCCGGTGGCGCCGGAGACGACGCAGAACGGGAGATCGGCCAGGTGGATTTCCAGGAAGGTCTCGGCGGAGCGGCGGGACAAGCCGAGGCGCTCGGCGATGGCGGCAATGGTGATGGCCTGATGCGCGCCGCGCCGAGCGCGTAGCTCCTGGATGAGGAGGTCGAGTTGTTCGGTTTCGATCATGGGCCGCTAGCGACGGATTCGAGGTTGGCTTTGCGGATCGAGTCCTGGAGCCGGCTCTTGAGGGCCTCGATTAGCTGCCAGGCTTGGTGCGAGGTAAGGGCGAAGGCGCCGACGTCGGGGCGGCCGGTGGCCTTGGCGACAATCCCTGAAAAATACTCTGGGGTTCGCTGGGCATCGGGGATCCATTCGCCGAGCTGGGTCCAGACCTGCATAATGAGGCGGTATTGGCGGCTGTTGATGCGGCCGGCGGAGGGGAGCCGGTTGCGCCAGTAGTAGCGCGAGAAACCGCGCGGGGCGGAGACTTCGCGGCGATCGGCGCGGTCCCAGAGGATGGTTTCGAGGGCGGCCATGGCGCGCTCGAAGCCGGGCTGGTCGAAGTCGGGATCGGCGGCGGATGGGACGCCGGCGGAGCGCTTGAGGAGGGCGCGGTATTCCTGCTCCTGGAGGCGGGCGAGGCGGGCGTAGCAGTGCAGGAGCGCCTTTTCGCGGTTTTGGATCATGGTACACTCGCTCTGGGATGATGAGCGCTATGTGTCTTGGGCCTCCGGGACGGAGGCAACGAAGCGGTAGCGAAAGGGTCCGGGGCTGGGAAGCTGGCGGATGGCGACGTGCTTGCCGAGTCCGGCTTTCTGGGCCACGGCGCGGGCGGCGGCCTCCGGGCCGGCGGTGGCAGAGGCGGTCTTACTGCCGAGTCTGGCAATGTAAGTGTTGCAGTAATAGTGGACGGTAATGATGGAGTTCATGCCTGCTGTTCCTGACGGGCCTGCTGTATGAGGGCGCGATCGACGGAGAACACGGCGGTATCGCCGGATCGGATGGAGGCGCCGGGGAGTTTCTCGCCTGCGACCAGGCGCTTGCGGATGGCGGGTTTGACGAGACTATAAACGGCTTTATAGCATTCTTCATACCCGGCTTCTAACAGGGCTTCGAGGAGCGCGTCTTGATCGGTGACAGCGAGTTCGCTGGCAGTCTGTAGGCCGAATGTGCCCAGGCTGGTCTTGGCCTTGCGCGGATCCTGAAACAGCGAACGGTTGGCGTCGATGAAGGCGAGGAGCGAGCCGGAATCCTCCTGGATAGCGGCGCGGAGTTCGGCGGTCTGGCTCTCGTGAATGAGCTTGAGATCGGCCAGGCGCCGCTCGAAGGCGGCGTTCTTGGCTTCGAGCTTGAGGACGTTCGCAGCGAGGCGGTTGAAGAGGGCGCTCGCGGAATCGAGGTCGGATACGGTCGAGCGGAGGTCGGCTAGGCGTTGCATGGGGCGGGCTCCTGGTTGGCGGACGGGATGGACGCGGCGAATGGGCGCGGGCTGGCGCAAGCTGGCGGCGGCGCGGATGGGGCGATCGGGGCCAGAGCGGCGCGTGGATCGGCGGCGCATGGCGAGATCGGATCGGGGGCCGGAGCGGGAGCCGGCGGCAAATGGAAACGGCGCATGATGGCGGACCAGTGTGCGACGGGGGCGACGTCGTGGAGGCTGTTAATGGCGTGGCAGAGCCGCAAAATGAACTGCTCGAAATCGCGGTCGGTGACGGGGTCGGCCAGGGCAAGCTGGGAATAGACCTTATTACTGAGAGCCTTGAGGCGCTGGTTGCATTCGAGGATGTGTTCGGCCAGAACGCCGGTTTCGAGGGCGACGGCGCGAATGAGGGCGTCATTGATTTTGGTCATGGGGTGGCTCACTGATAGAGGGACTTGCGGGCTTTGAGGGTGTCGAGGATTTCGCGGGCGACGGCGGCGACGGTGGCGTCGTCGAGGGCGCGTTTTTTGGATTTTGCGCGGGTCCAGGCTTCGTTGCAGATGTCCTCGATGAGGCCGAAGTGTCCGAGTTGGTCGCGCTGGGCGATGTCGTGGAGCAGCCGCACGGTGTCTGTGCCGGGCTGGTAGTAGCGGCCAACGAGGGCTGCGATGTCGGCTGGAATGATGTCTTCGTGGGGATCTATGGTGACGATCTCGTTGCGCATGCGGCCAAGGAGTTGGCCGATGTTGTAGTTGGCGCGGCGGCGGAAGCGGTTGAGGCCGTCGAGCATGTCGGTGTTGGTGGCGATGAGGACGATGCCGCGGGCGCCGTCGGCGTAGAGGTCGGTGCGGAGGTAATCCAGAAAGTCGCGGGCGGCGGCGTCGTGCCAGGCCCATAGGAGGTGGGCCTCGTCAATAATGATGAGGTCGCAGGATTCGAGGGCGTTGAGGATGCGAATGCGTTTTTCGCGCAGCTTGATGGAGTATGGGATTCCGAGGCGTTCGGCGAGGCCCCAGATGAAGTCGCCGCAGCCGTGGCGGGCTCCGCCGCTGAGGAGAGTATAGGCGGTTCGGCCAGTGTTGTTCCGGGCGCTGTATTCGCGGGCGGCGCGGGTTTTGCCAAGCTGTTCTGGAGACTGGACGATGACGAAGCGGCGGATGATGCGGGCCTTATCGAAGACGGTCCAGAGGGACTGCGCCAGGCGGGTCTCGACGAACGAGCGCAGTCCGCCATAGAGTTCCTTCTGCTGGAGGCGGTGAAAGAAGGCGGCGATACGGGCGGCGATGTTGCCGGTATCTCCGGGATAGGCGCCGGAATAGCACTGCGAGAGAATCCCGCTGGGGATGCCGGTCTGGTGGCCGAGGGCGGAGATGCCGAGGTGGTTTTTCTGGGCGTAGGCGTGGAGGGCTAGAAACTGCTCGCGGTCCTGGGGGGCGAGGTCGGAGAGGATGTCGGCAATGTCAGCGGGGTCGCGGTCCTTGATGGGGACGCCGAGCATGGCGGCGCGGGCGGCTTTTTTGTCGGGGGTCTGCATGGACGGACTCCTAGGGTTGGGTTTCCACCGGAAGAGGTGCGATGGCAAACTTGTCTGGCGATTGTTCCGCGGGATGATCGCCGACAAGGGCGGCGAGTTGGCCGGCATAATCGGCGGCGCGCGCGAGGATGCCGCGGCGCGGCGCGGCGGCATCGAGGCAGCTCGCGTCGAGGCGCTGAGGCGCGGAGCAATCAAGATCAGACGGCGCGCTCGGAGATCGCGCCCCACCTTTTGCCAGGCGCGGCTCGGCGAAGTCGAACCGTCCGTCTAGGCGTCGCTGGCGGGCGATGAACTGGTCCACCGCCGTCTGCTGGGTGGCGGCGCGGTCGGCCAGGGCCGGGGCGGAGACGGTGGTGACGCGGGCGGCGATGGGGACGGCTCCGGCGAGGATGCGGGTCTGATCGAGGACCGCGCGGCTGCCGGCGGAGAGGGCGTCGGCGATCATGGCCTCATACTGGTTGCGTGGCCGGGCCTCGATGGCGCGCTTGGCATCGAGCAGGTGTCCTTCCTGCCCGGCGGCGGGGGCCTGCCAGGCTTCGACGCAGCGGCCGAGCTCGGCGACGTAGGCCACGCCGGGATGTTCCGGGAGCGCGAAGGCATTGACGCGGCGCCCGGCCAGGGCCTGGAGCTCGGCGTCGAACCGGCCGTAGGAGAACCCATTGAGCGTGAAGCCATTCTTGCCCACCTGGATGAGGTTGCCGCGCTGGAAGAACAGCGGCAGCAGCTTTTGATCGAGGACCCTGACCTCGGCGGCCAGTTTCGCCGCGTATTCGTCCGGGCTCATGTGGCGGTATCGGATCGGGCCGTCGGCTGGGCTCGCGGCGTCCACAATTTCCGGGAGCGAGCCATGCGGGGATGAGTTATAGAGCTGCATGGCCCTTGCAACCGCGGCCTGCCATTGAGCGGGCTGCATGCGCGGGATCACGCGGCCCTCCTTGGCTTGGGCAAGCAGGAGCGCCTTGATGGTTTCGAGGTTCTGGGCGGCCGTATCGCGCTCGGCCGGGCCGACCTGGAGCGGATCGTCCCAGAGTCCGGGCTGATTATGGAGCGAGCGGATGGCGCGCTCGATGACTCCCTTGCCCTGGAAGTGGCCGCCGGCGCGGTCCTTAAAGGCGTCGGCATGCCGGCGCCCGCCGTCCATCGAGGTGCGATGCACCGTGATGCCGAGCGACTCGAGCAGTTCCTGGGTGGCCTGGTCGCAGGCGACGGCGCCGCGCTCGAACCGGATGCGGCCCGGAACGCCTCCGCGCCGGTCGGCCATGGCTAGGCCGAGCAGGGCCTTGACCTGGTCCTTGACGATGGGCGTCTCCGTGGCGACGACCGCCACCCACTGCCGCGTGGCGACGCGGATGATGGCATAGGCATAGGGCCGGACCAGGCGCTCGTGGGTCCAGGAGAGGCCGTAGAAATCCATGGTGGCGTCGTCGAGCTGCCACTCCTCGTTGTAGGCCATGGCCGAGTAGTCGCGCTCGATATCGGGACTGTGCCGGGCGCGGAACGCGCTGAAGCCCTGCTTGCCGAGGGTGGCGACGGCTTTGCCGCCATCGCGTTCGGCGAGGCGGCGGCGCCAGGTGCTATAGGATATGGCGGGAAAATCGCCCGGCCATTCGGCGCGGGCTTCGGCGATGCCCTTGCGCAAGTCGGCGCGTGGGTTTTTGACGCTCCAGGCCCATACTATATGCAAAAGCTGCTCCGGGATCCCGGACCGCGCCCGGCCGGACCGGCCCTTTCGGCAGGGCACCAGGGCCAGGAGGCCGCCTTCGAGCCAAGCGGCATGCCACAGGCGGAGCGTGGTTTCCGAGAACGATCCCAGCACGAGTTCCGCGCGCCGGAGGCGGCGGTACTGGCCCGGCAGGCGCTCCTCGGAGCGGACCGCGCGGCGGCGCGGGTTCTGGGCGAAATCGAGGCGGACCGCGTGGGCGGCCTCGCGTTCGGGGAGGCGCGCGCGGAGCGCGATGTAGGCGCGGACCGCCTCCGCCCGGAGCGCGGCCAGGGCCATATCGTCCGGGCTGGCCGAGGTCGGCCGGGCCGGCGCCTTGGCCTGGACTTCCTGGAGGGCGGCCGGCGCGGCCGGGGCCGGGGCGGGGGCCGGCGCGGCCGGCTTCAAACCGGCGTCGCGCCGTTCGCGCCAGGAGCGCAGGGCGGGATGCGCCGAGCAGTGGTAGAGCGTCCGGGGCCGGCCGACGGGCTGAGGCTCATGGCGAATTTGCGAGGCATCCGCGCCCGCGAGTTCGCGGCGGGCATGGCGGATCGAGCAGTCGAGGATCGCCGCAACCTGCGTCATGGGCATCCATTCGAGACTCATTGCGACGCCTTTCCGGTGGGATTTTTCGCGATTGGGGCCAGGGCGGCCTGGACTTTGCGCCAGTAGGGGAGCGTGGCGGACCGGCGGTGCCCGCGCGGGCCGCCATTCCAGATCCGGGCCATGGTTTCATGGGACGCGCCCGGCGGCGCGTGCATATCTATATAGAGCGAACAGATTTTCCTGGCCTGGTCGGGATCGAGGGCGTCCTGGTGCCGGTAGGCCGTCCCATACCGGCGATTGACGTCCTGGACGGCGGCGGCGTGGATCTGGAGGATGCCCAGGGCGCGCCCGCCGTCGCCGACGGCCGCCGGGTTCCCGGCGCTCTCGACGAGGATCAGGGCGGCAATAAGGGCTTCGGAGATCATGGGGTCAACCACGGATGGACACGGAGGGACACGGATGGCATAATGGAGTTGTTGGAATGACGATGGGGCATAGGACCCAACCGAAAGGGAGCGCCATGAAGGATTCGGAACTGCAAAAGCTGTACGAGACGGTGATGGATGGAATGGTCCACTGCGGTTGGCTGCTCGGGTATTCCCGCACTCATGGAAAGGGCTTCCATCTGAACTGGACGGAAGCCGGCACGGCGGCCTCCGTCCAACTAAAGAAATGGGCTGAATCCATGCGGTTGCTAGACGGCGACGCGCGCGCCGTGTTTTGCTACGAACTGGCGAAAGGCAGCAGTCTTGGAGGTCCGTTCCCGGACGCCATGGTCAAGGCGCAGTTGGCGCGTTACGTGACCTGCGGCTTCGCCAAGAGCGCCGCCGTTGACGAGGACGGCGTCTGCAAGATCGAGCTTACCGACGCCGGCCGCGTTTTCCATGCCGGCCTGGTCGCCGCCGTGGAGCTCCTTGGACTCCGTCCCGACGAAGATCATCTTCTGGCGCTCTTTCATGTGGCCTCCGGTTGGGCGCCCGGTCCGGAGACCGAGACGCGGTTTATCTGAACTGCAATTCATGGGCGGCTCCTGGGGATCAGGGCGCGTTGCCGAATGCTCGGGAGGGTTCTTCATGAACACGTTCTGGAATCTTTTCATCGTCCTGATGAGCCTGTGCGTGCTGTGGAGGGCGCTGAATATCGAGATCGCCAGGACGATGACGATCGCGGAGAAGTGGATGCGGATCAGGTCCAGAAACAGCCCCACAACCAGGAGCGCCGCGAACACGTTGAACAGGTCCAGGACGCGCAGGATCGGCCTGATTCTCAACAGGGCGGCCGCCCTGGCTTCCCTGGCGGCCATGATCTGGCTGTTTGGGCTGGTGCTGGCCATACCGGCATCCGATCCACGCGCGTTTCCCGCAAAATTGGCGGCGCTCGTCATGACCGCCCTGTCGTGGCCTCCACGAAGTCCTCCCGCCAACTGAACGCTCTCATCTCAACGCCCTCCCCGCTGCGGCCGGCCGGCCTAATGGCAATGGAGACGACATGAAACATTTCCCGCACTGTGCCGCGCCATGGAAGATTGCGAATGACCGCTTGAAGGAGTGGCAGCGGAACGTGCATCCCGGAATATCCCCGCTGTTCGTAAATCCCGGTTGCGAACAGCCGGCGCGCGCGTTGTTCCGGAAGGTCGAGGCGGTTTTGAGGAAGGACGTGGACCGATACGTGTATTTGATCCTCGACGCAGGCGGGGTTGGAGCGGACGGAGCCACCAACTTTGGGCTCTTATATATGCTGCACCGAAGGCTCGAACTTGCGATTCCGCTTTCAGAATTGCTCGCAAATCAGCCATGTATCCTCGAATCGCCGACGTCGCAGCCCGATGACGATCGTCCCGAGATCGAGGATGCCGTTTCAACATGCATTGCATGGCTGTTAGTTGACGCCTGGCGGCTTGCAATGCGCACGCGTTTGTCCGCACCATTTCAGAAATTCCGGTCGCTTTGCACAAGCCAGCGCTAGATAATTGGGTCTTCATAGAGTTCCTCGTCGCTCGCCAGGATCCATTTCATCCCGCCCTCCCCGCTGCGGCCGGCCGCCGCCGCACGTAGAAACAGCGGTCAACCCAGAACTCGCCGCGCCGGTTCCGCATGATCCGCGCGGTGGGCACGGATTGCGCCATCGGGATGAGCCCCTGGATGCCGGGCCACCCGGCGAAACGCTCCCCCCCGTTGACCCATCTCCCGCTCCCGCGATCCCAATGGAAAATCGCCTGGGCGGCGTTGTATTGCCGCAGAAATGCAGCGGCGCGCTCAAGGACCTGTGCACCATGTTCCCTCCCGTCTTCGAGCCCGAGTAGCCCGCGCAACTCCGGCACCGTGCAGTCCATCGCCCGCGCCAGCTTCCGCTCCAACCGCGGCAACGAACGACCACGCGCGTAGTTCAGCAGTTGTTGCCGGCTGACGCCGGCGATCGCGGCCAGGTCGTGCAAACACATGCGGCTTTCCGCGAGCAGCTCGGCCAGGCGTGGGTTGAATATTG
>CAZEVX010000124.1:0-9462 GCA_964515705.1 uncultured Verrucomicrobiota bacterium | reverse complement strand
GCTTAAGGAGTTTTTGGGCTTTGCCTGGCACAACAAGGCCTGGTGGATCGTCCCGATCATCCTGGTCCTGCTGCTGCTGGCGCTCCTGATCGTCCTGGGCCAGACCACCGCCCCGTTCATCTACACGCTCTTCTGAGGTTCGCCCTTGACCCGTGCCCGTTGCTGGCCATCGCTGGTCCTGCTCGCGCTCGACGCCGCCGCGCTGGCGGCGCTGCTGCTGCTGCCGGCGGCCTGGCTGCTCGACCCGGCGCGCCTGGCCTGGGGCCCGTTGCATCTCACGGTGCACTGGGGCGCCAAGCCCGTGCTGGCCGCGATCCTGTTGGCTCTGGCGCGCGCCGCTGCCGCGCGCCGCTTCGCCCGGCAACGCTTGCCCGCCCGCGGCCTGTGGGACCTTGCGGTCATCCAAAAACTCACGATCGCCCTCGTTTCCACGATCGTCTTTTTTGCCCTCCTGGAAACCGTGCTCGGCTGGACCCGTTTCGACGCCGTGTTGCCCCCGATCATTTTCCAGGGACGCAACGCCGACGGCGGCATCCATGTCCCCGATACCCTGCCCGACCCCCAACTGCTCTTCAAGATGGTTCCCGGAGGCGAGTTCCAGGGACGCCGCATCAACACCCTCGGTTTCCGCGAACGCGAAGTCGCCCCGCGCAAGGCTCCCGGCACGCGCCGCGTCGTCTGCCTGGGCGACTCGGTCACCGCCCAGGGGCGCCCCTGCGGCTACGCCGGGTACCTGCAGGCGCGCCTCCGGGACCATCCCCCCACCCCGCACCCATGGGAGGCCTTCCATATCGGCGTCCACGGCTACACCGCCCTGCAGGGGCTGCGCCTGTTCCAGATGCTCGGCGCGTCCCTCGAACCGGATATCGTCACGGTGTACTTTGGCTGGAACGACCACTGGTTGAGCGAGGAGGCCGACCGCCAGAAGATGGGCCTGCAAATGCGGCCCTTTGCCGGCCGCATCGTCGAATGCCTCAGGGGTAAACGCTTTTTCCGCTTCGTCCTCTGGCTGCTCCACCCCGTCCAGCCGATCGCCCGCCGCGCGGCCGGCGCCGACCGCGTGTTCCGCGTGCCCCCCGACGAGTACCGCGCCGTCCTGACCGCCCTCGTCCGCGAAATCCGCGCCGCCGGCGCCCGGCCGCTCCTGCTGACCGCACCCAGCCGATCCGTGACCGCGGAGGTCGTCGACAAGCAGTACGTGCGCTCGATCGAACAGGGCAACCGCACCCATGCCGAGTACGTCGCCATCACCCGCGACGTGGCGCGGGCCACCGGCGCCGACCTGCTCGACCTGGCCGCTCTCATGGCCGGCCACGATTGCGACCCGTTCTTTGCACGCGACGGCATTCATTTCGACAGCTATTCCCAGGAAGGCTACCTGCCCCAGGACCCGCCCGACCAGCCGGGACTCCGCCGCATCGCCGAGGAACTCGACCGCAAACTCCGCGAGCTCGCCCCGCGCCTCACGCCGTGAGCGGGCAAGTGCGGCTCGAACCGCCGCTACACCCCCGCGCTACCAAGGGCTTGTCGCCACGCCATCGCGGCAGGCAGTGACGCCGGCCGCCACCATCGTGTTGGAACCCTCGATCCCGCCCCGCGATGCCCGGAAGTGGTAGGGCCGCACAGCCTGTGCGGCCGCTGGAATACGAGCCCTCTTGAAGCCTTCCCGTTGGCCACTGAACACAGTGAGCAACCCGCGGGGGCGATGCCAGTCACGATGCTTCACAGAAAAGGATTTGGCTCTGGTCAAGTCCATCAGGCGCCCGCTCGCCACTGGCAAGCGCCTGAGTATTTACAAATAAACCTTGCCTTGTTGCCACGCTGCAACTATGTTGTGCGTGTCTAACGGCAATCGAGGAACGGAACTGCGGATGGGGCGGATATGGTTGCGGCGGAACAGCATCCCCTGACGGCGTCGCAAGAGGACTATCTCGAGACGATTCTCGGCCTGATGCGCGACACCGGCGCCGCCCGCGTGCGCGACATTGCCGGGCATTTGAACGTCGCCAAGTCTTCGGTCACGGTTGCGCTGCGGGGCCTGTCCCGCCGCGGGCTGGTCAATTACAAGCCGTACGAGATGGCGACGCTGACGGCGCCCGGCCAGGCGGCGGCCGAGCGCATCCGGCGCCGTCACCAGGCGTTGCAGATGTTCCTGCGCGACGTGCTGAACGTCGAGCGGAGCCAGGCCGAGGCGGATGCCTGCCGGCTGGAACACGCCATGGGCGATGCGATCATGCGGCGGCTCAGTTGTTTCGTGGAATTCATGGCGGACAGCCGGGTTTCCGCCTGCGAGCTTCCGCGGGCGTTCCGGGAATATTGCCAGCGGTGCCGCGACCGCGCGGACGGCGATCTCTGCCGGCGGATATGCCAGGACGGCGACGCCCCGATCGCTTTTCCGCCGGCGCCGGGACCGGGACCCAATGCAACCGTCACGATCTAAGGTGGTGGGTCAGACGTCCCTGGACACCAGACACGGCCCGCGCCCGGAGGTCGCGGGCGACCCGACGGGCCCTGTTCGAAGGTGGGCGCCGACCTCCGGGCGGCGCCGTATGTAACGACGCGGTAGACGCGCCGCACGAGAATGGTTTTAGGTGCGCATGCATCGGCCTGACATTCCCATGACTTCCGCCGCCGAACCCGCGCTGGTCGCCGCGCCGATGCCGCTGGCCATGGCCGGCTCCGGGGAAACCGTGCAAGTCACTGCCATCGACGGGGGCGCCGGGCTGCAGCGGCGCCTGGCGGAAATCGGCCTTGGCCCCGGCGCCGTGTTCCGGGTGGAAACCCGAGGCCGGCCGGGCCCGTTTCTCATTTGCCTCAAGGGCGCGCGCATGATTCTCGGGCACGGCATGGTGCGGCACATCCGGGTCCGGCCCGTCCCGCGCGCCGCCGCGTCGTGTGGCCCATGAATGACGCCGGTCCCCTCCCCGAGTTCACCCTCGCCCTGGCCGGCAATCCGAACGCCGGCAAGACCACGATCTTCAACGCCCTGACCGGCGAACGCCGGCACGTCGGCAATTACCCCGGGGTCACCGTCGAGCGCGTGGAAGGCGAGATGCGCTTCGAGGGGGCCGTCTTCCGGGTCGTGGACTTGCCCGGCACCTACAGCCTGTCCGCCTACAGCGCGGAAGAGCGCGTCGCGCGCGAGGTCCTGCTGAACACGCCGCCCGACGCCGTGATCGCCGTGCTGGACGCCTCCAATCTCGATCGCCACCTCTACCTGGCCGTGCAACTCATGGAACTCGGGCTGCCGCTCGTGCTGGCCTTGAACATGTCGGACGTGGCCGCCCGCCGCGGCCTGCGCGTCGACGCCGCCGCGCTCTCCGCCCTGCTGGGCGTGCCCGTTGTGCCCACCGTCGGCCACCGCGGCGAGGGCCTCGCGGACCTGCGGCGGGCGGCGGCGCGCGTCTGCCGCGCCGGCCGCCAGGACGCCCGCCCGATCGCCTACGGCGCCGAGATCGAGCCGCACCTCGCCCAGCTCGAACGCCTCGCGGCCGCCCAGCCCGGAGGCGCCGCGCACGCGCGCGGGTTCGCCCTGGCGCTGCTGGAAGGCGATCCCGAGGCCGCCGCGCGCCTGCGCCGGCTCTGCCCGGACGCTGGCGACGGCCTGCTGCGCGAGGCCGCGCGCCTGCGCACCCACCTGGAAACCGTCAGCGGCGCCGACATCGGCACCGTCCTGGCCGACGCCCGCTATGGGTTCATCGCCGGCGCCTGCGCCGAGTCGGTCACCCGCGCCGAACCCGACCGCCTCACCCGCAGCGAGCAGATTGACCGCGTCGCACTCAGCCGCTGGCTGGGCCTGCCGCTGTTCGCGCTCCTGATGTACGCCGTCTTCCAGGCGATCTTCGCCCTGGGCGCCCCCCTGACCCGCGCCCTGGAGGCGCTCTTCGCCTGGCTGGCCGGCCTGATCGCCGCCGCCTGGCCGGCCGGCGCCCCGGCGCTCGGACGCAGCCTGCTGACCGACGGCATCGTCGGCGGGGTCGGCGGGGTCGTGACTTTCCTGCCCAATATCCTGCTGCTGTTCCTGGCGATCGCCCTGCTGGAGGACACCGGCTACATGGCGCGGGCCGCCTACCTCATGGACGCGCTCATGCACCGCATCGGCCTGCACGGCAAGAGTTTCATCCCGATGCTCATCGGCTTCGGCTGCACCGTGCCGGCGATCCTCGCCACGCGCACGCTCGAGACGCGCCGCGACCGCCTGACGACGATCCTGGTCCTGCCGCTCATGAGCTGCGGCGCGCGCCTGGCGATCTACGCCCTGCTGATCCCGGCGTTCTTTCCCGAGCGCCTCCAGGCCCCCGTGCTGTGGCTGCTCTACCTGATTGGCATCGCGCTCGCCGCCGGCCTGGCCTGGCTCCTGCGCCAGACCATCTTTCGGGGCGACGAGGCGGCCTTCGTCATGGAACTGCCGCCCTACCGCGTGCCGACCCTCAAGGGCGCCCTGCTGCACACCTGGGAACGCGGCCGGCTTTTCCTGCGCAAGGCCGGCACCCTGATCCTCGGCGCCTCCATCCTGCTCTGGGCGCTCTCGGTCTGGCCCCGCCCGGGGGCGGACGCGCAACGGCGGCTGGACGCCGGCCGCCAGGCGATCGCCGCCCGCGCCGGCCTGCCCGCGCCCGAGCGGCAGGCGCTCCTCGAGCGCCACGACGCCGCCGCCGCCCAGGCCGCCCTCGAACACTCGGCCGTCGGACGCCTGGGCCGCCTGCTCGCGCCCGCTTTCCGCCCGCTGGGCTTCGACTGGCAGGTCGCCACGGCGCTCCTCGGCGCCGTCGCCGCCAAGGAACTGTTCGTCGCCCAGATGGCCATCGTGCACGCCGTCGGCACCGCGGCGCCCGACGCCCCGGGCACCCTGCGCGACGCCCTGCGCGCCCGCTACACGCCGCTGCAGGCGTTCTGCATGATGCTCTTCTGCCTGGTCAGCCTGCCGTGCGTCGCCACCGTGGCCGCGACGCGCCAGGAAACCGGCGCCTGGCGCTGGGCCGTCCTGCAGGCGGGGGGGCTGACGCTGTTGGCCTGGGGAATAACGGCCGTCGTCTACCAGGCGGGCCGGCTGCTGCTGCCGTGAGGCCGGTCAGGGCGGAGCGCCGTGCAGGGCGCGGACGGCCTGGTGCAGGGACGTGTAGGCGAGCGCTGCGGCGCCGGCCGGCCGCGCCCAGCCGGCGCGCTCGGCCACCTCGCGCACCTGCTGCTTGAGGCCCACGAACGCGAATCCAATGCCGCGGGGCGCATAGGCGTCCATGAACGATGCCAGGCCGATCGCCGCCACGGCGTCCATGGCATTCACGCCGGCCATCTCGAGAATGACCCGGCGCACCCCGGGCCCGGCGAGCGCGTCGCGCAGGCGGTCGAGCACAAACTCCATGTTGGCGAAGTACAGGCTGGCGTCCACGCGCATCAACAGCAGCCCGGGATACACGCGCGCCGCCGGGTACCGTGCCACGTCGCGAAATGCGTCCTGCTCCGGCAGATACCCCAGGACGGCGACGCGCGGCCGGGCGCTGCGCGCCAGAAACTGGGCCAGCGACAGCACGATCCCGGCCGCCAGCCCCTGCTTGACCCCCCAGACCAGCGTGACGCCGAATGTCGCCAGCCAGAGAACCCCGTCGGCGCGATTGATGCGGAACAGGTCGCGCGCTTCCTTGAAGCGGACCAGGCCCAGCACGGCCGACACCACCACGGCGGCCAGCGCCGCTTGCGGCAGGAAACGAAACAGGGGCGTGAGCACCAGCAAGGCCGCCAGGACCATGACCGCCGTGACCAGCGAGGCCAGCGGGCTCCGGGCGCCGGCCTGGTAGTTGACCGCCGTGCGCGAAAATCCGCCCGTCACCGGGCAGCCGCCGAGCAGCCCGGACGCCAGGTTGGCCGCACCCAGCGCCAGCAGCTCGCGGTTGGGGTTCAGCCGGTACTTTTCGCGGGCCGCGATCCAGCGCGCCACCGCCAGCGATTCCATGTAGCCCACGAACACCATCAGCGCGGCCGCCGGCCAGAGCCGTTGCCAGAGCGACAAGTCGCCGGACGGCAGCACGATCCGCGGCAGGCCCGCCGGCACCTCGCCCACGACCCGCACGCCCATCGCCCCAAGCCCCAGTCCGGCCACCGCCAGCATGGACAGCACCACCACGAGCAGGGGCCCCGGCGCCCGCGGCCAGGTCCGGCGCATTCCCAGCAGCACGGCCAGGCACCCCAGCCCCAACGCCAGGGTGGGCAGGTGCGCCTCGCGCCAGCGACCCGCCAGGTCGGCCACGAGCGCGGCCGGCGCGGCGCCGGCCGCCGGCGGCAGACCGCACAGGGGTCCGACCTGGGTCAGCCCGATCAGGATGGCCCCCGCACTGGTAAACCCACCGATGACGGCGAGCGAGACAAAGGGCGTCAACCGGCCCGCCCGCGCCACGCCGAGTGCCACATGCAGGACGCCAGCGAGCAGCGTCACCACGCCCGCCGCGGCCAGGTAGGCGGGCGTGCCCGGCGCGGCCACCGGTGCGCAGGCCGCCGCCGTCAGCAGCGCCAGCATCGCCACCGGGCCGACCGCCAACTCGCGGGAACTGCCCCAGAGCGCGTAGACCAGCAGCGGCAGCGTCGCGGCATACAGGCCCGTTACCGGCGGCAGTCCTGCCAGCATGGCATAGGCCATCGCCTGCGGCACGAGCAACACGGCCACGGTCATCCCGGCCAGCACATCGCGGCGCCAGCCGGCGGGACGCCGCATGGTCTCCGCGCGACTCACAACCCCGCCCGCTCCAACCCGAGTAGCAGCCCCGCGATCAGCAGGGCCGCGGGGATGACCACCGCCCAGGGATTGACCCGCAAGACCTGCGGCAGGGTGCGCTCACCCACGTCGCCCCAGGCCAGCACCCGCGGCCGCAACCGCGGATACAGCATCGCCAGCAGCCAGGCCCCGATCAGGAGCCCCGGCAACCCGCCGAGCAGGGCGTCGAGGGCGCCGTGCCCGCAGGCGCCGGCCAGGGTCCCGGGGCAGTACCCCAGCACGCCGAATCCCGCGCCGAACAGCAGGCCGCCGAGGGCGCTGGACCCCAGCGACCCGGGTTTCGGGTGGAGCCGGACCAGGCCGGCGGACCGCAGCAGGTGCACAACGATCATGCCCGTCAGCACGGCCGAGAGCATGATTTTGAGGACCGTGAAATCGCGCAGCAGCAGTTGGCCGACCAGCACGTCGTAGGACGTGGCTCCGCCCTTCTGCAGCAGGATCCCAAAGGCGATCCCCAGCAACAGGCCGAGCCCCAACTGAATCCGAGCGGCACCATGGAGCCGGGTAAGCATGGGCGTCCTCCTAGGCCAGCAGCCCGTGGTACAGGAGCATCGCCGTCGCGATGCCGCCCGCGAACAAGCAGACCGTCGCGATCCAGCCGCTGACGGCCAGTTGCAGGGTTCCGCTGATGCCGTGTCCGCTGGTGCAGCCGCCCGCCCAGCGCGCGCCCATGCCCATCAGGATGCCCCCCAGCAGCGCCGCCGCCCACCGGACGACCGGGGACGGCCCGGCCGCCGCCGCCCAGGCGGGAGGCACCCATTCCCAGCGAACGCCGCCCGACAGACGGGCGGACAGCCACGCCCCGATCGCGATCCCGGCGACGAGCATCCATTCCCACTCGACCTGCGGCGCGAACATCCGGAAATAGGCCCCGTCCACCGCCTTGCGGCCGCCGAACCAGCGGGCCAGCATGCCGGCCGTGCGGGCAAAGGCCGTCGAGCATCCCAGGGGCTTGTCCGACAGCACGAACGCCACGGCGCTCAACAACCCGATGCCAACCCCGACGGCATAGGGCGACCAGCGAGTCATCGTCATCCAGTCCATGGCAACCTCCTGAGATGGTCCGCCGGGCCGAGCGGCGCGGCGCGGTTTAACCCAGTGTCCGCGGGCCATGCGGTACGACGCATACCGGACAGGCCGGCGCAAACCCCGAGGCGGCGTAGCCGGTCATGCCCCCGGCCACGTTCATCAGCGACCGGAACCCGCGCTGTTCCAGCAGACTGGCGCCGAGGCTGGAGCGGTGCCCCGTGCTGCACACCAGGGCCGTCGGCATCTCGGGCTTCAAGACCTTGGGCTCCTCCCGCAGCGTCGCCACCGGCAGGTTGACGGCGCCCTCGATATGATGGGCCTCGAACTCGCGCGGCGAGCGCACGTCCACCAACTGCAGCGGCGTCCGCCCGGATACGGCCTCGTGCAGGGCCGGCGCCGAGAGCTGCGGTATGGTCGCCAGCGGCAGCCCGGCCTTGGCCCACTCGAACATCCCGCCCTCCAGGAACCCGACGACCCGGTCCACGCCGACGCGCCGCAGGAGCCCGGCGGCCGTCTGCGCCGCGGCGGCGTCGGGCGCCACCAGCAGCAGGTCGCGGTCGGGCGGCAGAATCCAGCCGGCGAACGTCGCGAAGTTGCCGCCGAGGTCGATGTGCGTGGCGTGCGGAATGTGCCCGCCGCCATAGTCCCCGACGCCGCGCACGTCCAGCACCTGGGCGCCGGCGCGCCGACGGGACTCCAGGGCTGCCGGCGCCAGGGCCGCGAGCGCCGGCAGGCGGTCCACCCGCGCCGGTCCCTGCGCGTTGATGGCGCTGCAGCGGCTGAAGTGGTCCGGCGCGGCCGGCATGCCGGTTGTCAGGGAGCGCACGAAGGCCGCGCGGTCTCGGATTTGCAGGGCAGCGTTGGCGGCGCGCTCGTAGCCGATGGTCGTGACCCGCATGGCGCCCATCGCCCGGCCGCAGAGCGAGCCGGCCCCGTGGGCCGGAAACACCAGGCAGGCGTCCGGCAGCCGCAGGAGGGTCTCGTGCAGGCTGTCATAGAGCTGGTTGGCCAGCCGCTGCGCCAGCGTCGGGAACAGGTCCGGACGGCCGACGTCGCCGACGAACAGGGTGTCGCCGCTGAACACGGCGGCCGGTTCGGGGCTGCGCTGGCGGTCCGCCACGACGTAGGCGATGTGCTCGGGGGTGTGGCCGGGCGTGTCCAGGACGCGGATGTCCAGGCTCTCGAGATCGAAGCGGTCTCCACCCGCCACGGGCGTGTGGGGAAAAGCCGCGCGGCCGGCGCGCGGCACGACGATCGCCGCGCCGGTCCGCGCCGCGAGGTCCATGTGCCCCGAGACGAAATCGGCGTGCAGATGGGTCTGGAGCACGTGGGTAATGCGGCACCCCAAGTCGCGCGCCGCCTCCACGTAGATGTCGACATCGCGCCGCGGATCGATGATCGCGCAGGTTGTCTTCCCGGCCAACAGGTAGGACAAGTGCGCCAACCCCTGCACGTAAAACGGCTGGATAAACATCCGACACTCCTGCAACCGGCCCCGGTTGCGGCTGGGAGCGCCGTCGGGCGCCCGCGCGGCGGCGGCCGCCGGGAACGGACGGTAACGCCGCCGCGCAGTGTACGGATTCGGCGCTCGGCGTCAAGGTCCGCCTGCCCACCCCGATTTGCGGGAGTTGCGCTTGTCCGCGGTCACTCCCGGCGCGATCCGCGCA
>CAZEVX010000123.1:0-9615 GCA_964515705.1 uncultured Verrucomicrobiota bacterium | reverse complement strand
GTCACAGCGTAGCGCACTGTCGGCGGGCAAGACAATCGTTTTTGCGGAGGCACCCGGAGTCCCGACCGCGCGCCGCGCCCGCCTGATGGGAGGTGGCGCCCAAGACGGGCATTGACTTCCGTCCCGGTTTTGTCACCTTGCCGGAGTCGCTTGCGCGGCGGGCGGTTTGGGACCACCCGGCCGCCACGGCCTACGCATCCCGGCGCCGCGGGCGCGGTCCGGCGCAGGGAGTCGGCAACGGGAACACGCCATGATACGCATTGGCATTTGCGGCAGCGGGTTCATGGGGACCATGCATGCGATCTGCTACGGCCGGATGCGCGGCGTCCGGGTCGCGGCCGTGGCCTCGAAGGAGCCGGCGTCGGGCCGCGCCCTGGCCAGGACACACCAGGCCGACTTCTACGGCGACGCCGCCGACCTGATTGCGCGCGCCGACGTGGACGTCGTGGACCTGTGCCTGCCGACCTACCTGCACGCCGACTACGCCGTGCAGGCCGCGCGGCGCGGGCGCGCCCTGTTTTGCGAAAAGCCGCTGGCGCGCACCCTGCCCGAGGCCGACCGCATGGTGCGCGCCGTGCGCCGCGCCGGCATTCCGGCGATGGTCGGGCACTGCATCCGGTTCTGGCCGGAATACGTCGCGCTCCAGCGCCTCTATGAGCGCGGCGTGCTGGGCAGCCTGCGCGCGCTATCGCTCTGCCGTTACCAGGGCAAAGTGCGGTTCGGCTGGCGGAACTGGTTCAAAAACCCCGCGCTGAGCGGCGGCGCGTTTTTGGACTTCCACATCCACGACGCCGATTTTCTGCGCCGCCTGCTGGGCGAGCCGGCGGGCCTGGACAGCGTGGGCACCTATTTCTGGAACTCGACCAATTATCGCTATCCGGGAATGGTCGTCCACAGCGAGGCCGGCTGGAGCACGGCGGACCCGTTCGAGATGCGGTTCCGGGCGGTGTTCGATCGCGGCGTACTGTTGTATTCCTCGCGCCAGCAGCCGCTCACGCTCTACCGCGCAGGCCGGGACCCCGTACCGGTCCGGCTGCCGGCCGCCGCCTCCGGCGAGGCCCAGGCGGGCGGCAACATCAGCGACAGCCGTGCCTATTTCGAGGAATTGCGCTATTTCATCGCCCATGTTCGCCGGGACCGCCTGCCCGCCACCGCGTCGTTCGAGGACGCCCGCGCCACGCTGGCCCTGGTCCTGCGCGAAATGCGCCAGGCCGGGCTTCCCTGAATACAACGCCGGAAAAGGGGTCAGTCCGTACATATGTGCAATCCTTCAGATGGATAGGCACGGCAACGGAAGAACAGGAGCGATACCGATGCCGACCCCGACAAACACCCGGGACGGTCAAGGGACAAGGGCGGCCAGGTCGCCGCGCACGCGCAGGTTCCGCGGGCAACCGGCGGCGCGGTAGACCCCGCGCGCCCAGCGCGTGAGGGCCGGTTCGGGGCGGCGCAGACGGAGCGGCCGCGGCGCGCCCAGCAGGACGGCGCCCTGGAGACCGCCGACGCGCAGCGCCATGGGGTGGAAGGCCTCGCCCGTCCAGCCGGCCGGCCCACCGACCACCCCGTCCAAGTCCACGGCGGCCGACACGCGGCCGGGGATCAGCGGCCAGGCCAGCAGGGCGGCGCGCGCGCCGGCTCCCGTCCCCAGCAAGTGGATCTGCCGGGCGTTCCAATAGTTGGCCAAGGCCTGGGCAGCGGCGAGGATATCGGCGATGCGCCAGGCGAGCAGCGACGGGTTGAAGGCGTGGTACGTCACGTCCTCGGGATCGGGCAGGGCCTCGGCCGCGGCCGTGCGGGTATCGCCGACGCCGAAGGCGTCGATGGCCAGCACGCGGCAGCCCCGCGCCAGCAGGGCGCGCAGGAGATCGCCGGGGCGCCGGCCGCGGAACAGGCTGCGCTTGCCGGCGCCAGGCACGGCCAGCACGGTCGGGGCGCCGGCCCGCGCGCGCGCGGGGGTCATCCACAACGCCGGGACCTGCGCGCCGCTGCCGCGCCGCGCGAGCACGAACCCCGCGACCGTGCCGCCGTCCGGCAGGCGGGCGGTACGGTAGGCCGGACGGACGGCCACGTCAGCCGCCTCGGCCTCCGGACCTTCCGCGGCGAAGGCGCCGGCGTACGGCGCGCGGAACCGGCGCTGCAGAGCGGCAAAGGCGGCGCGGGAACCGGGCGGCGCGCGAAACTCCGTCGCCAGGGCGCGGGCGAGGCGCGCCAGGACCCTGCGGGAATCGGATGCGTCCGCCCGGCGGACGTTTTCGGGGAACAAGCGCGCGCGGGATTCCGGCAATGGCGCGAGGGCCGGTTCACGGATCCGCCGGCCGACCGACCGGTCGCCCGCCAGCCAGCGGCGGAACCAGGCATAGGCGACTTCGCGCGTGCGCCGGTTATAGTTGTGGCCGTCGTCGACGTGCACCGAGCCCACCCGGCGCGCGGCGCCGAAGAGCCGGTAGGCCGCGCGGAGCTGCGGGATTTCGAAGACGGGATTCATGTTGGTCCAATCGCCCGTGACCGACGGGTAGAGCGCCGGGCGCGGGGCGAGGGCGCGGGCGATGTCGAGGGTCGTCAGGTCGCCGAGGCGCAGGAGCGGGGCTTCTTCGCACTGGCAGCCGCCCTGGTAATGATTCGAGAGCATGCAGACCGGGACAACCACCTGCACGCGGGGATCGAGAACGGCCAGGGTCCAGGTCTGGGAAGCGCCGCCCGAGGTGCCCGTACAGCCGATGCGGCCGGAGTCCACGTCGGCGCGCGTGCAGAGCCAGTCCACGGCGCGCAGGCTATTCCAGAGTTGTAGTCCGCAGGGGCTCAAGCCCCAGAGCGCCGCCCAGCGCGTCAGGTCCCCCGGCCAGCGGTGCAGCAGTTGGCGGCTGTCATTATAGCCGAGCATGTCGTAGGAGAAGGCGACGAACCCGAGCCGGGCCTGCATCAGGCAGCGGGCCGGGACCGAGCCGCGCGGCTCGTGGGCGAAGCGGCCGCGGGCCCAATGGCCGTGCGGATTGAGGATCGCCGGCCAGGGCCCCCGGCCGCGGCCCGGCCGGTAGAGGTTGCCGGTGACCCAGAGCCCCGGGGCGCTCTGGAAGCGTACCTTGGCGACCCGGCAGCCCTCGTGCTCGAACTCGCCCCAGACGCGCGCCGCAAGCGGCGGCCGGGGCGGCGCCGGCAGCAGGCCGGCGGCTAGCCGCAGGCGCTCGCGCACCCAGGCCGCGCGGCGCGCCCAGGCGGCGCGCGTGGCCAGCGGCGCGGCAGGATAGACGAACTGGTTATGGCGGAGGGCGGCCAGCCGGCCGTCGCGCCAGCCGGGGGCGTCGGGCAGCACGCCGGCCAGCAGGGCGTCGAGGTGTTCCCGATCGATCGCAGTCATTACGGCCGGCCGCTCCCGGCCTCGTTCCCGGCCGCGTGTTGCGCGCTCATGGCCGACGGGTGCGGGGCCTTGATGATCAAAAAGGTCGCGTTGGCGGACGAGACATTGCGGATGTTCATCGGCGTGCGGAAGGCGACCGGGACCAGGTCGCCTTTCCGCGCCGACACGTTCTGGCCGTCCAGATTGAGGAGGATGTCCCCGTCAAGCACGAGGATCTGGACATTCGAGTCCGCCTGGTGTTGCGGGACCATCTGGCCGGGCCGGAGCGCCGCCTGCATGACCAGCAGGTGGGGGGCATCGACCAGCCGGCGCCGGCCGGCGCCGGCCTCCTGGTATGGCACGCTCTCGAGCACGTTGGTGGCGGTCATGGCGGGTCCTCCTGCCTGGCCGGCCAGCCAGAGGCCGGCCGCCAGGGCGGCGATGCTTAGGGGTCGTTTCATGGGGCGGGGTTACCGTGCCGCGCGGCGTTCCAGGCGCCGGCGGCGGGGTTCAGGCGGGCAACAGCCCGGCCTCCTGGAAACTGGTGTAGCCCTTGCGGGAGACGATCACATGATCGAGGACGCGCAGGCCGAGCAGCTTGGCGGCGTCCGTGAGCTGGCGGTGCGTGGCGAGGTCGGCCTCGCTCGGCCGCACGTCGCCCGAGGGATGGTTGTGGGCGAAGATCACGGCCGCGGCGCGGTCGGCGATGACGTCGGCGAACACTTCGCGCGGGTGGACCGGGCTCTGGTCGAGCAGCCCGATGGTCACGATCCGGCGGGCGATCAACTCGTTGGCGCCGTTGAGCGACAGGCACACGAAATATTCCTGCAGCTTGCCAACCAGGTCGGCCATCTGGAGCACGACGTCCTTCGGCCCGCTGACGACGACCGTGTCCTTGATCAGGTGCCGCCGGGCGAGTTCGAAGGCCGAGAGAATCTGGGCGCCCTTGGCCAGGCCCATGCCGGGCACGGCGAGCAGGTGATCCAGGCCGAGGGCGGTCTTGTGCTCGCGGATCAGGCCGGCGACGGCGCGGGCGATCGTGCGCACGTCGGCGCCGGCCGTGCCCATGCCGAGGATGGCGGCGACGAGTTCCTCGTCGGTCAGCGCGGCCGGCCCCTTCTCGCGCAACTTTTCGCGCGGCCGCTGACTGGCGGGCATGTCCCGGATCGGTTTCACGGCAAAACCGGATTACGGGGCGCGGGAGGCCGCCGGGCACGGCGCGCCGGCGCCGGCGGGGACGCACAGGCGTCCGCTGGCCCCCATCCAGAGGAAAGCCAGCAGCGCCGCGAGCAAGGCCGCCAGCAGGAGCGCGCTGGGCCGGCGCCGCCGGGCATAGGGGTCCGCCAGCAGGCGCCGCGAGCCGGGCGGCAGCCTTGCCAGGCTGGTCAGGGCGGCGCCAAACGGCACATTGAGTTTGGCGCGGGTATTGACCGCCCAGCCGTTGGCGTCGAGGATCGGCCCGAGATTGCGGGCGCGCAGTTTCAGCCAGGCCAGGATCATCGACGGCCCGGAAATCAGGAGCATGATGCCCAGCAGGCCGAGCGGCAGCCAGAATCCCAGTCCGAAGAGCGCCTGGAGAAAGCCGCCCACCAGGGCGCTGATACCGCCGACGGCCGTGCCGATCAGGGCGATCGTGCCAAGATCGAGTTTCTTTGGGACGGCGGCGGCGGGAGATTGGGTGGTCGCGGCGATGCCGGCCATTTTCTCCGTGGAGGCCGCCTCGGCCGTTTGGGCGCGCTTGGCGACCTGGTCCTCGACGAACCGCACGAACTTTTTGTAGGGCAGCCAGAAGGCTTCGCGGACGCTGATGGGGTTGGCGACGATCTTGACGATCGTGGCGTCCCAGTCGCGGCCCTGGCGGTCGTAGAACACGCCGTTGCGGCCGACCATCAGGTTGTCCGAATCGCCATTGGTGAACACGGCGACGATGGTTCGTTTCTGGCCGCCGGGGCGGGTCGCCTGGCAGTAGGCCAGGAAGGCCCCCGAGAGGCCGGCCAGCAGGGCATGCTTATCGGGATCGGCGACCTCGATGCAGAGCGCGCAAGCGCGGGCGTCGAGATAGAGGGTGCCCGCCTGGAAAAAGGCTTCGCGTTGCCGGTAAAAGGCGGCGAAATTGATCATGTTTGTCAGGACCGCGTAGACATCGCGCTGGAAGCGCAGGAGTTTTTCGACGGCGGCGAACTGACTCGTGTCGCGGGCGGCGGCGAGGTCCTGGTCCAGCAATGCCTGGATGGCCTTGCGGGCGTCGCCAGCCAGGAGTTCACGCAGGCGCGGCACGCCCAGGGCAGCCACGGGAGTATCGGGGCGGGATGCCAGCCAGGCGTCGAGCGGGGCCAGCTTGGCCTGCAGCGCCCGCCAGTCGTCTTCCGACAGCGCCTCGCGGTCGCCCAGCAGCGGCGCGACGGCATCCCGACGCAAGGCGGCCACGGCGTCCGACCAGGCCGGGTTGACGCCGTCCTCGAGCGGCAGCGGCCGGCCGGCGGCCACCGATCCCAGCGGCAGGGCGGCCATGGTCTCCGAGGCCAGGGTGAGAGTTTCCCGCCCCAGGACATCGTAGGCGGCGGGGTCGCGGTTGAGAGCGCCAACCGCGCGGGGATCGAAGGCCGCCACCCGGCAGCGGGCGAAGTAGTCGTCCAGCTTGACCTTCACGGCCTGGATCGCCGCGCGGGCGGCGGAGAGGGCGTCGAGCGTCAGGCCGGCGCCGGACAGATCGGATTCCGCGCGGGCGGACCAGGCGACAACGGCATCGGCCTGTTCGAAGAAGGCATCCGCCTTGGCACGGCTGACGCCGACCTGGCCGCCAGCATCCGGCTCGCCGCCGAGCGCGGCAACGATATCCGCCAAGGCCTGCCGGACCGCGGGATCGTCGGCGGACTCCGGCGGGATGATCCCATCCCCATTGAAGCGCATGGCGGCGATGAGGCGCTGCTTGTCGGCCACGTCCTCGAGGGAGATCGCGGTGGCCGACGGCTTCCCGAGATCGGCCAGGATGCGGCGGGCGGCCGACAGCAGGTCGGGCGAGGCAATGGCCGCGAGCGGCACCGCATCGCCCCCGCGCACGAGGTCGTCGAGGCTGCGGAACGCCTCGCGCGCCCAGCGCAGGGCGGCGATCAGTTCCGGGGGCCGGATGCGCCCGTCGCCATCGGTATCGAGCAGGTCGGCGGTGCGCGGGTCGCACTCGATGCCGCGGGTGGGCATGGCCAGCGCCATCCAGAGTTTGAGATCGAGGTGCTCGACGGCCGCCAGGTCGGCGCCGGTCCGCAGCATGACCTGATCCACGCCGCCGGAGCGGAAAAAGGTCAAGGGATGAGACGACGGGGAAGCGGCTGTCATGGCGGATGCTCCTTGCGCAGGATCCGACCGGGGACCGGATGAAGTTCCGGAGGCGCCCTGTCGGACACTCAACATAGTTGTTAAAATGTACCAGAAAGCCGGGGCCATGTACAGCGCCGATTCGACTTGCCGCCCGCGGCCGCGCGGCGGCTTGTCTCCGTTCTTGCCAAGGCGCCTGGCCGCATGTAGGGTAGTGCAAATCGGGGTTGCGAGTTCCACGCCCGGCAATCGGAGACTCGCGCATGACAGCATTTCCGCACCGCGTGTTCTGGCGCGCACGGTGGTTGGTCGTCGGCGTCGTTCTGCTGGCCACGCACGCCCTGGCGGCCTGGAAGTTTGCCGCCGGCGATGCCGACCGCGACGGTTACGACGACCTGGCCCTGATCGGCAACGGCGAGTGGTATGTCTGGATGTCCGGCCAGAACTATGCCATGGCCGGCCCGTTCGACCTCGCGCTGTGCGGCGGCGCCTACGCGCTCGGCGACCTGGACGGCGACCGGCAACCCGACCTGACGATGCTCTCCGGGGCCGACTGGTTCCTCTGGCGCTCGGGCAACGGCTACGCCATGGAAGGGCCGTTGGCCTGCGGGGTCCCGAATGGGATGCCGTATCTGCACGACTTCGACGAGGACGGCCGCGACGATCCGGCGGTGGTGGTCGGCAACGCCTGGCATGTATGGCGCTCGCGCGCCAATTACGCCCGCGCGGCGCCGTTCGGGTTCGATCCGGGCGCGGCCGGGCCGCGCGTGCCAATCGCGTTTGCCGTGACGATCTTCCCCGGCACGTCCTGGGAGCAGACGCGCCACTTTGTCGGCTGGATGATCAACGGCCGGGCGATCTACCGCTGGACCGGCAACCTGGGGCAAGCGATCAACCCGATCGAGCTGGTGCAAGGCGTGCCGGTGTTCGGCCGGTTCGATGGGCACCAGGGTCCGGACCTGGCGATCGTGCAGCGGCTGCCGGACGCCTACCGGGTCTACACCTACATGTCCGGCGACGCCTGGGAGCGGCGCGGGCCGTTCGCCCTGCGTTCCGGCAACGTTCCCGGCGTGGCGGCGATGGCCTGGCAGGACACGAACGGCTGTTACGCCGCCGCCTCGGTCTACGACATCGGCGACCTCACCAACGCCCGGGTGGACGTCAACGGCACGCCGCTGGTGTTCCGCGAGCGCCTGGCGTTCGGCCTGAGCGGCGGCCGGGAAACGAGCCTGCGGCTGCCATTCTACTATGCCGTCCTGACCAACGTCCAGGCCGGGGACGCGCTGACGCTCTCCGTCTACACCAACGGGCCGGACGGCCCGGCGCTGATGTACCGCTCGGCACCCACCGTGCTGCCAGACCAAGTCCTGGTGATCGAACCTTCCGACGAGGCGCACGTGCTGGCCGGGCAGCCCGTGCCAATGCAATGGACCCCGGCGGCGCACGCCCAGGGCACCCTGGCGTGGTACCTGGGCCCGGACGACTACACCCCGCGCTGGGACGGCGGCTGGCACATCGCCTACGTGCCGGCGCCGCGCACTGCCTACACGATCCCGCCGTCGGTGACGATCACCGGCGCCGCCGAGTTCGGGGTGGCGGCCCTGAACGGCGACGTGCAGGCACTGGTGGGCGCCGAGGACACGAACGACTGTTTCTTCGTCGCCGCCAGCGGCGACGAGACCGAGACGGTCGTGGTCGTGCCGGTGACCGACCCGCTCTTCATCGCCAAGGAATACGCGCTGAAGGTCAAAGGGCTGCGCTTCCAGGTGCGCGAGTCCGACCCCTACCGGATGCCGCACCCCGGTACGGTGACCGTGCACCTCAAGCTGCGGCGCTGGCGGATCAGTTCGGCGTTCGTGGCGGCCTACGACATGAACGGCGCCGAGTATTTCGCGTGGGACAAGACGCGGGTATTCAAGCGCCAGAACAAGAACTACACCGTGACCTTCCCGTGCCGGCCCGGCTCGACGATCGCCATTGGCACGCACCACGCCTCGTTCCAGGGCGCCAGTTACTGGCACTGAGCGGGGTTGCCGCCCCAGCCCATGCCGTTCAGCCAGCGGGCGCAGAGCTCCGGCCAGACCGCCACGGCCGGGCATTGCGGGGCT
Organism: uncultured Verrucomicrobiota bacterium; assembly: GCA_964515705.1. Lineage (GTDB taxonomy): Bacteria > Verrucomicrobiota > Kiritimatiellia > JAAZAB01 > JAAZAB01 > CAZEVX01. The sequence continues at coordinate 861 of CAZEVX010000123.1, read as the reverse complement.
AGTCCCAGGCCGTGCCGGCCCTCGGGAAAGACATGGATTTCGAAGGGCACCCCGCGGCGGCGCAGCGCCTGGGCGAACAGGAAGGCGTTCTCGACCGGCACGCTGGGGTCGGCCGCGGTATGCCAGAGGAAGGCCGGCGGGGTCGCGGCCGTGACCTGCCGTTCCAACGACATCCGCTCCCGCAGGTCCGGCGGCGCGTCGGGTCCGAGCAGGTTGCGGAAGGACCCCGCGTGGCCGCAGGCGCCGGCGCTGATCACGGGATAGCAGAGCACGAGGGCATCCGGCCGGCAGTCTTCGCGATCAATATCCGACGGCCCCGCCACCCAGTCGCTGCCGGCATGCACGCCAAGACTGGCCGCCAGGTGTCCGCCGGCCGAAAAACCCAGCAGCGCGATGCGGCGCGGGTCCGCACCCCAGTCCCCCGCCCGGCGCCGGACGAGGCGCATGGCGCGCGCGGCGTCGCGCAGCGGCTGCGGGTGGCGGCGCGGCGCCACGCTGTAGTGCGCCACGAAGGCGTGGAATCCCAGGGCATTGAAACGGCCGGCCACCACGCCGGCCTCGTGGGCGGCGCGCCCGGCGTACCCGCCCCCGGGACAGATCACGACCGCGCCGGCCCGCCGGCCGCCGGGTAGTGGATAGGGATCGAGCCAGGGGCGGAACCCGTCGGCCCCGGCGTCCCCCTCCTCGTCCGGCTCCCACAGCCACAGGGAGTGTTCGGTGGGCTGTTCCGGCGGCGGGCGCGGCGCGGACGTCTTCATGAAATCTCCCCTCGGCCTCGACCGGTCAGCGCCGGTGAAATAGGGGTCTGAAATAGGGGTCAGTCCGAGATTCTTGGTGTTTTTTCCAGAAGGCGGCGCAGGC